>JBBSUL010000089.1:0-14834 GCA_038234375.1 Solirubrobacterales bacterium | reverse complement strand
GCGCGGGCGGCGTCCCGCCGCGGGGCCCGGCCCGCCGCCGCACCGCGGGACCCGTCGCCGCCGCCGGCGACGACGCGTTGGATCCCGGCGGCTGACACGCCGCCGACCTCGTCGATGCCATCGATGGGGACCGTGGTGATGTCACCCCCGAGGTCGCGCAGCCGGGCGGTCATCGTCTCCGGGTCGGCGCCCGAGCCGGACGCAGGATTGACGACGAGCAGGATCCGCATCCCGCGACCCTGCCCGGCCCGGGAGAGGATGACGCATCGGTGGACGACCGTTCGGGTGCCTGGCGCCCTCGCCGGCCCTCGGCCGCGGGACGGCCCGTCCGCCGCGCCGCCGGCGGCGCGCAGGCCATAACCTGCCCCGCGATGCGCGTCCCTGCCACGTCCTCTCCGGCCGTTCTGCCCGTGCTGCCGGTCGCCGATCCTGCCGCCCGGCGGGCGCTGCGGGTGCTGCGCCGCTCGGGGCCGCTCGGCCGTCGCGCGGCCGCGGCCGACGTCGGCGCCTACCGCGCGATCCGCGGGGTGGCCCGAACCCCGACGACGGTCGGCCGGGTACGGGCCTTCTCGCGCACGGGCGAGCACGCGGCGTGCTGGCTGGTGCTGGGCGCGGCGGGCGCCGCGCTGGACCCCGGCCGCCGGGAGGCGTGGACACGCGCGACCACAGGCGTCGTGGCGGCCTACGTGGCCAACACCGCGCTCAAGCAGGTCTTCCGGCGCCGCCGGCCGACGTTCGCCGGGTTGCCCGCGCTGATCGCCACGCCGACGGCGCTGTCGTTCCCCAGCGCGCACGCGACGTCGTCGTTCGCCGCGGTGGCCGCCTTCGCCCCGCTCGTCGGGCTGGCGGCGACCCCGCTGCGCGTGACCGCGGGCGCGATGGCCCTCAGCCGCGTGTACCTGGGCGTGCATTACCCGTCGGACATCGTCGTCGGTGCGGCGCTCGGCACCGTCGTCGGGTCCCGCTTCCGGACGCAGGCGGGGCCGTCATGAAGGTCGGCATCGTCGGGATGCCCAACGCGGGCAAGTCCTCGCTGTTCAACGCGCTCACCCAGGCCGGGGCGGAGGCCGCCAACTACCCGTTCACGACGATCGAGCCGAACATCGCCGTCGTCCCCGTTCAGGACGAGCGCCTGACCACGGTGTCGGGCGTCATCGGGGCCAGCGACATCGTCGCCGACACGATCTCCTTCCACGACATCGCCGGCCTGGTCAGGGGCGCCTCCGAGGGCGAGGGGCTGGGCAACAAGTTCCTGGCCAACATCCGCGAGACCGACGCGATCGTCCACGTCGTCCGCGCCCACCACGACGACGGGATCATCCACCCGGAGGGCTCCGTGGACCCGCTGCGGGACATCGAGACGATCGAGACCGAGCTCATCTTCGCCGACCTGGAGGCCGTCGAGAAGCGCCTGGCGAAGGTCGTGCGCGAGGCCCGCGGCGGCGAGAAGGCCGCCGTGGCCGAGCAGGCGTGGCTCCAGGAGATCACCGCGCTGCTGCTCGCCGGCAAGCTCGCGCGGACGCTGCCGATGCCCGACGCGGTGGACCGTGGGCAGTCTGTCGCGCTGCTCACCGCCAAGCCCGTGCTCTTCGTGGCCAACGTCGACGAGGGCGACGACGGGGTGCCCGAGGTGGTCGCCGCGCACGCCGCCGCCAACGAGGCGGTCGCGGTGGCGGTGTCCAGCCGCCTGGAGGCCGAGTTGTCCGAGCTCGACGACGACGAGGCGGTGACGATGCGTGAGGAGCTCGGCGTCTCGGAGTCCGGGTTGTCGCGCGTCGTCCGCGGCGCCTTCGCGCTCCTGAACCTGAACGCGTTCTTCACCATCGGGCAGGGCAAGCGCGCGCAGTCCTGGCATCTGCGTGACGGTCTCACCGCCTGGCACGCCGCCGGCCAGATCCACTCCGACATCCAGCGCGGCTTCGTGCGCGCCGAGGTCATCCCGTGGGACGCCCTGCTGGACGCCGGGAGCTACGCTGCGGCCCGCGAGAGGGGCACGCTGCGCCTGGAGGGCCGCGACTACGTCATGCGCGACGGGGACGTCATCACGGTCAAGTTCACGCCGTAAATCGCCCAGGGGCGATTTACGGTCGGGTGATGGCGCAGGGCGCCATCACCCAGGGCTCGCGGTGTCCCCGGAGCCTGCGCCCGGCGGGGCGCGGCGGTGAGCCGTCACTTGACTCGGGCTATCCGAGCGGAATGACGGTTCACCTTCCGCGGGGCCAGCCGGTACCGCTGAGCCGTCACTCGGCTAGGACTATCCGAGCGGAATGACGGTTCACCTTACGGGCCGCGAGAACGCTGGCCCGGCGCGACCGACCACGCCGGGTTCATCCCCCACTCCCACTCCCGCCCGCGCCGGCTTCCACCACCACCGCTACCAGGCGCAGACCTCGTAGTCCTTGAGGAACACGCCGTGCAGGTCCTGGCCCGCCTCTCCGCGGACGATCGGGTCGTACACGCGCGCGGCGCCGTCGACGAGGTCCAGTGGTGCGTGGAAGCCCGCGTCGGCCAGGCGCACCTTCGTGGCGTGCGGGCGCTCGTCGGTGATCCAGCCCGTGTCGACGCTGGTCATGAGAATCCCGTCGGTCGCGAGCATCTCCTGGGCGCTGGTCCGCGTGAGCATGTTCAGCGCCGCCTTGGCCATGTTCGTGTGCGGGTGCCCGGGACCCTTGTAGCCGCGGCCGAACTGGCCCTCCATCGCCGACACGTTGACCACGTACGTGCGTCGCGCGGACGACGCGGCGAGCGCTGGCCGCAGACGACTGACGAGCAGGAAGGGCGCCGTCATGTTGCACAGCTGCACCTCCAGCAGCTCGACGGGGTCGACCTCCTCCACCCGCTGCGTCCACGAGTTGCCCATCACCTCGTCGGGGACGAGGCCGCCGGCGTCGATGGCCCGACCGGGGCCGGCGAGGACGGGGTCGGCCGACCGCGCGGTCAGCGCCAGGAACGAGGCCTCCTCCGGCTCCAACGCCGCGGACGCGGTGAGCGACGCGGGTAGCGACGCCGGGTGTGCGGCGGGCGCCTCCCCGAGCACGAGGACGTCCGGCCGCTGGCCTGCGGGCAGCGCGTCGTCGCCGCCGCGCTCGCCCGCGGTCAGCAGGGCGTAGGCGTCCGGTGAGCGTCGCACCGTCTGCGCGGCGTTGTTGATGAGGATGTCCAGCGGCCCGCGCGCGGCGACCGATTCCGCCAGCGCCACGACCTGGGCGGGGTCGCGCAGGTCCAGCCCGACGATCCGCAGGCGGTCCAGCCAGTCCTCGGCATCGTCCATCGCGGCAAACCGTCGAGCGGCGTCGGCGGGAAAGCGCGTCGTGATCGTCGTGTGCGCACCGTCGCGCAGCAGGCGCAGGGCGATGTACATGCCGATCTTCGCCCGGCCCCCGGTCAGCAGTGCCCGTCGGCCCGTCAGGTCGCATCGAGCGCCGCGCCGGGCGTGATGGCCTTGCGCGCAGGCCGGGCACAGCTGGTGGTAGAAGGCGTCCACCTGCACGTACAGCGCCTTGCACACGTAGCACGGCCGCGCCCGCTGCAGCGTGCCCGCGCTCGCCCCGGCCGCGGACGACACCAGCGGCAGCCCGGCCGTCTCGTCGTCCAGCCGGCCGGGCGCGGCCGTCGCCGTGGCGGCCAGGATCGCGGCGTCCGCGGCCGCGACGGCCGCCCGGCGCTCGGCCCGGCGACGCTCCTTCACGGTCTTGAACAGGGACGCCGTGGCCCGGCGCACCGTGACGGCGTCGGGGTGGTCGACCGGGAGCGCCTGGACCGCGGCCAGTGTCGCCAGGCACGCCCCCAGCGCACCGGGGTCCACTCCCGGCCCGGGATCGCCCTGGGACGAAGGGCCGGCGATGTCGCGGTCGTCCGTGCCCGCCATCGCTCAGGAGGCGCGCGCGCCCGCGGCCTGCGGGCCGCCGCCGTCACCGGGGCCGCCGTGCGCCGGCCGGCGCGGCGATCCGGCCCGGCGCGGGTCCCGGTGATCGCCCCGGAGGATCCCGAGGATGGCCCAGCCGTCCACCGCCAGCAGGAGGACGACGAGTGCGCAGATGAGGACAGCGAGGATCGCGCCGAGCCCGCCGGGCCCGCGGCCGGCCCCGGGGACCCCGGCCGCGGCGGCCGGGCTGACGCTCCGGTACAGCGAGAGGTCCGAGAACGCCCGCTCCGCCGTCTGAAACGCGGGTTTCTTCTGGCCTGCGTACGTGATGAGGCCCTTGTGGTGGATCGCGTTGCGCGCCACATCGCGGTTGGCCCCACCGTCCCAGTCGGGCTTGACCGCGAACTCGCGCAACGTCCAGTAGATCGAGCCGCCGACGAACGGCCGCTGAGCGACGATGTCCATCACGCCCTTCAGGTACTGCTCCTGGAAGGCGTAGGTCTCCTTCTCGTCGGCCGGCCCTGAGAACGTCGACTCGGCACCGAACTCGGTGACCACCAGGGCCTGGGTCGGGTACAACCGACGCATCCGGTCCAGGAACGGCCCCAGGTCCGCGAGGTCCGCGGTCGAATGATCCTTCTTGCCCCGGTACCAGCCGAAGTAGGAGTTGATGCCGAGCAGGTCGTACTGGTCGAACGTCTTCTGGTGTCCGTAGCCCGGGTAGCTGAGCAGGTCCACGCTGATGGGGATCGTCGGGTCGGCCTCACCGGCCACGGTCCGCGCGGCGTCCAGGTACGCGCGCGTGCCCGGCACGGTGTCCGGGACGGCGCTGAGCTCGTTCGCCACCGAGTGGGTGATGACGGACGGGTGGTTGCGCGCGTTCAGGACGGTGCCACGGAGCGTGGCCAGCGCCTCGTCCCGCTGGGCGCGCGTCTTCAACAGGACGTCGCGGTGGTAGATCGGGGCCTGGTTCCAGACCATGATCCCCGCCGCGTCCAGGGCGTCGAGCAGCTTCGGGTTCAGCAGGTAGTGGGCGCGCGTGACGTTCGCGCCGACGCTCTTGAGATCGGCGACGATCTTCGCGATGTCCTTGTCGTCCAGCGCCGGGCCCTTGCCGGGGACGTCCTCCTGGATCGAGGCGCCGTGGAGGTTCAGCTGTCGCCCGTTGAGGGTCAGCATCCCGTCGCGCACGGCGACCTGGCGCAGGCCGGTGCGCCAGCGGTCGACCTGCGTCACCCGCTTGCCGGCGAGGGTCGTGACCTTCACGGCGTGGAGCGTGGGGGCCTCCGGCGACCACAGCCCGGCGTCGGGCACGGTCAGGGTGCGCCGCAGGTGGGTGCGCTCGCCCGGGGCCAGGGTGCGCGCCGGGACGGTCATCCGCGCGCCGGCGACCTGGACGTTCACGTGGCCTCCGGCGATCGTGCGGGAGCTGCGGTTCTCCAGGACGGCGTCGAAGATGACCCGCCGGGTGCAGTCGGACGTCGCGCCCCCGGACGGACAGCGCACGTCGCTGAGGACACCGGGGTCGCGGAGCAGCAGCGCGCCCTGCGGAATGAGCGTCACCGGCCGGGTGATCCCGCCCCAGTTCCACCATCCCTCGCGGGGATCGCGATCCTTGCGGCTGTCCGCGCGGACCACGAGCACGTTGCGCTGCCCCGGGCGCAGCGCGCGCTCCAGGCCGACGTCGAAGGGCACGTACGGGTCCTCGTGGTGGCCGATCTTGACGCCGTTCAGCCACACGTCGGCCGTGCGCCGGACCTGCTCGAAGTGTGCGGTGAGCGTGAAGGCGGGCGTGCGCTCCGGGGCGTCGAAGGCCACGCGGTACCAGCCGACGGTGCCCGCGTAGAGCTTCTCGGAGGTGACGTCGCTGAGGACCGAGGGGACCGTCCCCGGCTGCCAGTCCGCCCGGTTGTCCGGGCGCCACAACCCACGCTTGACGCCTGTGACCCCTGGGTCGGCGAGCGTCTGCCAGCCCGTGGTCAACGGCAGGTCGGCCGGGACCCCGGCGGCGGCGGCGGGCGCCGCTGAGGGGGTCAGGCAGACGGCGGCCAGGACGGCCGCCAGTATCGTCGCGGGGCAGCGGCGGAGCACAGGTGGCCCCCATGATGACGCAGATCGAGTCCGGCAGCGACACCCGTGAGCCCGGTCACCCGGAACCGTGATGTGCGGACAGGGCCCGCCTCAGGCGGGCTCGGCGGACAGGCGCTCGGACAGCCGGCGCATGCCGTGCTCACGGGCGGCGGTGGCCGCACCGGCCCGATCGGTGGGACGGTCGTCCGGGCGGATGACATCGACGTCCTGCAGAGTGGCGATCCGCAGAAAGGCACGCAGCTCGTCGGCCTGGTCGCGCAGCGTCCCCCGCGCCTTGGCCTTGAGCGGGCCGGCGAGGTCCCCGTCGTCCGCCGCCGCGGTCAGGAGCGCTTCCAGGGTCCCGAAGTGCCCGAGCAGCGCAGCCGCCGTCTTCTCGCCGATGCCCCGAGCCCCGGGTAGGCCGTCGGACGGGTCGCCGCGCAGCGCGATGAAATCGGGCACCTGGGCCGGCTCGATCCCGTAACGGTGCCGGACCCCGGCGACGTCGACCACCGTGGGACCGCCCTTGGCGCCCGGGTACAGGACCCGGACGTCCTCGGTCACGCACTGGAACATGTCCCGGTCCCCCGTGAACAGCAGCGCCGTCCCCCCGGCAGCCGTCTCGGCCGCCGCGTAGGCGCCGAGCAGGTCGTCGGCCTCCAGACCCTCGGTGACCGCGTGCGCCCAGCCGAACGCGGCGAAGAAGGCCGGCGCGGCCTCCCACTGCCACACGAGCTTCTCGGGCATCGGCTCGCGGGCGGCGTGGTAGGCCGGGTAGGCGGCGGTCCGGTAGTGGGCGGCCTCGGCCCCGTTGCACAGGACGATGGCTCGCGGGGCGTGGGTCTCGACGGCCTGCAGGACGAGGTTGGCGCAGCCCAGCAGCGCGTTGACCGGGCGCCCGTCCATCCCGGTGATCGACGAGGGCAGCGCGAAGAACGCCCGGTAGAGCAGCGAGGGCGTGTCGACGACGAGCAGGGGGGCGGTGTTCGTGGCGGGCATCGACGGGCACTCTGCCATCCTGGAAGCGCCTTCGCCCGTATCCCGAGCAGACCATGAGCCCCCGTATCCCCACGTCCCGCATCGGCCGCACCGCGAAGTTCGGCGGCCTCGTCGCCGGCCAGAGCGCCCGCTGGGTGGGCACGAACGCCGCCAACCGCTTCCGCAGTGACGACCAGGCGGACGCCAAGAGCGGCGAGCGGGCGATGGAGACCGCCAACGAGCTCGTCGCCCAGCTCGGCCAGATGAAGGGCGCGGCGATGAAGATCGGGCAGGTCCTGTCGACGATCGACTTCGAGCTCGTGCCCGAGGACGAGCGCGACAACTTCAAGGCCAAGCTCGCCGAGCTGCGCGACAGCGCCCCGCAGGTCGACTTCCCGAAGATGCGCAAGGTGCTGGAGGCCGACCTCGGCGGGCCGATCACCGAGCACTTCCGCGCCTTCCACGAGACGCCCGTCGCGTCCGCCTCGATCGGGCAGGTGTACCGCGCCACCACGCAGGACGGTCGCGAGGTCGCGGTGAAGGTCCAGTATCCCGGGGTCGCCGAGGCCGTCGAGACCGACCTGCGCAACGCGAACATGCTCTTCCCGCTCGTCAAGCGCCTGGCGCCGGGTCTGGACGTCAAGGCGATCGCCGGCGAGCTGAAGGACCGCATCGGCGAGGAGCTGGACTACGAGATCGAGGCCCAGCATCAGCGGCAGGTCGCGCGGGCCTTCCGCGGGCACCCGTTCGTCGTGGTGCCCGACGTCGACACCGCCATGTCGACGCGGCGGGTGCTGGTCACCGAGTTCGTGGACGGCGTGGGCTTCGCGGACGTGGCGGCGCGGGATGACGACGAGCGCGACCGGTACGGCGAGATCCTCTTCCGCTTCTACTTCGGCCTGCTGGAGCGCGAGCACCTGGCCTGCGGAGATCCGCACCCGGGAAACGTGATCTTCACCGACGACGGGAAGGTGTGCTTCCTGGACTTCGGGCTCATGCGCAAGGTCCCGCCGGAGTACATGGAGGGTGAGCGCCTGATCGGTCGCGCTCTGTTCGAGGAGGACGCCCAGACCGTCCATCGGCAGCTCGGCGTGCTCGGCTACCTCCCGGACCCCGAGTCCTTCCCGGTGGACGCCGTCCACACGCAGCTGCGCGACGCGGGCTCGTGGTATCTGAACCCGGGCTTCCTCCGCCTCACCCCCGACGTCGTGCGCCGGGTCATGGAGGTCGCGGGCTCCCCGCGCTCGCCCTCCTTCGACCTCATGCGCCGCCAGACCGTGCCGCCCGAGGCGCTGCTCATCCGCCGCATGGAGGGCCTGCTGTTCGCCGTCCTGGGCGAGTTGCGCGCCGGGGCTGACTGGAACGCGCTCATGCGCGAGTCGCTGTTCGGCGAGGATGGCTCACGCACGCCGCTGGGCGACGAGGAGGCCACGTGGCGGGACGGGCGCCCGTCGGCGTCGGCCGCGGTCTGACCGGAGGATCGCGGTACCGGCCTGTCGCGGCTCCGTACGTTCGCGGCCGGGGACGCGGGAAAGGTGCGGACGTCAACGGTCCCGGGCAGCGGCCGGGTCGCGGCCTCGCACGTTTTGCGGCCCCGCCCCGCGGTACGTGCGCCACCGGGTTTGCTCGGGCGGTGACGGAGGGCGTTCAGGCGGCGTCGTCGACGCCGAAGGCCGCCCGCAGATCGTCCGGCCACTGTCGAAGTCTTCGGCGATACGGACCCGGCCGCGCCAGGCACCGCGGCTGGCGCTGCGGTCGACCGAAGCGCGGCGGATCGGAACGAGCCCAACCACGGGCTCCCCGGAACGCTCGATGACCACCGCCTCGCCGGCGAGAGCGCAGTCGATAAGGCCACTGAGGTCGTCGGCGGCCTCGGTCACGTTGACGCGAACGGTCATGGGCGGACGCTCCCCGGTCGGCACACGATGTTCCGGACTCAGGCCGTTCACTCCGGCGTCCGCGTAGGATCGGCGCATGCTCACCATCAACGGCATCGACGAGCTCCGGACCCGCGAGGGCGAGGAGCTCGGAACCTCGGAGTACCGGGCGATCGACCAGGCGACGATCGACGCGTTTGCCGACGCCACCGGGGACCACCAGTTCATCCACGTCGACCCCGAGAAGGCCAGGGAGACGCCGTTCGGCGGCACCATCGCCCACGGCCTGCTCACCCTCTCGCTCGGCCCGGTGTTCAGCGCGGAGATCTGGACGATGACCAACGTCGCCTTCGCCTTGAACTACGGCTACGAGAAGGTGCGCTTCCCCGCCCCGGTCCCCGTGGACGCGAAGCTGCGCATGAGCGCCCGCCTGGCCCAGGTCACCGACGTCGCCGGCGGCGTGCAGCTGCGCGTCACCCAGACCTTCGAGATCGAGGGCGGCGAGAAGCCCGCCTGCGTCGCCGAGTCGCTCGTGCGGGTCTATGCCGGCTGACACGGGTGCGCGGTCGCGGGTCAGCCCGTAGGCCGAGCCGCCAGGCGAGTGCCTTACGGCCTGACCCGCACGTTGGGTCCGAGGAGGGTCTTCGTGCGCACGCGGTACACGCCCGGACCCGGGACGGTCGCCGCGTAGGCGCCGTCGCGTGCGGTCTGGACCTCGGCGATCGTCTGCCAGCGCCCGCCGCCGCGCCCGCGCTGCACGCGCAGCCAGATCGCGTGGTCCACACCGGACAGGGCGCCCTCCAGCCGCGACACGGACCGCGTCGCGTCCGGATCGATCCCGAGGGTCTCCCCGGCCCGGGGCACCGCCCGCGGGCGGGCGACCCGGGCGACCCGGGTGGACACCGTCTGGAAGGAAGCCCAGGTGTCGTACAGCCCGAGCTTGGCCCGCAGCGTCGGGCCGCTGACCGTCGTCGTGCCCCGGGTGCCCACGATCCGTGCCCGGATGACCCGCGGGGACTTGCCGCGCTTGTCCACGACGATCCCCTTCAGCGACCCCTTCAGCAGGGAGCCGAGCTTCGTCTGCGCGTCGCTGGCGCGGAAGCGCAGGGTCCACGTGTGCTTGGGGGACTCCTTGTCGTAGGGATCCCGGACCGAGCGCAGGTACGGCTTGGGGTCGGCGCCGAGGAAGGAGTTCTCGACGTTCTCGGTCCGCCCGCCAGAGGTCGAGAAGAAGAAGGTGGTGATCGGGTCGCCCTTGTAGGTGACCACCTGCCCGCTCGTGACCCGGATCGCGTCGTCGGTGCTCGCGGTCTCGGCCGCGACGCCACGGTAGACCTGCGAACGGGTGTCCGCGTACTGCGTGAAGCCGTCGCCAAGACCGCCGGCGTTCGTGGTTAGCGCGTAGGTGCGAGCGGCGACAGCCTGCGCGCGGAGGGCGTGGGCCGGCCAGGAGGACGGGCTCTCCGCCGACACGACACCCCGGACGTAGTCCTCCATGTCCAGGGTGTTGGTGACGTTCAGGCGGCCCAACGCGTTGGGCCGGACCTCCAGCGAGCCGCGGTACTCGCCGTTGCGCACTCCGGTCTGCGAGGAGCCACGCAGCATCACCGGGTCGCCGCTGCCGGTCAAGCGCATGGCCCCAGAAGACTTGGTCACCGTCTTGTTGCCCAGGCGCAGGATCACTCCGCCGGTCCCGTTCGTCCTCGCGTTGTAGATCTGCCGGGAGCTCAGCTTCTTGCTCCCCGCCCGCGTGGCCTGCGTGATGTACACCTTGGTGCGACCGGTGCTCAGCAGCACGCCCACGTCCGGGGTGCTCGACAGCCGGGCAAGCTTGGTCCCCTGGTAGTAGTGACCCAGGATCTGGGTGTACGAGCGACCGCGCTTGGCGTAGCCGTACGCGCCGTATTGGCTCATGCCGACGCCGTGGCCGAAGCCGCGGCCCTTTACGGTCAGGGTGCTGGCGGCCCCGGCGGGCACGCAGGCCAGGGCGCCGGCGGTGCCGGCCACCAAGAGCGCGGCGGTGCTGCGCAGAACAGGACGGGACATGCCTCCCACAACCACCGAGACCCTCGCACAGAGCGGTCACCGATGCGCGGTTTGCGGACGGACGTCCCGGTCTATGCTCAGAACATGGCCACCAGCACCCGCCCCGCCCGCGAGACCACCGTCCTGGAGGGCGTCCCGCACGACCTCTACATCGGAGGGAAGTGGCGGCCGGCCACGGGCGGGGGCACCCTCGCCGTGTTGGATCCGTCCACCGGCGAGACGCTGTGCGACGTCGCCGACGCGACCGTCCAGGACGCCGTCAGCGCCCTGGACGCCGCCGTCCACGCTGCCGACGCCTGGCGCGCGACCGCTCCGCGCGAGCGGGGGGAGGTGCTGCGCGCCGCCTACGAGCTGATCTCCGACCGGACCGACGACCTGGCGCTGCTCATGACGCTGGAGATGGGCAAACCGATCGCCGAGTCCAAGGCCGAGATCGCCTACGCGAACAACTTCCTGCGCTGGTACGCCGAGGAGGCCGTCCGCATCGACGGCCGCTTCGCCGTGAACGAGAACGGGCAGGGCCGCGTCCTGACGATGAAGCAGCCGATCGGCCCGTGTCTGTTCATCACCCCATGGAACTTCCCGCTGGCCATGGGCACGCGCAAGATCGGCCCGGCGATCGCCGCCGGCTGCACGATGGTCGTCAAGCCCGCCAAGCAGACGCCGCTGTGCATGCTCGCGCTGGCGCAGATCCTTGAGGAGGCCGGCCTGCCGGGCGGCGTGGTGAACGTGATCACCGCCGTGAAGTCGGGCGACACGATGGCGCCGCTCATCGACGACCCGCGCACACGCAAGCTCTCGTTCACGGGCTCCACCGAGGTGGGGCGCTCGCTCATCAAGCAGTCCGCTGATCGCGTGCTCAAGGTCTCGATGGAGCTCGGCGGCAACGCGCCGTTCATCGTGTTCGAGGACGCCGACCTCGACGCCGCCGTCGACGGGGCGATGGTCGCCAAGATGCGCAACATGGGCGAAGCGTGCACCTCGGCCAACCGCTTCCACGTGCACGAGGCGGTCGCCGGGGAGTTCACGGACAAGCTCGCCGAGCGCATGGGCGCCATGACCGTCGGGCGCGGCACCGAGGACGGCGTCGAGGTCGGACCGCTCATCAACGCCGACGCCGTCGACAAGGTCCACGAGCTCGTGCAGGATGCCGTCGACAAGGGCGCGCGCGTGCTCTGCGGCGGCGAGCCGGGCGGCGGGGCCGGCCACTTCTACCCGCCGACGGTCCTGGCCGACGTGCCCGACGACGCCCGGATGCTCAAGGAGGAGATCTTCGGCCCGGTCGCTCCGGTCAACGTCTTCACCGACGAGGACGAGGCGATCACGAAGGCCAACGACACCGAGTTCGGCCTCGTTTCCTACCTCTACACCCGCGACCTGGACCGGGCCTTCCGGGTCGGCGAGCGACTGGAGTGCGGCATGGTCGGGCTCAATCAGGGCATGGTCTCGAACGCCGGTGCGCCATTTGGCGGCGTCAAGCAGTCGGGCTTCGGCCGTGAGGGCGGGCCCGAGGGCATCGAGGAATACCTGGAGACGAAGTACCTGGCGATGGCCGTCGGCGCCTGACGGCCTGCGCGGTGGCGCCGTCGGGTGCGCGGCGTCGCTACCCTCCGTCGCTGATGCTCGCTGGGGGAAAAGCGCTGGTGGTGGCCGGTGCCACCGTCGCGGTGGTGGTCGCCGCCCTGCCGCAGGGCAGCGTGGACCGCGCGCGTGCACGCGCCTCGGCGAGCCCGAATCCGCTGGTGCCGATGATCCGCGACGGGCCGACCGGGCGGGTCGCGCTCAACGGCCCGTGGATCCTGCGCAGCGACGCGGCCGGCCGCGGCGTGAAGCTCGGCTGGCCCAACGGCGGCTTCGACGGGTCGATCGTCGCCGTGCCTAACGCCGCGAACGCCAAGCGCGTCGTCGGGCCCAAGCAGAAGGCCTCCTTTTTCGGCACGATCGCCTGGTACCGCACCTCGTTCACGGTGCCCGAGGACGGTAGCTACGCCATCCGGATGGAGTCCGTCAACCACAAGGCCGTCGTCTGGGTCGACGGCAGGCGGGTCGCGACCCACGTCGGGCTGTACCTGCCGTTCG
Source organism: Solirubrobacterales bacterium (assembly GCA_038234375.1). Lineage (GTDB taxonomy): Bacteria > Actinomycetota > Thermoleophilia > Solirubrobacterales > Solirubrobacteraceae > Paraconexibacter. Next base: position 1,919 of record JBBSUL010000089.1, on the reverse strand, counting down.
AGGGCCGCGCGAAGCTGAAGCCCGGCACCCGGCACACGCTCGTCGTCCGCGCCAACTACCGCAACCCGTACGAGATGAAGCGAACGGCCTGGCACCGGACGTGGTTCAACTTTGGCGGGATCAATCGCGAGGTCACGATCCGCAAGCTCGGCGACAGCGACCTGACGTCACCGACGGTGCGCACCCGCGTCGGGCCGGACCGCAGCGCTCGGGTCGACATCACCGTGCACGCCACCAACCGCGGGCCGGAGCGGCGGGTGCCGGTCACCGGGACGCTGTCGGGCGGCGACGACAAGCACACGCTGAAGTTCCCCACGATGGTCATCCCGCGGGGCGCGACGCGGGTCCTGAAGACGTCGGTCACCCTGGCCAAGCCCAAGCTGTGGGAGCCGGGCAGTCCGAACCTGTACGACGTGCAGCTGCAGTCGGGCAACGAGGCCGGCTACACGCTGAAGACGGGCCTGCGCGAGGTCCGCAAGTCGGGCACGCGGATCCTCATCAACGGCAAGCGCATCGTCCTCAGAGGAGCGTCGATCCACGAGGACGCGCTGAATCGCGGTGACGCCCTCACCTCCGCGGACATGGACGAGATCATCCGGGAGCTCAAGGCCCTCGGGGCCAACGCGACCCGCGCGCAGCACCCGCTGAATCCCGCCCTGATGGAGCGCCTGGACGCCGCCGGCATCATGCTCTGGCTGGGCGTCGGCCCGGTCGACGCGCCCGGCGCGTGGACGTCGAAGACCCCCGCGCTCGTCAAGCAGGCCAAGGACCGCGTCCGCACGACGTACTTCCAGCTGCAGGCGCACCCGTCGCTGATCGTGTGGAACCTGGCCAATGAGGTCGCCGCCAACGGCCACAGCGGGGGCCAGGCCGAGTACATCGACTCGATGGCGCGCGAGCTCAAGCGCCGCGACCCCGGCCGGCTCGTCGGCCTCGACGTGTGGGGCATCCACCCCCCGTCCGAGATGGGGCTGATGTACCGCAACATCGACGCGATCGGCGACACGAACTACATCGGCTGGTACGAGCGCACCCTGGACTCGCGCGCGTCCGTCGGCCGGGCGATCCGTGATCACATCGCCAAGTTCAAGCGGATCTTCCGCGGCAAGGTCCTCGTCGTCACCGAGTTCGGGGCCGAGGCGAACGGCCTGAACCGCTCCTCGGACCCGGGCGGCTACGCCTTCCAGTCGGCGCTGCTGCGTCAGCACATCCAGATCTACAGGTCGACCCCGGGCGTCAGCGGCATGCTCGTGTGGAACCTGCGCGACTTCGCGGTGACCCCCACCTTCTACGGCGGGTCGATCCGCCGGCAGGTCCCCAACATCAAGATCGTCCGCGGCCTGAACCAGAAGGGCCTCTACACCTACGGCGGGCGCCCCAAGCCCTCGCTGAAGGTCGTCCGGGACGCTTTAGCAGGCAAGTAGTTCGGCCGGAGCTCTCGTCAGCCGGCGATCGGCCGGTTGCCGGCGGCGATCCTGCGCAGGTCGATCGTCTCGTCGTACAGGTCGGCATCGACGCCCTGCTCGAGCGCGACGTCGCGCAGCGGGCGGCCGGAGTCGGCGGCGGCCTTGACGAGCTTGGCCGCCTTGTCGTAGCCGATCGCGCCGTTCAGGGCGGTGGCGACGGCCAGCGTGTTGCCGGCCGAGGCGTCCGTGCCCGCCTTGTTGACGGTGATGCCGTCCACGCACTTGGAGGCGAAGGCCGTGCACGTCGTGGACAGCAGATGGATCGACTGCAGCAGGTTGCGGGCGATGAGCGGGATCCGCACGTTCAGCTCGAACTGGCCCTGCATGCCGCCGATGGTGATCGCCGTGTCGTTGCCGATGACCTGGGCGGACACCTGCAGGACGACCTCGGGCAGCACCGGGTTGACCTTGCCGGGCATGATCGACGAGCCCTTCTGCAGCTCGGGAAGGTAG
>JBBSUL010000088.1:0-14879 GCA_038234375.1 Solirubrobacterales bacterium | reverse complement strand
CCGACCGCATGAGCGAGGACGCCACGTTCGCGCTCGGCTACTGAACGCTGGTTCGCCTCTCCATGACCCGACGTCTCGCCCCGCCCCTCGCGGCGGCGGCTGCCGCCGCCGCCCTCACCCCCGCGATGGTCGCGGCCGCCGGGGGACGGGCCACCGCTGCGCGCCCCGAAGGCGGCACCACCGGCCGCCTGCTGGTCACCCTCGACGCGGGCGCCACAACGCGCGCAGTCCGTGCCGCGGTCATCCGCACCGGCGCCGACACCGGCGCCGTCGTACCGCAGATCGACCTGATGACCGTGCGTCCGCCCGCCGGCGCGGGAGCCGAGGCGACCGCGACGGCCCTGCGGGCGCTGCCGGGCGTCGCGAAGGTCGAGGTCGAGCGCCGCTTCACGCTGCGCGACGTCCCCAACGACCCGGCGCTGAGCACCCCGGAGACCGCGCCGGGCACGCCCGCCGGCACGACGCTGGAGTGGTGGGCCCAGCGCCAGAACCTCCCGGCGCTGTGGGACATCACCCGTGGCTCGAAGGCGACCGTCGCCGTGATCGACACCGGCATCGACGGCGGGCACCCGGACCTTGGGCCGCAGATCTCCGCGTCGATCGACAACGACGCGACCCGGGGCGCCGGGCCGGCGACGACCGACGAGGTCGGGCACGGCACGAACGTCGCCTCGCTGGCCTGCGCCGCCGGCGACAACGGCATCGGCCTGGTCGGGGCGGGCCGGGACTGCCGCCTGCTGATCGTCAAGTCCGACCTGTCGGACTCCAGCGTCGCCACCTCGATCGTTCAGGCCGTCGACGGCGGCGCGGACGCCATCAACATGAGCTTCGGCACCGACGGCAGCCAGCCTGCCGCGACGCCGATCGTGCGCGCCATCGACTACGCGGTGAGCAACGGCGTCATCCTCGTCGCCGCGGCCGCCGACGAGCCCACCCAAGAGCAGGGCGACCCCTCCAACGTGCTGCAGCCGACCGGCACCGGGTCGGACATCACCCAGGGCAAGGGCCTGTCGATCACCGCCGCGGAGTTCTCCGGGCGCCGCGCGCCGTTCGCCGGCCTGGGCAGCCAGATCTCGATGGCCGCCTACGGCTCATTCGATCAGCGCGTGGGCCCGCCGGGCATCTTCGGCGCCTTCCCCGGCAACGCCACGGACCTCGAGCAGGCCAGTCTGTTCGGACCGGGCTGCGGCTGCCGCGCCACGTTCAACGGCGACAACCGCTACGCGTATCTGCAGGGTACCTCGATGGCCGCGCCGATGGTCGCCGCCGTCGCCGCGCTCATCAAGGACCTCAACCCCGATCTCAGCGCCCCCGAGGTGATCCGCATCCTCAAGCAGACCGCCACGCGTCCCGCGGGTACGGGCTTCACCGCCGACCTGGGCTGGGGCATCCTCAACGGAGGGCTCGCCGGGGCCGCCGCCCGCGGCGTGGACCGGCGCGCGCCGACGTCCTCGGTCCGGACGACGGCCCGGGTGGTCCGCGGCCGGTCGGTGCAGCTGAACATCCGCAGCTCCGACAAGGCGCCCCCCGGCCTGAAGGCCTCGGGGGTCAGGAAGGTCGAGCTCTACCGCGTGGCCAACGGAGGCAAGGCCCGCCGCCTCCTGACCACGACGAAGTCCAAGGTGCGTGTCCCGGTCCGCCGCGGCTCGCGCTACCGCTTCTGGACCCGCGCGGTCGACGAGGCCGGCAACCGCGAGGCGGCACCGACCAAGAGCGACACGACGGTCCGCGGCGGCATCCGCTGAGCAGGCGGGGCGGTCTCGTCGCCGACGGGCGTCAGACGCGCTTGGCGGCGGCGACGAGCTCGGCCGTCGAGGCGGCCAGCGCACCGGTCAGGACGTCGATGTCGGCGGGCCCCAGCGCCCCGTGGTCGGCCAGCAGCCCGAAGGTCAGCGCTCCGTCGTAGGACATGATCGCCACGGCCAGGGCGTGGTCCTCGGGGAGGAAGGCCACCGGCTGCAGGTCCCGTAGGCGGCGGCCCAGCAGATACAGCGGGAACTGCGGCCCGGGCACGTTGGTCACGATGAGGTTGAACAGGCGCGTGGAGAAGTTCAGCCGCGAGGCCTGGGCCAGCAGCGTGGGCGGCGCGAACGCCTGCGCCGAGGAGATGAGTTCGGCGCCGAGGGCCTGTCGGGACTCCTTGATGCCGTCCATCGCCGCACGCACGGTGCCCAGACGGGTCACCGGGTCGGCCACGTGGACGGGGAGCGGGCCCCGGATCGCGGTGATCCGGTTGCCCAGGTGTCCGTGCTCCCCCGCGACGCGGGTGGAGACCGGTACGAGCGCGCGGAGCTGCAGGCCGTCGGTGGCCACCGCCCGCGTCTGCAGCCAGGCGCGCAGCGCGCCGGTCACGACGCTGAGCACGACGTCGTTGACGGTCCCGCCGAAGGTGTCCTTGACGAGCTTGACGTCGGCCAGGGGCTCCCGGACGACCGCGAACCTGCGGTCCGGCCCGATCGGGACGTTCAGCGGCGTGGCGGGCGCCGGGTTCAGGCCGGCCCACGCCACCTCCCCGACGCCCTCCAGGCCGGCACGGACATCGGCGGCCACGTCCGCCGGACGGGCCGCCGCGGTGGCCGCTCGCGTCGCGGTCCCCATCAGCGCGCGGAGGCCGTCCCGGGCACCGGTCGCCAGCACTTCGGCGCCGGACGGGCGCGGCCGGGGACGCCACGGCGCGTCGGGATGCTCGACCGGCTCGGGGTCGGGGGTGAGGTCCAGCAGCGTCGCGGCCAGGTCCATGCCGCTGACGCCGTCGATGAGTGCGTGGTGGGTCTTGGACACCAGCGCGAACCGGCCCTCCGCGAGACCCTCCACGATCCACATCTCCCACAGCGGGCGGCGCCGATCCAGCGGCCGGCCGAAGATCTGTGCGGTCATCCGCGACAGGGCGTCCGGGCCGCCGGGAGCGGGAACGGCGGTCTGCAGGAGGTGGTCGTCGAGGTCGAAGCCCGGCGCGTCGACCCACAGGGGCCGGCCGCTCTGCAGGCGCGGGACCTCCAGGCGCTGGCGGTAGCGCGGCACCAGGTGCAGGCGTTCGCGGATCGCCTCCTGGACCTGCGCGAACGGCGGCGGGGGCCCGTCGAAGACCAGCAGCGCCCCGACGTGCATGTGGGCGCCGGCGCGCTCGCGATGCAGGAACGAGGCGTCGACGGCGGTCAGCCGGTCCAGGTGCTGCTGGGGCATCCGCGCAGGCTAGCTCCGCGGGTCTTCGGTCGAAATCCGGCCGACCATCCGCCAAGATCGCGTAGGGTCCCGGCCTCCCATGAACGCCGCCCGCCCCCAGCGCCTGCGCTACGCCTTCGAACCGTCCATGGCGCGGGGCCCGTCGGCGCTGCTCGGCTACCTGGGCCTGCAGGTCCACCCCCGCAAGTCCACCCGCTACGCCACGCAGGCGCAGGACCGCCTGATCGTGCTCGCCGAGGACTGACGTGCCGTCGGTGCCGCAGGACGCCTGGCCCGCGATGGAGGGGGTGGAGCACGACACGCTCCACGCCGGGGGCATCGACGTGCACGTGGCGTCGGCCGGCCCCGTCGACGGGCCACCGGTCCTGCTGCTGCACGGCTTCCCGGAGCTGTGGTTCTCCTGGCGCCACCAGATGGCCGCCCTCGCCGCCGCCGGGTACCGCGTGCTGGCGCCCGACCTGCGCGGGGTGGGCGGCACGCAGGCCCCGGCGGACGCCGAGACGTACGACCTGCTGCACCTCGTCCGCGACGCGATCGGGGTCCTCGACGCGCTGCGCCTGGAGCGGGCGGTCCTCGTCGGGCACGACTGGGGTGCCCCACCGGCGTGGTGGGCGGCGGCGCTGCACCCCACGCGGGTGCACGCCGTCGCGGGCCTCTCGGTGCCGTTCCTGCCCCGAGCTCCGGCGCCGCCGGTCCCGGCGATGCGCGAGCACCTGGGTGAGGACTTCTACATCGTCCACTTCCAGGAGCCCGGCGTCGCGGAGGCCATGCTCTCGCACGATGTGCGCCGCACCTTCACCACGACGAAGCAGTGGTCGCGCGCGTGGGGACAGCAGACCGGCGACCATCCACCAAGACCGGCGTTCCTGACCGAGGCGGAGCTGGCCGTGTCCGTCGACGCCTACACGCAGACCGGGTTCACCGGCGGCCTGAACTGGTACCGCAACCTCGACCGCAACCAGCGTGTGATGAGCGAGTGGGACGGGCTTGGAGTCACCGTCCCGGCGTTGTTCGTCCAGGGCTCCCGGGACCCCGTACGCCACTTCATGCCCGCCGCGGCGATGGACGGCCTCGTCGACGACCTGCGCACCGAGATCGTGGACGGCGGCGGGCACTGGATCCAACAGGAGCGCCCGGACGTGGTCAACGCGAGCCTGCTCGGGTTCCTGGAGGAGGTGCGGTGGCGTGGATGAGCGTGAGCGTTTCAGTGCGGTCCTGCGCGCCGACTCAGACGCGATCTGGGAGGCGCAGCACGCGCACCCGTTCGTGCGGGGGATCGCCGACGGGACGCTGCCCGACGCGGTCTTCGCCCACTTCCTGGCCCAGGACTACGTGTTCCTCATCGCCTACGCACGGCTGCTGGCGCTCGGCGCAGCCCGCTCGCCGGACCCGGCGACGATGGAGCGCTTCGCGGCGCTGACGCAGACGATCCTGGGGGAGGAGATGTCCCTGCATCGTGGGATCTGCGCCGAGGTGGGACTGGACGCCGACGCGCTGGAGGCCACCGTCCCCGGACCGACCACCCAGGCCTACACCGACTTCCTGCTGCGCACCGCCAGCCTCGGGGACGTCGCCGAGCTGGCCGCCGCGCTGCTGCCGTGCATGTGGGGGTACGCGGAGATCGGGGCGCGCCTGGCCGACGGGCCCCGGCCCGGAGTCGACCGCTACGCGCAGTGGGTCGACACCTACGCGGATCCCGGCTTCCAGGCGGGCGCGACATGGTGTCGCGGGCTCGTCGACGCGCTCGGCGCCGACGCGTCGCCCGCCGCCCGCGAGCGCATGGCCTTCGCCTTCCGGACCTGCTCGCGCCACGAGCTGGCGTTCTGGGATGCGGCGTGGACCCGGGAGGCCTGGCCCGTGTGACATCAGATCATGGCCCGCCTCGCGGGTGGCGGGCGGTGGGTACGCTGGCAGCATGGCCTGGGACTTCAGCACCGACCCGGAGTTCGAGACGCAGCTGGCGTGGATGCGCGAGTTCGTCCGCGAGGAGATCTGGCCGTTGGACACCGTCTACGGCGATCTGGACCAGGCGCAGGTCGACGCGATCTACGCGCCCCTGCAGGAGCGCGTCAAAGCGCAGGGCCTGTGGGCCGCGCACCTGGATCCCGAGCTCGGCGGGCAGGGGTTCGGCCAGGTCAAGCTCGGCCTCATGCACGAGATCCTAGGGACCACGCCGTTCGCGCCCAACGCCTTCGGCTGCCAGGCGCCGGACTCGGGCAACAGCGAGATCCTCGCCCTCGCCGGCACCGACGAGCAGAAGGACCGCTGGCTGCACCCGCTGCTGGCCGGCGACCTGAAGTCCGCGTTCTCGATGACCGAGCCGCACACCGCCGGCAGCGACCCCACGCTCCTGACCACGCGTGCGGTCCGCGACGGCGACGAGTACGTCATCACAGGCCACAAATGGTTCTCCTCCAACGCGTCGATCGCCGACTTCCTCATCGTCATGGCGGTCACCGACCCGGACGCGCGCTCGCACCAGCGCGCCACGATGTTCATCGTGCCCGCCGACACGCCGGGCGTGAACATCCTGCGGGACGTGTCCACGATGGAGCACCCGCAGGAGGATTTCGGCAAGCTCGGCGGCCACGCCGAGATCCGCTACGAGGACGTCCGCATCCCGGTCTCGGGCCGCCTGGGGGACGAGGGTGCGGGCTTCCTCATCGCCCAGCACCGCCTCGGGCCCGGGCGCATCCACCACTGCATGCGCTGGCTCGGGGTGTGCTCGCGCGCCTTCGACATGCTGTGCGAGCGGGCGCAGTCGCGGTACGCGCACGGGGGCCTGCTCGCCGACAAGCAGACGGTCCAGAACTGGATCGCCGACTCCGCCGCGCAGATGCAGGCCGCCCGCCTGATGACCCTGCACGCCGCCTGGAAGATGGACACGCAGGGCGCGAGCGCCGCGCGGACCGACATCTCGCTGATCAAGTTCTTCGGGGCCGGGGTCATGCACGACGTCGTGGACCGCGCCCTGCAGGCCCACGGGTCGCTGGGGTACTCCACCGACATGCCGCTGGAGGCCATGTACCGCTTCGCCCGCGGCGCGCGCTTTTACGACGGACCCGACGAGGTGCACCGCCAGTCCGTCGCGCGTCAGTTCCTGCGGGGCTACACCGCCCCGGTCGACGGCGTCCCCTCCGAGCACGTGCCGACCCGGCGGGCCGCGGCGCGCGAGAAGTTCGCCCACGTCCTCGTCGCCGCCACGGCCAACGACTGAGGCCGGCGCGGTGTCCGCCGCCCACCCGACACCGGACACGGCCGGCCCCGGGCGGCGTCCGTCCCGGACCCTCGTGGCGCTGGCGCTCACCGCTCCTCTCGTTCTCGTCGGCGTGCTCGCGGTGGTCGCCTTGCGCGGCGGGGACCTCTTCGCCCCCGAGGTGTCCGGGCAGGGCGGCACGCCGCGGGCGGCCGCCCCGGTGGCGGGCGCAGCGACGTTGACGTCGACCCTGCCGCGGGCGAAGGTCAACCGCTTCGACGCCACCCGCGCCTACCGGCTGACCGCGCTGCAGGTCGACGCCGGGCAGCGGCCGGCTGGCTCGTCGCCGCTCGTGAAGCTGGCCCGGACCCTCAAGCGCTACCTGCCGTCCGCGCGCTTCGAGGCTCTGCCAGACTCCCGGCGCGGCAAGCGGCTGCGCAACATCGTCGCGACCCTTCCGGGCCGTCGTCCGGGGATCGTCGTCGGCGCGCACTACGACACCCTCGTCAAGCCGGACGGCTTCGTCGGCGCCAACAACGGGGCGGCTGGCAGCGCGATCGTCATCGAGGTGGCCCGCGCGATGCGCAAGCTCAAGCGCCCGCGCGGGGCCCGGGAGCTGACCTTCGTGCTCTTCGACGGCGAGGAGCCCGATGCCGGCCTGCCCGAGGACGAGGCCGACTTCTACAACGCGGGCCTGCGCGGCTCACGCGCCTACGTCGCCCGCCATCGCGGCCGCACCCGGCAGATGCTGCTGCTGGACTACGTGGGCAACCGCGGGCTGCGGCTCCCGCGGGAGGCCAGCTCCGACCGCGGCATGTGGCGCGACATACGCCGCGCCGCCCGCCGCGTCGGCGTCGGCGCCGTGTTCCCCGACCGCACCGACATCACGATCCAGGACGACCACACCCCGTTCCTGCGTGCCGGCGTGCCGGCGGTGGACTTCATCGACTGGTCCTACGCCGGCCACTCGCTGCAGGACTCGATGCAGCAGATCGACCGGCGGGCGCTGGACGCGGTCGGGGAGACCGTGGTGCAGTATCTGCGGACCGCCCGCTAAGCGCACGGGTCTCCTTGCTGGCTGTTGCCGGGCGGTCCGAGCGCACCGCCCGGTAAGCGCACCGGTGCACTCGGGAGCTGTGGCCGGCCGGTCCGGCGGACCGCCCGCTAAGCGCACGGGTGCACTCGGGAGCTGTGGTCGGCCGGTCCGGCGCACGGCCAGCCGAGTGCAGGATGCCGGTGCGTGGAGTCTCGCTGACGTATGACAGCGGTCAGCCTCCACGCGCCGCTGCCGTCCGCGGCGGGATCGGGTGCGTGGAGTCTCGTCGACGTATGACAGCAGCGAGCCTCCGCGCGGCGTCGGGTATGCCCGGGCGCGTCAGACGCTCGCGCAGAACGCCGCGAACGCCGCGGCATCGCGCAGCGGCGGTCCGTGGCCGAAGAGCACGAGGGCGGGCTCAAGCGTCCCGAGGTGGCGGATCGACTCACGGTTGCGCTCCGGGTCGGGGGTGAAGACGTCGAGGGGCTGGCGTAGGCCGCGCGGGAACCCAAGGAGCGGGTGCTGGTTGTTCAGCACGTCCCCGAGGATGAGCGTGCGGTCGGCGTCGCGCCACAGCGAGAGGTGCCCGGCGCTGTGGCCGGGGGTGTCCAGCACGGTGAAGCCGGCCACGTCGTCGCCCTCGCGCAGCACGCGGTCCACCGGGTGCCCCGGCCCCGCCATGACCCTGCCGAACAGGCGGTTGATCGGCGCGTCGGGCTGGCGCTGGGTGATCAGGCGCGCGTCCTGGGCGGGCGGCACATCGAGCTCGGGCACCCAGAACGGGATCCCCAACCGCGCGCAGACCGCATGCGAGGCGCCCTGGTGGTCGGGGTGCGCGTGGGTCAGTGCGTGGGCGGTGACCGGGCGCCCCTTCAGCGCCTTGAGGATGTGGCCGGCGTCCCAGCGCGTCATCGCGTCCACGAGCACGTCGCCCACGAGATAGGCGTTGATCGCGTACGGCGGCAGGCCGGTGATGAGGTGCACGTCGTCGGTCAGCGTCTTCACACGCCGATCGTACCCGCGCGCTGACCAGACCCCACCCGCCCACCACACCCGACGCCGTACCATGGAGCGCATGCCCACCGCCGTGACCAAGCTCCTGCTCGCCGCCCCCCGGGGCTACTGCGCGGGCGTCGACCGGGCCGTGCAGACCGTCGAGCGGGCCCTGGAGCTCTACGGGCCACCGGTCTACGTGCGCAAGGAGATCGTCCACAACAAGCACGTCGTGGAGACCCTGCGGGCCAAGGGCGCGATCTTCATCGACGAGCTCGACGACACCGTCCCCGAGGGCGCGATGACCGTGTTCAGCGCCCACGGTGTCTCCCCGATGGTGCACGCGGAGGCCGAGCGCCGCCAGCTGCGCACCATCGACGCGACCTGCCCGCTGGTGACCAAGGTCCACCGTGAGGCCGTCAAGTTCGCCCAGGACGGCTACACGATCGTGCTCATCGGCCACGACGGCCACGAAGAGGTCGAGGGCACGATGGGGGAGGCCCCCGACCACATCGTCCTCGTGGAGACCGAGGCCGACGTGGACGCGCTGGAGCTCGAGGACCCCTCCAAGGTCGCCTACATCTCCCAGACCACCCTGAGCGTCGACGAGACCCGGTCCATCATCAACCGCCTGCGCGAGCGCTTCCCCCAGATCACCGGTCCCCGCACCGACGACATCTGCTACGCCACGACCAACCGGCAGGTGGCGGTCAAGCAGATGGCGCCCCAGTGCGACCTCGTGCTCGTCATCGGCTCGCAGAACTCGTCCAACTCCAATCGCCTGGTACAGGTGGCCGAGGAGCTCGGGACGCCGGCCTACCTCATCGACAACGGCGCCCAGATCGAGGACGACTGGCTGGACGGGGTGTCCACCGTCGGCATCTCCTCCGGCGCCAGCGCCCCGGAGGAGCTCGTGCAGGGCGTCGTGGAGTACTTCCGCCAACGGGGCACCGAGGACGTCAGCGAGTTCGAGGTCATGCAGGAGGACGTGCGCTTCATGCTCCCCAAGCAGATCCGCACCGCGCTGGCCGCCGCCCAGGCCTGACGGCGACGCGGCGACCCACCGGACCGCCGGGCAGAACCCGTGCGCACCCTCGTCCTCAGCGACCTGCACCTCGGCGCGGCCCGCGCGACGGACGTGCTGCGCCGCCCGGGGCCGCTGGCTCAGTGCTGCGAGCACCTGCAGGACGTCGATCGCCTGGTGCTGCTCGGGGACACCCTCGAGCTGCGTCACGGCCCGGCGCGGGACGCGCTGGCCGCCGCCGAGCCGGTGTTCGCGGCGTGGGGTCAGGCCCTGGGTGCCGCCGGGGAGATCGTGCTCGTCGCCGGCAACCACGACCACGGCCTCGTCTCGCCGTGGCTGCGCGGTCGCGGCGCGCGCCGCGTCCCCGCGCCGCTGGGTCTGGACGCCGGAACCGGCCCGCGCGCCAGCCCCGCCGTCGGGCGGCTGGCCAAGGCCGCCGCACCCGCGAAGCTCACGGTGCGCTACCCCGGCCTGTACCTGCGCGACGACGTGTACGCCACCCACGGCCACTACCTGGACTGCCTGACCACGCTCCCGGCCTTCGAGCGCCTCGGCGCCGGGCTCATGGCCCGCATCGAGGGCCCGATCCCCGAGTCCGGCGCCACCTCCGAGGACTTCGAGGCGCTGCTGGCGCCGATGTACGCGTGGCTGGACGCGCTGGCCGACACGCGCGGCGGCACGTGGTCCGAAGGGCGCCAGGGCACGTCGGCCGCGGCGTGGGAGCTGCTGTCGGCCACCGGGCGCCGGCCGATGAAGGCCCGGGCGCTGGCGTCGCTGTTCCCTCTCGGCATCCACGGCCTCAACCGCCTCGGGTTCGGGCCGCTGACCGCCGAGCTCTCGGGCGAGGCGCTCCGGGATGCCGGCCTGACGGCGATCGCCGACGTCGTCGCTCGCCTGGGCATCATCGCCGAGCACGTGGTCTTCGGCCACACCCACCGGGCCGGGCCGCTGCCGGCCGACGACGCCGAGCACTGGCGCGTGCCCCAGACCGGCGCCCGGCTCTACAACGCCGGGTGCGGGATCGACGAGCCGGTCTTCGCCCGCGGAGGACCGGACTCGCCGTACTTCGCCGGCCGCGGGGTGCGGGTCCACGACACCGGGCCACCGCGGGTCGTGCGGATCTTCGACCACCTCGGGGAGCCCACCTGACGGGCCTCGCGCCTACCCGGCGGGCGGCTCGTCCTCAGCCACCGACCCGGCGGGCGCCAGCCCCGGCGTGAAGCACGTGGCCAGGCACTGGATCCCCGGCCCGAGCTTCAGCTCCAGCGTGCCGGCGCGGTGCTGCACGTCCCCGATGAGCTCGTAGGCTCCGGGCGCGGTCAGCGGCAGCAGCACGCCGTTCACGCTCACGGTCCCCGTGCCGGCGAACACGCCCCACACCCCGCCGGCCTCGTACGGGCCGCTGTAGGCGCCCTCGACGTCCTCGGTGGGGATGACCAGCAGCGCCACGGGGTCGTCCTCGGCGCGCAGAAGGCCCACCTCGTCCCCGTCGTCGTCCAGGAGCTCGCGGATGACGGCCTCTGCCTCCAGGTAGCCGCCCTCACCGTGGTGCACGTCGACGAGCCGCTGCTCTGCGTCGAACAGGTACCGGGCGGGCCAGCCCGGGTTGGCGTACTGCTGCCACAGCTCGAAGTCGGAGTCGATGAGCACCGGGTGCTCGATCCCCAGCCGGGCGACCGCCTCGCGGACGGCGTCCTCGTCCCGCGACGCGTCGTACCCGCCGCTGTGCACGGAGATCGTCCGTAGGCCGGCCGGTCCCTGCGCGTAGCGCTCGTGCCAGGCCTTCACGTAGGGCAGGGTGCGCAGGCAGGGGACGCGCAGGAAGTCCCAGAACTCGATCAGCACGGGGCGGCCGCGCTGCTTGTCCAGCCGCAGGGGCGCCACGTTGACCCACGGCAGGCCCGTGGGCAGGGGCGGGGCGGGGATGTCGGCGGTGACGCGCACGGGCGGCGGGACCGTAGCAGCGGGGCCGCCGGCGCCCGACCGCTCTACCATCCGTGGCATGCAGCAGTCTCAGCGCATGGGCCTGATCGTCGCCGCCGTCGCCCTCGTCATCGGGGGCTTTCTCGTGGCCCGGGGTAGCTCCACCGACCCGCAGACCACCGCCGCCGGGTCCCCGTCGGCGACCGCGGTCGCGCCGCAGGAGACGACCACGGCGGCCCCGCCCGCGAGCGGGAGCATCGCGACCGAGACCGTGACGGCGCCCACGCCGGTCACCACGACGCCGAAGCCGGCGACCCCCGCCGCCCCGGTCGTGCTCGTCCGCGGCGGCAAGCCCTCCGGCGGGGTGAAGAAGCTGAGCTTCAAGGGCGGCGACGAGATCCGCTTCAGCGTCTCCTCCGACGTCGCCGACGAGGTGCACGTCCACGGCTACGACCTCATGAAGGACGTCAAGGCCGGCGGGACGGTGTCGTTCGCGTTCAAGGGCGACATCGAGGGCGTCTTCGAGGTCGAGCTGGAGGGGGCCGGGGTGCAGATCGCCTCGCTCAAGGTCGCGCAGTGACGTCGCGGCGCGTCGGCGTCGCTGCGGTTGCCACCGGGCTGGCGACCGCGACACCGGCACTCGTCGGGCCCGCGGTCGCCTCCGCCCACGGCATCGTCGGGCGTGAGGACCTGCCGATCCCGCGGTGGCTGTTCGCGTGGGCGGCGACGGTCGTGCTCGTCGTCTCCTTCGTCGGTCTGGCGACCCTGTGGCCCAAGCCGCGGCTGGAGGGGCCCGGCGTGTCCGTCGAGGGACGCCGGGTGGTCGTCCTCCCGCGTCTGCCCCTCGAGGTCCTGTTCGGCGCCTTCGGCGTGATCGCCTTCGCGGGAACCGTGTACGCGGGCCTCGCGGGCACCCAGACCGGCCAGGCCAACCTCACGCCGACCCTCGTCTTCGTGGCCTTCTGGGTCGGCGTCCCCGTCCTCAGCCTGCTGTTCGGCGACGTGTTCGCCGCGATCAGCCCCTGGCGGGCGGTCGGCCGCGTCACCGGCGCGGCGGTGCGGCGCTTCAGCGGCGAGGCCACCCCCGAACCGCTGCCCTACCCTGCCTGGCTGGGTCGCTGGCCGGCAGCGGCCGGCATCCTCATCTTCGCCTGGGTCGAGCTGGCCTACCCCGACCGCGACGACCCCAGCCAGCTCGCGGTGATGATGCTGCTCTACGCGGCTGTCCAGTTGCTGGGCATGAGCCTCTACGGCGTGAAGACGTGGACCGAGCGCGCGGACGCCTTCGGGGTCGTCTTCAACCTCTACTCGCGCATCGTGCCCTGGTACTGGGAGGGCGGGACGCTGCGGCGCCGGCCCCTGCTCGGGGGGCTTCCGTCGCTGGAGATCCTCCCCGGCACGGTCGGCCTGCTCGTGGTCATGATCGGCACCACGAGCTTCGACGGCTTCTCGGCGGGACCGATCTGGTCCTCGCTGGCCCCCGACCTGCAGGCGCGGTTCATCGACCTCGGGCTCAACCAGGAGCACGCGCTGCAGGCGGCGGCGACCGTCGGGGTCCTCGGCGCGGTGCTGCTCATCGGCGGCCTGTACCGCCTGGGCGTCGCCGGGGTGCAGAGCGTCGGCGGCAAGCTGAGCGCGACGGAGCTGGCCGGGCGCTTCGCGCACACGCTCGTGCCGATCTCGCTGGCCTACGTGATCGCCCACTACGTCTCGCTGCTGCTCTACAACGGGCAGAAGATCATCTCGGTCTCCCCGCTGGGCGCCGGCTTCCTGCTCACCGATCCGCTCGGGGACGGGTCGCGCCTCTTCGGCTCGGCCAACGCGAGCATCGACTACGGGATCATCACCCCGAACGGCATCGCCTACGTGCAGGTCGCCGCCCTGGTGCTCGGACACATCGCGGGCCTCGTGCTCGCCCACGACCGGGCACTGGTCCTGTACGCCAAGGCCCGCCAGGCCACGCGCTCGCAGTACTGGATGCTCGCGGTCATGGTCGGCTTCACCAGCCTCGGCCTGTGGCTGCTCAGCGCCCAGAACTCCTAGCGGCGGTCAGGAGCGGCGCAGCAGGCGCCCGAGGTCATGGGCGAGGCGCTCGGGGGTGAGCTGGTCGACGGGGAAGCTCACGCGCTGGCGCCCGTCGCGCCCGATCAGCAGCACGGTGGCCGAGTGCTCGGCCTCCAGCGAGGCCTGCTTGTCGTCGGACTGCGGCTGGATCCCGTAGGCCGACCAGATCGGCTTCAGCTGCGCCTCGGTGCCCAGCAGGAAGCGCATGCGGCCGGTCAGGCTCTGCTTGTTGATGAAGGTCTTGGCGGTCAGCGGCGTGTCGTTGCGCGGGTCGACGCTGACGGCCAGGACCTTGACGTCGCGGGCGCCTGCCCCGAGGTCGTTGAGGGCCAGCCGGATCTGCTGCGCTGTCGTCGGGCAGGTGTCCTCGCAGGTGGAGTACATGAACGTCAGCACGACGACCTTGCCGCGCTCGGCGGCCAGAGGCGTGCTGCGCCCCGCTTGGTCGGTCAGCGTGAAGTCGCGCGGCGGGATGTCCTGCGGGCTCACGGAGCCGACGAACCCCTGCGGCCCGGCGTCCAGGCCCGTGTCGGCTCCGACGCTGACGCCGTCGGAGCCGCCGAACAGCAGCACCCCGCCGAGGGCGAGGGCGACGAGCATCAGGCCGGCGGCGAGGGTGAGCTGGATCCGGGCGAGCACCGGTCTTCAGGGTAGGCAACCGGCCCGCCGGGCGCGGCGGGCGGCTGCCGTCCAGGGGACGCTCAGGGCTCGATGAGCCCGCGGCGGATGGCGTAGCGCACGAGCTCGACGCGGTCCCGCATCCCGAGCTTGCGCAGCAGGTTGCCGCGGTGGGACTCGACCGTCTTCTCCGAGAGGTGCAGGATCTCGCCGATCTCGCGGTTGGTGTGCGCCTCGGCGACGAGCTTGAGGACCTCCTGCTCGCGGGGGCTCAGCGGCTCGCTGGGGCCCGAGGACGGGTCCGCCATCCAGTCGCGCACGAGCCGGCGCTGGGCGGCGCTGGTGAGGAACGGCTCGCCGCGGGACACGGCGCGTACCGCCTCGACCAGCGCGACGTCGGCCTCGGACTTGAGCACGTAGCCTCCGGCGCCGGCCTTCAGCGCCTCGAACAGGTAGCGCTCGTCGTCGTGCATCGAGAGGATGAGCACGTGCATATCGGGGATTTGCAGCTTGATCGCCCGCGTGGCCTGCAGCCCGGTGAGCTTGGGCATCGACACGTCGAGGATGGCCAGGTCCGGCCGGTGCTCCAGCGCCATCGCGACGGCCTCGGCGCCGTCCCCGGCCTCGGCCACGACCTCCAGGTCGGATTGGCGGTCAAGCAGCAGCTTCAGCCCCCCGCGGACCACGCCGTGGTCGTCGGCGATCATCAGGCGCACGGGACACCGGTCCGGCCGGGAGCGAGAGGCTCGTGCATGAGAAGGCGAGCGTATCCGCCGTCAGCCGCTCGCGTTGCCATCGGCGGCGGGGGGTGGCCACACAGCGTTCCGGTTTCCGCAACGCTG
>JBBSUL010000087.1:0-15115 GCA_038234375.1 Solirubrobacterales bacterium | reverse complement strand
TTGGAGATCCCGGCCGTGTACTCCAGGCCCTCGGGCGCCAGGGTCTCGTTGACCTGCGCGCGGTACTCGGCACTGGCGTCCAGGCGCTCCTGGCACTCGCTCTGCGCGCCCTGGCAGGTCGAGCAGATGTTCATCATGAGGTCCGCCCCGTTGCGGATCTCCTGCTGGGCCAGGGCGAACGTCCGCGCGTTGAGCGTGTCCGCGAGCTCCTGGTTGTGCTCGGCGATGACGCCGGCGCCCGAGCAGCAGGCGCGGTCGAGCTCGACGAGCTCGAGGTCCAGCAGCGGCGCGACCTTGGCCATCGAGCCGTGCAGCTCGGGGGTGAAGCCACGGCTGACGCAGCCGGACCAGTAGGCGACCTTCTTCATGCGGTGGCCTCCTCGGGCTGGTTGGGCGCGTTGTCCTCGTCGGTACCGGTGATGTAGAGGTTGAACTCGCGGCGCTCGTCGCGGCCCTCGACGGTCTCAAAGATGCGCTTGACGTCCTTCGGGGCCTTGTGCGGGTGCCCCAGCGCGACCTTCAGCGTCGCCTTGCCGCGCAGCAGGGCGCGGCTGATGACCGGCAGCGACTTCAGGAGGAACTGGCCGGCCTCGGGGTTGAACTTGCCACCCAGCGAGTCGGTGAGCAGGTCGTTCTCGTGCAGCAGGCCGTTGCGCTCGATGTTGTTCACGAACGCCTTCTCGTGGCTGTAGCCGTGGTTTGCGTCCTTGATGTGGTGGTCGCCGGTGGCGCGGCGGCGCAGGCGCATGATCTGCGACATCGGGGCCACGCCCTTGGGGCACGCCTCGATGCACTTGAAGCAGTGCGTGCATGTGTACATGCCGGACGGGTCCTCGGCGATGTCCTTCAGGCGCTCGGCCTGCCGGGTGTCGCGCGGGTCGCCGACGAAGCGGTAGGCCTTGGCCAGGGCGGCGGGCCCGATGAACAGCGGGTCGACCTCCATCGACAGGCAGTCCGAGACGCAGGCACCGCACTGGATGCACGCCATCGACTGCGTGACGTCGACCATCGACTCCTTGGGCACGATGTGCTCGCGCTCGGGCATGTTCTCCTCGTCGGCCAGCAGCCAAGGGGTGACGCGCTGGATCTTCTTCCAGTGGACCGCGTCCATGTCGACGATGAGGTCCTTGATGACGGGCATGTTGCCCATCGGCTCCACGTCGATGACGCCGTCCTTGGCCGTCTTCAGCGCGTCGCCGAGGTGGGTGTGGCAGGCCAGGCCGGGCTGGCCGTTGACGCGCACGCCGCACGAGCCGCAGATCGCCGCCTTGCACGAGCAGCGGATGCCGATCGAGCCGTCGAAGCGGCCCCGGGCCTGGAGCACCCCCTCCAGCACCGAGCGGTGGGGCTCGAGCTTGATGGTGTGCTCGTCCCAGTACGGCGCCTCGCCCGACTCGGGGTCGTAGCGGCGGAGGCGGAGGGTGAAGTCCTGCGGGGGCTTACGCGTGTCCATGGGTGGCGCTCCTGCCTGATTAGTACTTGCGCACTTCCGGCTGCCACTGGGTGATGGTGACCGGGGAGTAGCTGATCTGGGGGGTGTCGTCCGAGTCGTCGCCGTTGACCGAGGTGTTGATGTGCTTGATCCACTCCTCGTCGTTGTGGTCGGGGAAGTCGGTGCGGTACTGCGCGCCGCGAGACTCCGTGCGGTGCAGGGCGGCGACGACGCAGCACTCGGCGGTGTCGAGCATGTAGTCCAGCTCGATCGCGCCCAGGACGTCCTGATTGAAGACGGTGCCGCGGTCGTCGACGTAGGCGGTCTTGGCCTCTTCCTTGAGGCGCTTGATGAGCTCGTGGGTCTGCTGCATGCCCTCCTCGTTGCGGTACACCGCGAGGTTCTTGTTCATCGAGGTGCCCAGCTCGTCCTTGATCTCGGAGATGCGACGGCCGTCCTTGGGCCGGCTGATGATGTCGGCGATCATCCCCTCGTCGCGGCGCTGCTGGGCGTCGTCGTTGACGGGCATCGCCATGGAGCCGGCGCGCGCGGCGGCGTGCTCGCCGGAGCGACGGCCGAAGATCAGCGTGTCCAGCAGGGAGTTCGCGCCCAGGCGGTTGCCGCCGTGCACGGAGACGCAGGCGACCTCACCGGCCGCGTACAGGCCCTTGACGTCGGTCGCGCCGTTGATGTCGGTCTTCACGCCGCCCATGATGTAGTGCTGGCCGGGTCGCACGAGGATCGGCTCGCGGGTGATGTCCACGCCGGCGAAGTCCTTGCCGATGTTCACGATCTCGCGCAGCGCCTCCAGCGTGCGCTTCTTGGGGACGACGGTGATGTCGAGGTAGACGCCCTCGCCCTCGGGGCCGACGCCGCGGCCCTCGTTGATCTCGGTCTGCTCCGCGCGGGAGACGACGTCGCGCGAGGCGAGCTCCATCGAGTTCGGCGCGTCCTTGCTCATGAAGCGCTCGCCGTCGGCGTTGAGCAGATGCGCGCCCTCGCCGCGGGCGCCCTCGGTGATGAGAAAGCCGTTCTCGACCAGGGTGGTCGGGTGGTACTGGACCATCTCCATGTCCATGAGCGGCACGCCGGCGCGGTAGGCCTGGGAGATGCCGTCGCCGGTGCAGATCAGCGCGTTGGTGGTGGGCTTCCACACCTGGCCGGCACCGCCGGAGGCGAGGATGACCGACTTGGCGCTGAACGTCTCCAGGCGGCCGCTGCGGATGTGGCGCGCCACGCAGCCGGTGCAGGCGCCCTCGTCGTCGAGCAGCAGCGAGGTGGTGAACCACTCCTCGTAGCGGTCGACGGTCTCGTGGTGCTTCATGAGCTGCTCATAGAGCACGTGCAGGATCGCCTGGCCGGTGATGTCCGCCACGTATGCGGTGCGCTTGACCGAGGCGCCGCCGAAGGCGCGCAGGTCCATCTCGCCCTTGTCGTTGCGGTGGAAGGTCACGCCGATGTGCTCGAGGTGCATCGCCTCCTTGGGCGCCTCCGAGCACATGACCTCGATCGCGTCCTGGTCGCCGAGGAAGTCCGAGCCCTTGACGGTGTCGTAGGCGTGCGAGCGCCAGTCGTCGTCCACCGAGATGGCGGCGTTGATGCCGCCGGCCGCGGCCACCGAGTGCGAGCGGACCGGATGGACCTTGCTCATGATGGCGACGGACACGCCGGTCTGCGCGGCGGCGAGCGCGGCGCGCTGGCCGGCGAGGCCCGCGCCGATGATCAGGACGTCATGTGAAGGCAACTTGACTCTCTCTGCGACGGACGGCTCAGACGGGGACGCACTCTATACGTCCGTCGGGTGATCCCGGTCTGCGGTCCGGTGACGTCCGGACACGCCCGAAATACCCACCGCACGGGCCGGATATGGCCTCGGCACGGCGTCGCGGTCAGCGCCCGCCGGCCACCGCGGCCAGCGCCTTGCGGACCTGCTCGGCGGTGACCACGCCCTGCAGGCGGTCGGCCGCGTCGACGACCATGACCGCGCCGACGGTCTGCATCGCCGCGGTCTGCAGCAGCTGCTCCAGTGCGGCCTCGGGGGCGACGCGGGCCTCGTCGTGGCCGTCCGGGGCGTCCAGGAGGTCGGAGACGGGGAGGACCGGCTGCCCGGCGGCCAGGGCGCCGGCCACGCGATCGGCGCGCAGCAGGCCGCAGTAGCGCCCGTCGCCGGCCACGACGGCGAAGAACGGGGTGGCGTGCGGGGTGAACCACTGCTCCTGGGCGTCCAGTGCGGTGATCGTCGGCGGCATGGTCAGCGGGTCCGGCGCCATGAGGTCGGCGGCGGTCACCCCCTCCAGGCGCTCGCGGACCTGCGAGCCGACGACGGCGGCCTTGGCGCTCTGGGACATGAACCAGCCCAGGAACAGGAACCACACGCCGTTCAGGGTGTCCCCGCGGAGGGCGAGGAAGGCGCCGGCACCGATGAGGAAGTAGGCGAAGCCCAGGCCCAGGCGGCCGGCGAAGCGCGTCCCCCGGTGGCGGTCGCCGGTCAGGCGCCAGGCGGCGGCGCGGGCGATGCGCCCCCCGTCCAGCGGATAGGCGGGGATGAGGTTGAAGCCCAGCAGCAGCACGTTGATGCCGGCGACGAAGCCCAGCAGCGCGGTGACCGGAGTGGCGGTGGTCTGGGTGAACGTCGCGGTGTCGGCGACCACGCCCGCCTGCGAGCCGATCAGCCCCCCGAGCAGGCAGGCGCCGATGATCAGCGCGGTGACCAGCGGCCCGGCGGCGGCGACCTTGAACTCCTCGCCGGGCGTCTCGGACTCGCGGTCGAGCTTGGCCAGGCCGCCGAAGAACCACAGGTCGATGCCGGTGATCCCGATCCCGTAGCGGCGGGCGACCAGGGCGTGCCCGAGCTCGTGCAGCACGAGCGAGACCTCGAACAGGACGGCCGCGCCGGCGGCGGTCAGGAACGCCTGCTGGTCCGATCCGTCCAGCACGTCATCGAAGTAGCCGGTGAGGATGTAGATGAGCAGGAAGAGGACGAAGAACCAGCTCGGCGTCGCCCCGATCCGGATGCCGAAGACCTTCGCCAGCTGGATGGAGGGACCGCCGCGCATGGTGTCCACTTTCGCAGGTGCGTCGCGCGGTCGCGGCGGGCGACCGGCGGACGCGCGCCGCCGATACGGTAGGGCCGCTGCCCACCTGCCCTGTCGTCGAGCCGCGAAGGCCCCGAGCATGAAGATCATCTACACCCACACCGACGAGGCGCCGGCGCTGGCCACCCAGTCGCTGCTGCCGATCGTGCAGGCCTTCACCGCGGCCGCGGACGTCGACGTGCAGCTGCGGGACATCTCGCTCGCCGGGCGCATCCTCGCGCAGTTCGGTGATGTGCTCGATGACGACCAGCGCGTGCCGGACGCGCTGGCGGAGCTGGGGGAGCTGGCCAGGACGCCGGAGGCCAACATCGTCAAGCTGCCCAACGTCTCGGCGTCGCTGCCCCAGATGAAGGCGGCGATCACCGAGCTGCAGGGCCAGGGGTACAAGCTGCCCGACTTCCCCGCCGAGGGTGGCGACGACGCGCAGCGCGACGTCCGCGAGCGCTACGGCCGGGCGATGGGCAGCGCCGTGAACCCCGTCCTGCGCGAGGGCAACTCCGACCGGCGCGCCCCCGCCTCGGTCAAGGGCTTCGTGCGCGAGCACCCGCACTCCATGGGCGCGTGGGCTGCGGACTCGCAGTCGCACGTGGCGACGATGACCGAGGGCGACTTCCGCACCACCGAGCGCTCGGTGACCGTCGCGTCCGCGGGGGCGGTCGCCGTCGAGCACGTCGCCCCGGACGGCACGGTCACCGTCCTGAAGACGTCCGTCGGAGTGCTCGAAGGCGAGGTCCTTGACGCGGCGGTCATGCGCCGCGCGGCCCTGGAGGCGTTCCTGGCCGAGCAGGTCATCGAGGCCCGCGAGCAGGGCGTCCTGTTCTCCGTGCACCTGAAGGCGACGATGATGAAGGTCTCGGACCCGATCATCTTCGGGCACGCGGTCCGCGCCTACTTCCCGGACCTGTTCACCGACCACGCCGAGGCGCTGCAGGCCGCCGGCGTCAGCGCCAACGACGGGCTGGCCAGCCTGCTCAGCGCTATCGAGTCGCTCCCGGACGAGCCGCGCGCCGCGGTGCAGGCCGCGATCGACTCGGCGTACGCGAGCGGCCCGTCGCTGGCCATGGTCGACTCGGGTCGCGGCATCACCAACCTGCACGTCCCCAGCGACGTCATCATCGACGCGTCGATGCCCGCGGCGATCCGCACCTCCGGGCAGATGTGGAACTCGGGCGACGCGCTGCAGGACACCAAGTTCGTCATCCCCGACTCGTCCTACGCGGCGCTGTACGCGGAGACCGTCGACCACTGCCGCGAGCACGGAGCCTTTGACCCGGCGACGATGGGCACGACGCCGAACGTCGGGCTCATGGCCCAGAAGGCCGAGGAGTACGGCTCCCACGACAAGACCTTCGAGATCGCCGGGCCCGGTGTGGTCCGCGTCGTGACCGACGGCGGCGACGTGCTCATGGAGCACGAGGTCGACACGGGGGACATCTGGCGCATGTGCCAGGCCAAGGACGCGGCGATCCAGGACTGGGTGCGCCTGGCGGTGGAGCGCGCTCGCGCGACCGGTGCGCCGGCAGTGTTCTGGCTGGACGAGACCCGCGCCCACGACAAGCAGCTGCTGGCCAAGGTGCGGCCCGCGCTGGAAGCCCTGGACACCGACGGACTGCAGATCGAGACGATGGACGTCGCCGCGGCCACGCGCTTCACGCTGGAGCGGGCCCGCGCCGGCCAGGACACGATCTCGGTGACCGGCAACGTGCTGCGCGACTACCTCACGGACCTGTTCCCGATCCTCGAGCTGGGCACGAGCGCGAAGATGCTGTCGATCGTGCCGCTCATGAACGGCGGCGGGCTGTTCGAGACGGGCGCCGGCGGCTCGGCGCCCAAGCACGTGCAGCAGTTCGTCTCCGAGAACCACCTGCGCTGGGACTCGCTCGGCGAGTTCCTCGCCCTGGCGGCGTCGCTGGAGCTGCTGGCCGACAAGGACGACAACCCCCGCGCGACGGTGCTCGCCGACACCCTGGACCGGGCGACCGCGTCCGTCCTGTCGGAGGGCCGCTCGCCGTCGCGCAAGGCCGGCGAGCTGGACAACCGCGGCAGCCACTTCTACCTGGCGCTCTACTGGGCGCGCGAGCTGGCCGGCCAGAGCGACGACGCCGCGCTGGCCGAGCGCTTCGGGCCGCTGGCCGAGCGCCTCGGTGCCGACGAGGAGAAGATCGTCGCCGAGCTCGCCGCCGTCCAGGGCGCGCCCGTCGACCTCGGCGGCTACTACCGGCCGGACCCCGAGCGCGCGGCCGCTGCCATGCGCCCCAGCACCACCCTCAACGACGCCCTGGCGAGCCTGTAGCCGGGCTGATCGATCCGGGCGGTACCGTCTGGCCCACCACCCCCAAGGAGAACGAACCCGTGAGCACCCCCGTCAAGGTCACCGTCACCGGCGCCGCCGGCCAGATCGGCTACGCCCTGCTGTTCCGCATCGCCTCCGGTGCGCTGCTGGGCCCCGACACCCCGGTCCACCTGAAGCTGCTGGAGATCCCCGACGCCGTCAAGGCTGCCGAGGGCACCGCCATGGAGCTCAACGACTGCGCGTTCCCGCTGCTGGCCGGGATCGACATCCACGACAACCCGGAGGACGGCTTCGACGGCACGAACATCGGGCTGCTCGTCGGGGCCCGCCCGCGCTCGAAGGGCATGGAGCGCGCGGACCTGCTGGAGGCCAACGGCGCGATCTTCAAGCCCCAGGGCGAGGCCATCAACGCCGGCGCCGCCTCCGACGTCAAGATCCTCGTCGTCGGCAACCCGGCCAACACGAACGCCCTCATCGCCATGAGCAACGCGCCGGACGTGCCGCGCGAGCGCTTCACCGCGATGACGCGCCTGGACCACAACCGGGCGATCGCCCAGCTCGCCGAGAAGGCCGGCTGCGCGGTCACCGACATCACGAAGATGTCGATCTGGGGCAACCACTCCCCGACGATGTTCCCGGACCTCTACCACGCGCAGGTCAAGGGCCAGAACGCGTTCGAGGCGATCGGGTCGGACCTGGACTGGTACCGCGACACCTACCAGCCGACCGTCGGCAAGCGCGGCGCGGCGATCATCGACGCGCGCGGCGCGTCGTCCGCCGCCTCGGCCGCCTCCGCGGCCATCGACCACGTGCACGACTGGGTCCTCGGCTCGGCCGACGGCGACACCGTGTCGATGGGCGTGCCGTCCGACGGCTCCTACGGGGTGGCCGAGGGCATCATCAGTTCGTTCCCGATCACCTGCGCCGGCGGCGAGTACACGATCGTCCAGGGCTTGGACGTCCCGGACTTCGCGCAGGAGAAGATCGACGCGACGGTCGCCGAGCTCGTGGGGGAGCGGGACGCCGTCAAAGGCCTCGGGCTGATCTGAGTCGCGCCCGCCGGGCTCTCAGTTCGGCGGGTCCAGGGGTGAGGGGGGCGTCGGTCCGTCCCCCTTCGCTTCGTCCCTCCGGCTCCGCCTCCGGGACGGACGCCGCTCCGGGGGACAGACCGACGCCCCTGCTCGCTGTTCGTGCGCCGTCCGGAGCCCGGCGGTCGGCCTCGCTCGCCGCTCGGTGGCGGGAGAGGCTGGCGCGGCGGCGACGTTGCCGGGGTGGTTGTACAGCGTTTGCGGAATCCCGAACGCTGTAC
The DNA here is from genome assembly GCA_038234375.1 of Solirubrobacterales bacterium. GTDB lineage: Bacteria > Actinomycetota > Thermoleophilia > Solirubrobacterales > Solirubrobacteraceae > Paraconexibacter. The sequence goes on along the minus strand of JBBSUL010000087.1, from coordinate 6,986 downwards.
GTCCACCCACCCGCGTCGACATCGATGCGCGCCGTCCTCCGCGTTCGGCTCGACCGGCCTGCCGGTGGGAGGCCGTTTCCGCAGCCGCTAGGACCCGTCGGCCTCGACGAACCCCTTCAACTTGCCGGGCATCGAATCGCACAGCTGGCCGCGGAGCACGTCGACCAGGGGGCCGCGGATGACGAGGCCGAGCTTGCGGCCGAAGTCCACGTACAGGTGGTAGGTGGCCTTCGTGCGACCGTCACCGAGGTCGACGAACTCCCAGGAGCCGCGGACCTCCTTCAGGTCGCCCTCCTCCTGGTTCCACGACAGGCCGGTGGGCGCGTCGTAGGAGAAGCGCAGGTCCGACCGCATGGTCCGGACCTTCCCGTCGACCTTGGTCTTCACGTAGGTCTGCTCGCCGGCGGGGCCGCGTTCGGCCACTTCCGCGCTCTTGATCTCCGGCTGCCAGCGCGGTGAGCGCTCCACGTCGGCCGCCACCTCGTAGACGCGGTCGATCGGGGCGTCGATCTCGACGCTGGCGGAACCTTCGATGGCCATGGTGCTCCTGACGGTGGGACTCGGACGACGGCACCGTATCCCGTCACCGCGCGGCGCGAGGCCGGTCAGGCCGCTTCGACGGGGTGCCAGCCGCGCCCTTCCTTGCGAACCTGGCCCTCCTTCTGCAGGTCGGGCATGACCCGGTACAGGTAGTTCTGGGCGATGCCCATGGTCTGCGCGAGCTCGGGGATGGTGATCCCCGGCTGGGCCACGACGGCGGCCAGCGCCTGCTTGGAGCGGGTCCCCGAGCCCTTCGGCCGCCCGCGGCCGGAGCCCTTGCCCTTGCCCTTGCCCTTGCCCGACGGAGACCGGCGTGAGCGCCGGGCGCCCGACGGGCCGGCCGACTCCACCGCCACCCCGTCCAGCGCCGCCGCCGCCGCCTCCAGACGACGGAACTCGTCCACCAGCGGACGAAGCTCGTCCAAGCGTGAGTCGATCTCGCGCTTCTTCTCATCAAGAAAATCGGTCATCGGGTCAGCTTACCCTTAAGGGAACTGAGCTTGCCGGTTTGATGTGAGTCCGCGGGCGGTGGCGCGCCCTTGTCACCCGGTACGCACACAGTGACCGTGGGATTATGGGTAAGTGCCGACCGGTGGTGTGGGTGCGCGTCCAGCGGGTAGGGTCGACGTCATGCGTCATCGCGTCGCCGTCCTGGGCACCTCGGAGGCCACCCGCATGCTCGCGCTGCTGCTGGTCGCGCGCGACGACTGCGACCTCGTGCTCGACGCCGAGGACGGTGGGCCCCTGCAGTCGGCGGCCCGCGCCCTCGGAGCCGAGCCGCGGGTGCAGGGGCCGGTGGACGCCACCGCGCTGACCGCGGTGGCGCTCATCGTGGTCGGCGAGTCCGCCGGCGTTGACGCCGCCGACCTGGGCCGCCGTGCCCCCGACGCGTTGCTCGTCGTGGCCACCGCGACACCTCAGGACGACGCCCGCGGGCTGCAGGCCACGCTGCGCTGGCCGCGGCAGCGGGTCCTCGGCATCGACGCGAACGCGGCGAACGGCCCGGCGGCGCAGCGCGCGGCGGCCGCCGCCCGCCTCGTCGACTGCGTCCTGGCCGACCGGCGCTGCTCCGTCCCGGCCACCGTGCAGACCGATCATGCGGGCGCCTGGGGCAGCGTGCCCGTACGCCTCGGCGCGGTCGGCGTCCTGGCGATCGAACCCTGAGGGCAGGGTGAACGGGCCGCCGGCGTCAGCCGTCCTGCAGCAGGCGCTTGAGGTTTGCCAGGGAGGCGTGCGCCTCGCGTTCGGGCAGGCCCCCGACCAGGGCTCTTGACGCTGCGGCGCCGAGCGGCCCCATCGGCGCCTTGAACTCGTTGCGGTAGTGAAAGCGCGTGCCGGAGTCGGTGGCCTCCAGGCGGTAGCCGGTCTCGGCCTTGGAGCGCGCGGGCCCCTTGCCCTTCCACTCCGCGCGGTGCGGTGCCTCACACCGCACGAGCTCCCACTTCACCTTGAACTTGGCGCCGCGCAGCACGAGCGTCTGGTCCATCCACGACCCGACCTGTGGGTCTCCGTCGGAGTGGTCACCCAGCTTGCGGTGGATGCTCACCCACTTCGGGAGGCACTGCGGGTCCATGATGATCGCCCACACCTCCTCACAGGAAGCCGGCAGATCGATCTGGGTAACGACAGGGTCACTCATGTGATGCAAACCTCGTGGTCGGTCCGCCCTCAGCGCGCGCTGAGCGTCTCGGTGTTCTCCCAGTCACGCAGCGACCGCTCGATCGCCGCGTCGAAGCGGTGCAGGCGCACGCCGAAGCGGCCCGCCGCGTCATGGGTCCGGTCGGCGAGCAGGTCGGACCCCAGGCTCTCCATCAGCGGCTGGATCAGCGCCGGATCCTCTCCGGCGATCGCCGCCGCGAACCGGGAGGCGATCGGGGTCACGCTGATCGGCAGCGTGAGCGTTGGCCGGTGCACGAGCATATGGTCGCGGATCCGGACGATCAGCTCACCGTAGGTCACCACGTCAGGGCCGCCGATGTCGTACGAGCGCGGCGCGCCGACATCCGCCTCGGTGCCCGCGGCGTGCAGCAGCGACAACACGTCCCGCTCGTCGATGGGCTGGGTGCGGAAGCGCTGCCACGAGGGCAGCGGGAGGACCGGTGTGCGCTCGACCAGGCGTACGAGGAAACGGAAGGACCGCGACCGGGCGCCGATCACGATCGAGGCCCGGAAGGCCACGGCCTCGGGGGCGCTGTCCAGCAGGATCTCCTCCACTGCCAAGCGGCTGCCCAGGTGCTGCGAGGCCTTCCGGTCGACGGGTACCAGACCCCCGAGGTACACGACCCGCCGCACGCCCGCCGCCCGGGCCGCCCGGGCGAAGTTCTCGGCCGCGGCGCGCTCGGCGTCTGAGAACGCGTCGGTGGCGGCCTCCATGGAGTGGATGAGGAAGTAGGCCACGTCGATCCCGTCCAGGGCCCGCTCCAGCCCCTGCCCGGTCACCGCGTCCCCGGCCACCACGCTGTCCACCGCGGCCGTCACCTTCTCCGGGGTGCGCGCGAAGGCGCGCACGTACAGGCCCGAGGCCTTCAGGCGGGGCACGAGGGCGCCACCGACGTAGCCGGACGCGCCGGTGACAAGGATGCGGGACATCGGTCCTGCAGGGTACGGCGGTCCGCCCGAATACGATCGCTCACCGCCCATGCAGCTCATCCGCGACATGCACGACCGCGCCCGGACGGCACTGCCGGAGCCGACCTACGACTACTTCGCCGGCGGTGCCGGGGACGAGCGCACCCTGGTCGAGAACGTGGCGGCGTGGCGGGACTGGTGGCTCGTGCCGCGCACGCTCACCGGGGTGGGCGCGGCCGACCCGTCCGTCGACCTCCTCGGGCGCCGCCTGACCGCGCCCGTGCTCCTGGCCCCCGTGGCCGCGCAGCGGCTGGTGCACCCCGAAGGCGAGCTGGCGTCCGCCCGCGCCGCGGCCGACGCGGGAACGGTCTTCTGCCTGTCCACCCGTGCGACCACCGACCTGGCCGACGTGGCCGCCGCCGCGCCCGGCGCGCCGCGCTGGTTCCAGCTCTACGTCGGCCCGGACCGCGACACCGTGGCCGCGATGCTGCGCCGGGCCCGCCAGCACGGCTACGAGCAGGTCGTCCTGACCGTCGACCTGCCGGTCGCCGGCCGCCGCGACCGCGAGGAGCGCCACGGCCCCATCGCCTACCCCGACGGCGTCAGCGTGACCGGGCACCTGGGCGCGGTCGCCGATCCGGCGGCCGTGGCCAAGCCGGCGGTCGGGGGCTGGCAGGCCCTGCGCTGGGAGGACGTGGCGTGGGTGCGCGAGGTCAGCGGGCTGCCGGTCATGGTCAAGGGGATCCTCACCGCCGACGACGCGGCCCTCGCGGTGCAGGCGGGCGCGAGCGCCGTGGTGGTCTCCAACCACGGCGGGCGCCAGCTCGACGGCTGCCTGCCCACCGCGGTCGCGCTGACGGACGTCGTGGCCGCGGTCGCCGGGGCGGTGCCGGTGCTCGTCGATGGCGGCGTCCGCGACGGCGGCGACGTCGTGCGCGCGCTGGCGCTCGGGGCGTCCGCCGTTCTCGTCGGGCGGCCGTACATCTGGGCCCGGGCCTGCGGCGGCCAGGCCGGGGTCACCGAGGTCCTGGATGCTCTGGTCGCCGACACCGCCCGGACGATGGCGCTGATCGGCGCCGCGAGCGTGCCGGAGGTCGGACCCGCCCACGTGCGGCCCCGCCCCTGACGGGCGTCCGGTGTCGCCGTCGCGCTGAAACATCGGGCCGCGGAAGAACGCGCGGACGATGCGGGCTCTTCGTCGCCGCAGGGGGGCGAGATGTGCCTCCCGGTGCCCTGATCCGGGGGTGCCCGAGGAAAACGTCGGCATTTGCGACCTGGCCCGTGCGGGAAAGATGCGAGGTGCGGAAACGGCGGTTGCCCGGGGGCGCGGACGTGTGGTTGGCTGACGCCTGTCGCCGGGGACGGATCCCGGCCCTCAACACGGGCGAAGGGACAAGGGGCAGATGGCCGCGAGTCGGACAGCAGGACGTGCAGGCGTGCGGAAGGTGTCGTGCGAGCAGTGCTTCTTCCATCGCAATCTGTTGTGCGCACTGCAGCTGGACGCTCCGTGCGCGACGTTCCGGCCCGACTCGCCCGAGGGCCTCAAGCCGCCCCAGCAGATGCGCTTCGAGTTCCGCAGCGAGCAGCGCACGCGGGCGGCGTGGGCGTTCCCGTCGGCGCAGGAGCAGGCCGCGCGGTACGCCGGCGTCGGGGCCTGACGCCCCACGGCCCCATGGCCGTCCGGGCGGACGGCCACGCACCCTCGCGGTGCCCAGCGTGCAGCCCGGTAGTGTCCGCAGCGTCATTCACAGGAGGGACGACGTGCGCATCACGGTGCTCGGCAAGTCACCGGCATGGCAGGACGCCGGCGGCGCGTGCAGTGGATATCTGATCGAGGAAGCCGGGACCTGCGTGCTGCTGGACTGCGGCAACGGCGTCTTCGGCAAGCTGCGACGCCACCGGGACTACATCGCGGTGGACGCGGTCGTCGTCTCGCACCTGCACGCCGACCACATCTTCGACCTCGTCCCGTTCGCCAGCGCGCTGACCTACGCGCCGCGCCAACAGCCGGTGCCCGTCGACCGCTGGCCCGGCGTGACCGACCCCGTCCGTCCCGCGCTGCACGCGCCCCACGGGGCGGCCGAGTCGTTCGCCCTCATGTGCCAGGGCGGCGGCATGTTCGCCGACCACGTCGAGCAGGCCTTCGCGATCAGCGAGTACGGGCCGCAGGACGCGGTGCGGATCGGGCCGCTCTCGGTCACCTTCGCCGCGGTGCCGCACTACCTGCCCACCTGCGCCGTCGACGTGCGTGCGGCCGGCCCCGGCGGCGGCCGGTTCACCTTCGGCGCCGACTGCGCCCCCAACGACGAGATCGTCGCCTTCGCGCAGGACACCGACCTGCTCATCCTCGAGGCGACGCTGCCCCGGCCCGAGCGCACCGGGATCCGCGGCCACCTCACTCCGCGCGAGGCCGGTGAGCACGCACAGCGTGCCGGCGCCAAGCGCCTGGTCCTCACCCACATCAGCGACGAGCTCGACGCGCTGTGGGCGGCCGACGAGGCCCGGGCCGCGTTCGCCGGGGACGTGCAGATCGCCGCCGAGGACGCGGTCTACGTCGTCTGACGCTCCCCGCCTGACGGGCACGACTAGCATCGGGCGCATGCGACCCGAGCGAGACCTCTTCGCGAACTTCGAGCGGATGCGGCGGGAGATGGACGAGCTGTTCGGCGACGTGCTGGATCGCACGGGCCTGACCGCGTCGCGGCGCGGCGGCTTCAGTCCCGCCGTGGACGTCTTCTACGAGACGCCGCCCGGAGGCCAGGGCATCGCCGTCGTCCACGCCGAGCTCGCGGGGGTGGATCCCGACGAGATCAGCCTGGAGATCGAGGGCCGGGAACTCGTCATCGCCGGCAACCGCCGCGCGCCCGGCGAGGCCGAGGATCGCGTCTACCAGCAGCTGGAGATCGACTTCGGCCCCTTCCGACGGGTGATCCCGCTGGGCGCCGACGTCGTCGCCGACGCCGCCCAGGCGACCTACAGGGACGGCATCCTGCGCGTCGAACTGCCGCTGGCGGCGCCCGAGTCACGGACCCGTCACGTGCGGATCGTGGCCGAGCGCGTCGAGGACTCCGGCTCGTGATCGAGGTCGCCGGCGACGGTCGCGAGAGCCAGGAGATCCTCGTCGGCGCCCCGCGAGAGGTCCCGGAGACCCTCCCGGTCCTGCCGCTGCGCGAGACTGTCCCGCTTCCGGACACGCTGACCCCGCTGGCCATCGGGCAGGAGCGCTCGGTGGCGCTTGTCAACGACGTGCTGGCCGGCGACCGGATGATCGTCATGGTCGCCAGCCGCGACCCGGAGCTGGAGACGCCGGGCCCCGAGGAGCTTTACGACGTCGGCGTCGTCGGCTCGATCGCCCGCATGCTCAAAGTGCCCGACGGGACGCTGCGGATCCTCGTCCAGGGCGGCCAGCGCGTGCGCCTGGACCGGTTCACGCAGGAGCAGCCCTACCTCGCCGCCGAGCTCACCGAGCTGCCGGACAAGGTCCGCCAGACCACCAAGCTGACCGCGCTCATGCGCACCGTGCAGGACATCTTCACCCAGATCGTGGAGGAGGTGCCCTACCTCCCGGAGGAGCTGCTGACGGCGGTCACGAACATCGACGACGCCTCGACGCTGTCGCATCTCATCGCCGGCTCGCTGCGCCTGAAGACCGAGGAGAAGCAGGAGCTGCTGGAGGAGGTCGACGTCACCGTCCGCCTGCGCAAGCTCGTGGAGACCCTGCACCGCGAGCTGGAGGTCATCTCCATCGGCTCGAAGATCCAGTCGCAGGTCCAGTCGGAGATCGACAAGGGCCAGCGCGAGTTCGTCCTGCGCCAGCAGCTGAAGGCGATCCAGTCCGAGCTCGGCGAGTTCGACGAGTCCACCGAGGAGGCCGCGCG
>JBBSUL010000086.1:0-15473 GCA_038234375.1 Solirubrobacterales bacterium | reverse complement strand
GCCGGACTCGCAGGACCTCTGCTTCCTGGCGGGAACGGGGCGCAACGCGTTCCTCGCGCGCCACGGGGACCTGCGGGAGCGCCCCGGGGACATCGTCGACGAGTCCGGACGCGTCCTCGGCCGTCACCGCGGCGCGCACGGGTTCACCGTGGGCCAGCGCCGCGGGGTCGTCGCGGGCGGCGGAACGGGCGAGCCGCTCTACGTCCTGCGCACCGACGTGCGGGCCAACCGCGTCGTCGTCGGACCGCGGTCGGCGCTGGCGGTCCGCCGGATCCCGGTGACCGACGTCGTCGTGCACGGGGACCCCGCCCGGGTCCGGGCCGCCCGGCTGCGCTCGCACGCGGTCCCGGTGGCGGCGCAGTTGTCCGGTGACGGCGCGACGCTCCTTCTGGGCACGCCGTTTGCGGGCGTCGCCCCGGGGCAGCTCGCGGTGCTCATGGACGGCGAGACCGTGGCGGGCCACGCGACCATCGCCCACCCGGCCGCGGCGCCTGCGACCGCCCCGATGTGAACGGAGTTTCAGTGCTCTCATAGGCACGTCAGACTCCCGCGCAGCCTGCAGCCAGACCTGCGGAACTGCTCCGTGGAGTCTGGGTGCTGTCATACGACACCGAGGTTCCGCGCAGCCGGCAGCCGAGCCCGTCCGGCCCTTGCTACCGTGTAGTTCAGCACGCTAACTATCCCCCCCGGAGGACCCGCCGCATCGCCACCCAGGCCACACCCGCCGCGTCGCACGAGCTCGCCGACGACCTGCGCCTGGTCGTCACCCGCCTCGCGCGCCGCCTGCGCCAGGGCGCAGGCAGTGGGCTGACGCCGTCGCTGGCCGCGGCGCTGTCGACCGTCGACGCGCACGGTCCGCTGACGCCGTCGCAGCTGGCCGACCGCGAGCAGGTGCAGCGCCCCACCGCCACGCGCCTGGTCCACCGCCTCGTGGAGGACGGCCTGGCCACGCGCCAGGACGACCCCGCCGACGGCCGCTCGCACCGCATCGCGATCACCCCCGCCGGACGCGACCTGCTGCACACCGCCCGCGAGCGCAAGACCGCCTACTTGGCCACTACGCTGCACGGCCTGGACCCCGACGACCGCGACACCCTGGCCGCGGCGACCGCGATCCTCGCCGGCGTCCTGGACGACGGCGCACGGTGAACCTGCTCACCCGGCGAGCGTTGAGCGCCTCGGTCCCGACCCCGGCGCGAGGGGGTGCCGCGACCGCGGAGGCCGCCCTGCCCACGGCGCGCGCGCCCGGCGGCCCACACACGCCGGACGCCCCGCCGACGACCGCCGGCGGCGCGCCGGCCTCGGCTCCGCTGCGGCGCGCCGTCGCGTCGCTGCGGGGCCCGAACTTCCGCCGCTTCTTCTGCGGACAGGTCGTGTCGGTCAGCGGCAACTGGATGCAGGTCGTCGCCGAGGCGTGGCTCATCCTCAGCCTCACGTCCTCGGGGATCGCGCTCGGCGTGTCGACCGCGCTGCAGTTCCTGCCCATCCTCCTGCTCGGCGCCTGGGGCGGCCTGCTCGCCGACCGGTTCTCGAAACGCCGGCTGCTCATCGTCACCCAGACGGCGATGATCCTGCCCGCGGTGACGCTCTCCGTCCTCGCCGCCACCGGGACCGCGACGCTGTGGATGGTCTACGCGCTGGTGCTCGTCCGCGGTCTGGTCACCGCGGTCGATAACCCCACCCGCCAGAGCTTCATCAGCGAGATGGTCGGCCCGGCGCACGTCGTCAACGCCGTCTCGCTGAACTCGATCCTCGTGCAGACGGCGCGCATCACGGGGCCGGCGGCCGCGGCGCTGGTCATCGCGCTTAGCGGCGTCGCCGCCTGCTTCGCCCTGAACGCGCTGACCTTCGTGGCGATGATCGTCGCGCTGGCGCGCATGGACCCCGCCGCGCTGCACGCCGGACCGCCTGCCGCCCGTGCCCGCGGCCAGATCCGTGAGGCGCTGACGGTCGTCCGCGCCGACCGGGCCCTGTGGGTTCCGCTGGCCACCATGGGCATCGTCAGCATGCTCGCCTACAACTTCCAGACGGTGCTGCCGCTCCTGGCCCGTTACACGTTCGGCGGCAGCGCGGGCACCTACGCGCTCCTGCTCGGCGCGATGGGGGCGGGGGCGATCGCCGCCGCGCTGGCCGGAGGGGCGCGTGGGCGCACGTCGCCGCAGCTCATCAGCGGCGCGGCGATCGCCTTCGGCGCCGGGCTGGCCCTGACAGCGGCGGCACCAACCCTCGACCTCGCCCTCGCGGCGCTCACCCTCGTCGGCGCCGCCAGCGTCACCTTCACCAACGCCGTCAACTCCCACCTGCAGCTCAGCGCGCCGCCGGCGCTGCGCGGACGGGTCATGGCCCTGTTCGGCGTCGTCTTCCTGGGGTCCACGCCCCTCGGCGCGCCGCTGGTGGGCGTCGTGTGCGAGGTCGCGGGCGCCCGGGCCGGGCTCGCCGTCGGCGCCGTCGGCGCGATCACCGCCGGCCTCGTGGCGCTCGCGCTGGGTGTCCGCCACGACCGGCGGCTGGGCGTCGCGGCACGTCCTGCGCACCTTTGAGCGACAATCGTGCGGTGACGTCCGACGAGATCCGCGAGACCTACCTGGCCTTCTTCGAGGCGCACGCCCACCGGCGGATGTCCTCCGGGTCGCTCGTGCCCGCGGCGTTCGACCCGTCGGTGCTGCTGACCACCGCCGGCATGCACCCGCTGAAGCCCTACTTCATGGGCCTGGAGGCGCCGCCGCAGGCCCGGCTGACCAGCTGCCAGAAGTGCTTTCGCACCCCCGACATCGACAACGTCGGGGTCACCGCCCGCCACCTCACCTTCTTCGAGATGCTCGGCAACTTCTCGATCGGCGACTACTTCAAGCAGGGCGCGATCGAGTTCGCCTGGGACCTGTCGCGCAACGGCTTCGGCTTCAAGGCGCAGGACATCTGGATCACCGTCTTCGAGGGCGACGAGACGCTCGGCCTGGGCCCGGACATGGAGGCCATCGACGCCTGGCGGTCCCTCGGCGTCCCGCGCGAGCGGATCGTCCTGTGCCCGCGGTCGGAGAACTTCTGGCAGTCCGGCGCGACCGGCCCGTGCGGGCCGTGCAGCGAGCTGTACCTGGATCGGGGCCTTGCGTGGGGGTCGCCGGACGATCTGCCCGGCGGCGAGAACGAGCGCTTCCTGGAGTTCTGGAACCTCGTGTTCATGCAGTACGACCAGGACGAGCAGGGGACGCTGACGCCGCTGCCGGCCCAGAGCATCGACACCGGCCTGGGCCTGAACCGCATGGCGGCGATCCTCCAGGGCGTCGAGACCGTCTTCGACACCGACCAGTTCGTGCCGCTGATGGACCTCGGCCGCGAGCTGGCCACCGTCACGGAGCCCGAGCTGCGCTCGCTGCGCATCCTCGCCGACCACACCCGCGGCATGACCTTCCTCATCGCCGACGGCGTCGTCCCCTCCAACGAGGACCGCGGCTACGTCCTGCGCCGCCTCATGCGCCGCGCCATCCAGCACGGCCGGCGCCTCGGGGTCGCGCCCGGCTTCCTGCCCCGCTACGTCGACGTCGTGCTGCAGACCATGGGCGCCGCCTACCCCGAGCTGTACGCCGAGCAGGAGCGCATCCTCAGATGGGTCCGCGCGGAGGAAGAGGGGTTCGGGCGTACCCTGGACCAGGGCATGGCCCTGCTCACCCAGCACCTGGCGGACGCCACCCTGGACGCGGCCGCCGGCTTCCAGCTGCACGACACCTTCGGCTTCCCGATCGAGATGACCCTCGAGGTCGCCGCCGAGCACGGCGTCACCGTCGACGAGGCCGGTTTCCACGTCCTCATGGACGCCCAGCGCGAGCGCTCGGCCGGTGGCACGGGCGCCAAGGGACGCGTGGGCGGTGCCGCCGACCTCGTCCGCACCCTGAGCCCGGAGCCCACGACCTTCGTCGGCTACGAGACGCTCACCCAGGCCACGACCGTCTCCGCGGTCACCGAGCGCGACGGGCGAACGTACGTCAAGCTCGCCGAGTCCCCGTTCTACGCGCAGGGCGGCGGCCAGGTCTCCGACGGCGGGACGATCACCGTCGAAGCCAACGGGCACCTCGAGGCGCGCGTGTCGGAGGTCCTGCGGGCCGGCGAGGATCAGGCCGTGGTCGTCGACGTGGGTGACGGCACGCTGGCCGCCGGGGACCGCGTCGTGGCCGGCGTGGACCGCGGTGCCCGGCACGCGACCGCCGCCAACCACACCGCCACGCACCTGCTGCACGCGGCCCTGCGCCAGACCCTCGGCGACCACGTGCGCCAGGCCGGCTCCTACGTGGGCCCGGACAAGCTGCGCTTCGACTTCACCCACACCACCCGGATGACCGAGGCCGAGCGGGCCCACGTCGAGGACCAGGTCAACGCCTGGGTCCTGGCCAACCATCCGGTCCGCGCCATGACCACCACGCTGGACGAGGCGCGCGCGCTGGGGGCCATGGCGCTGTTCGGCGAGAAGTACGGCGACGTCGTGCGCATGGTCGAGGTGGGGGACGGCACGTTCTCCCGTGAGCTGTGCGGCGGCACGCACGTGCGCTCCACCGCCGAGATCGGCGTGGTGAAGATCACCTCCGAGGGCTCCAGCGCCGCCAACGTCCGGCGGATCGAGGCCCTCACCGGCCCCGGCGCGGTCGCCCTGCTGCGCGAGCACGATGTCGCCCTGACCGCCGCGGCCGGCGTCCTGCGCGTCCAGCCGGACGGCGTCGTGGACGCCGTGACCGCCCTGCAGGCCAAGGCCAAGGCCGCCGCCAAGGGCGCCTCAGCGCCCGACGCCGGGGCGCTCGACGCGCTCGTGGCGACGGCGACCGACGTCGACGGGGTGACCATGGTCGCCGGCAGCGTCGACGGCATCGACCCCAAGGCGCTCGCCGACCTCACCGACCGCGTCCGCGGCCGCCTCGGCGACGCCGGCGTCGCCGTGCTCGGGTGCGCGCGCGAGGGGAAGGTCGCCCTCGTGGCCGCCGCCGGCCCGGAGGCGATCTCCCGCGGCGTCAAGGCGGGCGCCGTCGTCAAGGCCGCCGCGCAGGCCGTCGGCGGGGGAGGGGGCGGCAAGGACAGCATGGCCCAGGCCGGCGGGCGGGATCCGGACCGGCTCCCGGACGCCCTGGACGCCGCACGTGCCGCGATCACGGCGGCGCTGGCGTAGCATCGTGCGCGTGTTGGCGCTCGACTACGGCAGCGCGCGCTGCGGGTGCGCTCTGAGTGACCCGACCGGGACGCTCGCCACGCCGATCGCGCCCGTCCTGCGGCCCGACACCCGCAAGGGCTTCGCGCGCGTCGTCGGGACCGTCCGCGAGCACGGGGTCAGGCACGTCGTCGTCGGCCTGCCGCTCGGGCTCTCCGGGCAGGACACCCCCCAGACGGGTGAAGCGCGGGCCTTCGCCGACCGGCTCGCCGAGGCGATTCCAGGCGTGCCCGTCGACCTCTACGACGAGCGGTTCACCACGGCCATCGCCGCCCGGGCGGGCGACGGCGGCGCCGTCAGCTCGGAGGACTCGCGGGCGGCCGCCGTGCTGCTGGAGGACTGGATGGCCCGTCACGGGCACGAGGTGCGCACGTGAGCCCGCGCAAGGACCGCGACCGCGACCGCGGCGCGTCCCGCAGCGCCGAGGAGCGCGAGCGCGCGCGGCTGGAGCGCGAGGCGCGGCGGACCGGCCAGCCGCTGCCGCCCCGCGACGCGCGTCCGCGGCCGCCGGCCGACCCGGCCCCGGAGGCACCGAAGCCGGTTGAGCCCACCGCCGAGCCCTACTGGACCCACGAGACCGCCCGGCCGGATCCGGGAGCCGACCGGCCTCAGGATGCCGACGAGTTCGCCGAGCACGCGCCCGCGACGCGCGAGGCCCCGTCCGTCGGACAGCCGGCAGGGCCGGAGGCCGGCCCGCCGGCCGCGGAGCCGACGTGGCTCGACGAGGCCGAGGCGCCGCAGCCGCCGGCCCCCGAGGCCCCGGCCACAGAGCCGACGTGGCTTGACGAGCTCGAGCCGCCAGAACCCCAACCCGAAGCTGAACCGGAGCTCGAGCCGGCCTCCGACCCGGTGCCCGCGCAGCGCGACCTGTCGTGGGACCACGAGGACCCGGTCGACATCCAGCCCCCGCCCCGGACGCGCTCCCTGCCCTCGGTCCGCCGCGACGCCGGCCCGTCGCCCACCGACGACAGCCCGGCCGTCCGCATCCTCGGCGCCGAGAGCGACGGCGACCCCGACCGTCCGCTGGGCACCAAGCGCGTCGCGGCCTCCTCGCTGGCCAGCGCCGCCGGGGCGCAGGGCCCGCCGCGCTTCGGCGCGCCGCCGCGGGGGACGCCGCGCTCCCGGCGCGGGATGCGCCGCGTGGTTCCGATCGTCCTGTTTCTCATCGTCGCGACCGTGGGCTACGGCTACAACCGCCTCATGCAGCCCTTCCATGGTGAGGGCAGCGGCTCGGTGCGGATCGTCATCCCGACCGGGTCGGGCGCCGGCCAGATCGGAGACCAGCTGGCCAAGGCCGGGGTCGTGGACTCGGGCACGCTGTTCGGCGTCCGCGCCCGGCTGTCGGGCGATCGCGACAAGCTGCGCTCGGGACCGCACACGCTGAAGAAGGGCATGAGCTACGCCGACGCGATCGCCGCGCTCATGGTCGCGCCGAAGGTCGCGCCGACCGTCGACGTCGCCGTCCCCGAGGGCCTCACGATCAAGCAGGTCGGCTCGCTGGCCCGCAAGGCGGGTCTGCGGGGCAGTTACACGAAGCAGACCCGCTCGAGCTCAGCCCGGGCCCGGGCCCGCACGCTCGGGCTGCCCAACGGCAAGACGCTCCTGGAGGGCTTCCTGTGGCCGGCGACCTACCGTCTGAAGACCGGCGCCCAGACGTCAGCGCTGGTGACCGACCAGCTGCGCGCGTTCAAGCGCGCGACCCGGAACCTCGACTACGCCTTCGCCAAGCAGCGCGGCCTCAGCCGCTACGAGACGCTCATCGTCGCGTCGCTGATCGAGAACGAGGCGCAGGTCGCCTCCGAGCGGCCGAAGATCGCGGCGGTCATCTACAACCGCCTCAAGGCCGACATGCCCCTGCAGATCGACGCCACCACCCGTTACGAGACCGAGAACTACGGGCGCGACGCGCGACCGATCCGCCAGTCCGAGCTGGACGCCGACACCCCGTACAACACCCGCAACCGCGCCGGCCTGCCGCCGACCCCGATCTCCAGCCCCGGCCTGGCGTCGCTGCAGGCGGCCACCAAGCCCGCCGACGTGGGCTTCCTGTTCTACGTGGTCAAGCCGTGCGGCAACGGGGCGCACAACTTCAGCACGACCGACGCCGAGTTCCAGAAGGACGTCAACGCCTACAACGCCAAGCGGACCGAGCTCGGCGGGAAGGACCCGTCGTCGTGCTGAGCGCCCCGGCGCCACCATCGACGGCGTGGTGACGCGCCTGGGGGTGCTCGGCTGGCCGGTGGCCCACAGCCGCTCCCCGGCCATGCACACCGCCGCACTGGTCCAGCTGGGGCTGACGGACTGGACGTACCAGCGCCTGCCCGTCGCCCCGGACCTGTTCGCCGAGACCGTCCGGGCGCTTCCCGCCGCGGGCTTCGCCGGTGCCAACGTCACCATCCCCCATAAGGAGGCGGCGCTCGCGCTGGCCGACAGGGCCACGCCGGCCGCACGGGCGATCGGGGCGGCGAACACCCTCACGTTCACCCCCGACGGCGCCATCCACGCCGACAACACCGACGCCCCCGGCCTCATCGCCGCGCTGCCGTGGCCGGCGGCCGGGCGCACCGCCCTCGTGCTCGGAGCCGGGGGCAGTGCCCGCGCGGTCGCCTGGGCGCTGCGCGAGGCGGGGGCCCAGGACGTCGCGGTGTGGAACCGCACGCCCGCGCGGGCGCAGGCGCTGGCGGCCGACCTCGGCGTCCGCGCGGTCGCCGCCGCGGCCGGGGCCGACCTGCTCGTCAACTGCACGAGCGTCGGCTTGGCCGATGTGTCCACCACGTTCAAGGATTTGCCGCTCACGGCCGATGCCGTGGGAGACTTCTCGTGCTTGGTCGACCTGGTCTACCGGGACGGCGACACGGCCCTCATCACCGCGGCACGGGACCGCGAGGTGCCCGTGATCGACGGTCTGGAGATCCTCGTCCGCCAGGGAGCGCTGAGTCTTGAAGCCTGGACCGGTGTTCCGGCGCCCGTAGACACCATGCGCGAGGCTGCGCGTGGCCGACCCACCCCATTGACATGACTCCAGACCCCCCGCACCTGCGGCCCGTCTCCGGGACAGCCTCCACCGCGTCCGCCGGTGACGGCGCGCCCGAGGTGCGCTGGGACGGCATCACGCGGCCCGCGTCGCGCGGTGGCAACGCCCGCTACCTCACCGACGTCATCGTCGCGCTCGGCCTCGTGTCCCAGGAGCGTGTCGATGCCGCGATCGCCTCCGCGCGTGCAGGCGGGACCATGCCGGAATCGGTGCTGCTGGAGCGCGGTGACCTGGACTCCATCGCGCTGTCCCGGGCGATCGCCGAGCGCCACGGCCTCGACCACCTGGACCTCTCGGTCTACGCCGTGGACATGGGCGCGGCCAACCTCATCACCAACGCGGCGGCGCGACGCTACGACGCCGTCCCCGTCGCCTTCCTCGGGGAGAAGTCGATCCTCGTGGCCATCGCCGACCCGGCCAACGTCCTGGCCATGGACGACATCTCGCTGATGACCGGCTACGACGTGCGTCCCGTCGTCGCCTCGCGCGACGACGTGCGGAGCCTCGTCAGCCGCCTGACCCACCTGGACGACGTGGTCGCCTCCACCGCCGAGGAGGCCGGCGGGGACGAGGCCGAGATCGTCGACCTGCGCGAGTCCGCCGAGGAGGCGCCGGTCATCAAGCTCGTCAACCAGATCATCGCCCAGGCCGCCGAGCAGGGCGCCTCCGACGTCCACATGTCTCCCGATGGCACGCAGATGCGGGTGCGCTTCCGGATCGACGGCGTTCTGACGGAGACGACGACCGTCCCCCGGCGCATGGTCAGCGGCGTCATCAGCCGCGTGAAGATCATGTCCGAGCTGAACATCGCCGAGAAGCGCCTGCCCCAGGACGGCCGCGTCGGGCTGACGATCGACGGCCGCCACATCGACCTGCGGGTCGTCACGCTGCCGTCGGTGCACGGTGAGGGTGTGGTCATGCGGATCCTCGACAAGACCGCCGTCGTCATGGAGCTGGAGAAGCTCGGCATGCTCGAGCGTGAGCGCGAGCGCTTCCAGCGCGCCTTCCGCCAGGCCTACGGCGCGGTCCTGGTCACCGGGCCGACCGGCTCGGGCAAGTCCACGTCACTGTACGCGGCGCTCGGCGAGCTCAACCTGCCGGAGAAGAACATCATCACGATCGAGGACCCGGTCGAGTACGAGCTGCAGGGCATCACCCAGATCCAGGTCAACGCGCGGGCCGGCCTGACGTTCGCCAACGGCCTGCGGTCGATGATGCGGGCGGACCCCGACATCATCATGGTCGGCGAGATCCGGGACAAGGAGGCGGCGCAGATCGCGGTGGAGGCCGCGCTCACCGGCCACATGGTCCTCTCGACCCTGCACACCAACGACGCGCCGACCGCGATCACCCGCCTGCTGGAGATGGGGGTGGAGCCGTTCCTGGTCGCCTCGGCGATCGACTGCGTCGTCGGACAGCGCCTGGCGCGGACGCTGTGCTCCAACTGCAAAACCCGCACGATCCTCTCCGGCCAGACGCTGCGCGACTCCGGTTTCCCCGCCCGCGCGGACATCGAGGCCTACGACCCGGTCGGCTGTGGGCGCTGCGGCAACTCGGGCTATAAGGGGCGCATCGGCCTGTACGAGGTCATGACCGTCACCGAGGAGATGCGCAAGCAGATCATCGACCGCGCGTCGGCCGACGAGATCGCCGAGACCGCGATGCGGGCCGGGATGCGGCGGCTGCGCGAGGACGGCCTGGAGAAGGTCCGCCTCGGGCGCACGTCCATCCAGGAGGTCGCCCGGGTCGTCGGCACCGGCGTCTCGGAGGAGTACTGACGATGTCCTCGGCGCCCGCCGGAGCCTCAAGAATGTCCGCCGCGGGCCGATAGGAGAAGCACGATGCGGTTTGACTTCGCCGACCTGTTGCTCGACGTCCTGGAACGCAAGGCGTCCGACCTGCACATCACCGCCGGCTCCAAGCCGATGGTGCGCGTGCGCGGACGGCTGACGCCGCTGGAGGACTACCCCGTCCTCGACGCCACGGAAACGCGGGAGATCGTCTACTCGATCCTCTCCAACGACCAGCGCCAGCGCCTGGAGACCGACTGGCAGCTGGACTTCGCCTACGCCATCCCCGGACACGCTCGCTTCCGCGTCAACGCCTACTTCCAGCGCGGCGCCCTCGGCGCGGCCTTCCGCCTGATCCCCGCCCAGATCACCCCGATCGACGACCTGGGCCTGCCGCCGGTCGTCCACGAGCTGGTCAAGAAGCCACGCGGCATCGTGCTCGTGACCGGGCCGACGGGGTCGGGCAAGTCCACGACGCTGGCGGCGATGGTGGACGAGATCAACGCCTCTCGTGAGGAGCACATCCTCACGATCGAGGACCCGATCGAGTTCCTGCACGCCAGCCGCAAGTGCATGGTCAACCAGCGCGAGCTCGGCGCGGACGCCACCTCGTTCGCCGCCGCCCTGAAGGCAGCGCTGCGCCAGGACCCCGATGTCATCCTCGTCGGCGAGATGCGCGACCTGGAGACGATCTCCACCGCGCTGACCGCCGCGGAGACCGGCCACCTCGTCTTCGCCACCCTCCACACCCAGAGCGCGCCGTCGACGATCGACCGCGTCATCGACGTCTTCCCCGCCCACCAGCAGGCCCAGATCCGCGTGCAGCTGTCGATCGCCCTGCAGGGCGTCATCACCCAGACGCTCGTGCCGACCGCCGACGGGGCCGGCCGTGCGGTGGTCTGCGAGATCCTCATACCGACCGCGGCCGTGCGCAACCTCATCCGCGAGGGCAAGACGCACCAGATCCTCTCGTCGATGCAGACCGGGTCCGGCGTGGGCATGCAGACGATGGACGCCGCGCTGGCCGCACTCGTGCGGTCGGGAAAGATCACCCCGAGGGTCGCCGAGACCCGGTCCTCCACCCCTGACGAGCTCAAGCGCCTGATGGGCGCCGGCAGCCTGCAGCAGGGCAACTACGGTCAGGCGGCCTGAACATGTCCACCTACACCTTCAAGGCAATGGACCTGGCCGGTGCGACCGCCGGCGGCGAGGTCGAGGCCGAGAGCAAGCAGGCGGTCACCGACCAGCTCAAGCAGCGCGGGCTGATCGTGCTGGACGTCGCCGACAAGCACGCCTCCCGCGAGCTGAACGTCAAGCTCTTCCAGAAGGTCAAGGCGTCCGAGCTGACGGTCATGACCCGGCAGCTGGCCACCATGGTCGACAGCGGCATGACCATCCTGCGGGCCCTGTACGTGCTGGAGGCCCAGACCGAGAACGAGCTGCTGCAGAAGGCGATCGTCGCCATCCGCAAGGACGTCGAGGCCGGCCTGCCGCTGTCGGCGTCGATGGCCCGTCACCCGAAGATCTTCAGCCCCCTGTTCGTGGCCATGACCGAGGCGGGGGAGGCCGGCGGCGTCCTGGACTCCGCCCTGCTGCGCGTCGCCGACCAGCTGGAGAAGGAGGACTCCCTCCGGCGCCAGGTCAAGGCGGCCATGGCCTATCCGGCCGTGGTCATCAGCTTCTCGCTCGTCGTCGTGCTCGCGCTCGTGGCCTTCCTGATCCCGGTGTTCATCGGCGTCTTTGACCAGTTCGGAGGCGAGCTGCCGGCGATCACCAAGGTCACCGTCGGCGCGTCCAACGTGTTGACCGGCTACTGGTACATTCTCTTCGCCGTCTCCGGCGGCCTGGCCTACGCCTTCGGCAAGTGGAAGTCCTCCGAGCGCGGACGGCCGCAGTGGGACCGCTTCCGCCTGCGCGTGCCGTTCGGCATCGGCGGCATCGTGCAGAAGGTCGCCCTGGCACGCTGGTCGCGCACCCTGAGCGCCCTGATGAGCGCCGGCGTCCCGCTGCTGCTGGCCCTGGAGATCACCGGCCGCACCGCGGGCAACGCGGTCATCGAGGAGGCCATGGGCGACGTCATCACCTCCGTGCGCAACGGCGGCACGATCGCCGGCCCGCTGAAGGGCTCCGACGTCTTCCCGGGCATGGTCACCCACATGCTCGGCGTGGGCGAGGAGACCGGCGCGCTGGACACCATGCTCTCCAAGGTCGCCGACTTCTACGAGGACCAGGTCGAAGCCGCCGTCAAGGCCCTGACCTCGATCCTCGAACCGGTGATGATCGTCGTCGTCGGCGGCATGGTCGGCTTCATCGTCATCTCGATGTACCTCCCGCTGTTCAAGGTGTACGACGCGATCAAGTAGCGGCGGCGGCGCCGACAGGGCGTGGACGACGATCGACGGCGAAGCGGCCATGCAATGGCGACGCGTCGGCTCCCACGCGGTCTTCGACTCGCCGTGACCCTGGACCGACGGCGGAGGCAGCGGGGCGCGTCGTGTCGGATACGCTGCGGCGACCAATGGACAGTGGCCTCACCGCAGTGCCGGGGTCCCCGGCGCGCTTCGAGCGTGCCGCCGCGGCCGTCCCGGTCTCCGTGCCCAGGTTGCGCGGCGAGCTCTCCGACTGGCTGGCGGGTGCCGGACTGGACGGTCAGCACGCCCAGCGGGTGCGGCTGGCCGTCAACGAGGCGCTGACCAACGCGGTGGTCCACGCGTTCGTGGGGGCGCGTCCGGGCACCGTGCTCCTCGTCGCCGAGACGGTGCGGGACGGGGTGGACGTACGCGTTCTCGACGATGGTCGGGGCATGGGGCCGCGCCACGACTCACCGGGCCTGGGGATGGGCGTCCCGGTCATCGGCAAGCTGTGCACGTCCGTCGACTTCGCCTCCGGGTCGGGCGGACGGGGCACGGAAGTGCGCATGCACTTCGCGGTGCCGGGCCTAAGGGCCTCCGGCGGCCTGCAGTGCAGCGGTGACGCGGAGATCGTGCGGGCGGCGCTGGCTGACGTCGGCCGGGGCGGGGGCTTCGGATCTGACCCTGACGACATCGGCACGCTCGCCGCGCTGCTCGTCCCCCGCGTGGTCGACCTATGTAGCGTGACCCTGCTGGAGGCCGACGGTTCCGGACAGCGCGTCGGCGCGCAGGTCGCCCGGGCGGACGGCACGCCGGATCCGGAGGCGACCGCGTGGCTGATGGCGTTCCCGACCGCTTCGCCGGCGACGCTGTGGCAGCGCGCCGCCGCGCAGGACCGGGTGTCGGTCGTCGACGGCGACGCGGGGTTCGCCGCGGCGGTCACCGCGGACCGTGACCAGGCGGCCGCGCTGCTGGCCCTCGGCCTGCGGTGGGCGGCGTCACTGCCGCTGCGCTGCGGCGGCCGCCCGGTCGGTGCGGTCGTCGTGGCCGCCCGCTCCGGCGAGCCGGCCGGCGTCCTCGCCGAGATCGAGCCGATCGTGGCGCGGGCGGGCGAGCTGCTGGCGCCCGCCACCCTGGTGGGACAGCACCGCAGCACCCGTGCGAACATGCGGGAGATCCTGGACGCGGTCTCGGACGCGGTCACGGTGACCGACACGACCGGGCGGGTTCTCTACGCCAACCCGGCGGCCGCCCGGGCCAGGGAGGCACCTCCGGCGCCGGGGGGACCGCCCGTGGCGACGGTCGCCCTCGGCGCCGGCTCGATGACGGCGACCGTCGCCGGGGCCATCCTCGGGGCGGCAGGGACCGCGCCGGTCGACCCACCACGCTCGCAGGTGCGCGCCGGAGGCGCGACGGACGTCGAGGTCACCGACATCCTGGATGGCCTGGCCGCCGCGGTCACGATCCTGCGCCCGGGCGAGGGGTTCGTCTACGCCAACCAGGCCGCGGCCGAGGCCATGGACATGGCCTCACCTCAGGAGCTGCTGGACGCCACCCCCGAGCAGATCGATGCGGGCTGGCTGACCTTTGACGAGGACGGCCGGCCGGTGAGCGCCGACCGGTGGCCGAGCCGCCGGATCCTCACGGGCGCGCGGACCGCCGAGCCGCTGACGATCCGGACGATCAACCGGCGGACCGGCCGCGAGTACTGGCGCACCGTGCGCACGCGCGGGGTCTTCGACGACGACGGCACGCTGACCATGACGGTGACGATGATCGAGGACGTCACCCAGATGCGACGGGCGGTCCTCACCCAGCGCCTGCTCGCCGACGCCGGCGAGGTGCTGTCCTCGTCCCGCGACTACGACCAGACGTTGACGGCCCTGGCGGCCCTCGCCGTCCCGGAGCTGGCGGACTGGTGCTCGATCGTCATGCCGGACGAGCACGGCCGGGTGCGGCAGGTCGCCGTCGCCCATGCCGACGTCGAGAAGGTGCGCTTCGCCCGCGACTACGACGCCCGGTACCCGACGCGGACGGACGCCGAGGGCGGCAGCGCGGCGATCCTGCGGGGCGGCCCGGCCGTGCTGCTGCCCGACGTGCCCGCCGCGATGCTGGAGGAGGCGATCCCTGACCCCGAGCAGCGCGCGGCCCTGGCGAGCATCGGCATGCGCTCGGTGATCCAGGTCCCGATCGCGGCGACCGGCGAGCGGGCGATCGGCGTGTTGACGCTCGTGCACGCCGACTCGGCGCGGGTGTTCACCGAACCGGACCTGGCGCTGGCCATGGAGCTCGGGCGGCGCGCCGGGACCGCCATCCAGAGCGTCCGCCTGCACGACGAGCGCTCACGGATCGCGGCCACCCTGCAGGCGAGCCTGCTGCCGGACGAGCTGCCGGAGGTTCCCGGGTTCGCGGCGGCGTGCAGCTACCGGGCGGCCGGACGCGAGAACTGGGTGGGCGGGGACTTCTACGACGTCTTCGCCGTCCGGGACGGGTGGATGGTCATCGTCGGCGACGTCGCCGGTCACGGGGCCGAGGCGGCCGCGCTGACCGCCCAGGCCCGGCACACGCTGCGGGCCATCGGCGAGGCCTTCGGGGACCCGGTCCAGGCTCTCGCGCACCTGAACGACCTGCTCCTGCCGCGCGGCGATCCGTCGTTGTGCACGGCCTGCGCCGTCCTGTTGCAGGCCGCCGACGACGGGCACGCCTCGGCCGCCGTCACCTGCGCCGGGCACCCGCTGCCGTATCTGGTCCGCGACGGCGAGGCGTCCCAGGTCGGCCGTGCCGGTCCGCTGCTCGGCGCGTGGGAGTCGACGTTCGAGGAGGTCGAGTTCGCGCTGCAGGACGGCGACACGCTGGTCCTCTACACCGACGGTGTGCTGGACGCGCGCGACGGGGCCGAGCGCTTCGGGGACGAGCGGCTGCGGTCGGTCCTGACCGGCGCGACGGGCGCCGCCGACGCCATGCGGCGGGTGCAGGAGGCGCTCGACGCGTTCCAGAGCGGCGAGCAGGCCGACGACACCGCCGTCCTCGCGATCCAGCGGCTGCCGGCCTGAGGCCCCGCCGGGACGCCCGGCGTAAGGTGAACCGTCATTCCGCTCGGGTAGACCGAG
>JBBSUL010000085.1:0-15589 GCA_038234375.1 Solirubrobacterales bacterium | reverse complement strand
CTGGCGATCTACGACACGATGAACTTCATCAAGCCGGACGTGTCGACGATCTGCGTCGGCATCGCGATGAGCATGGGCGCCCTGCTGCTCTCCGGCGGCGCCCACGGCAAGCGCATGGCGCTGCCCAACGCGAAGGTGATGATCCACCAGGTCAGCTCGGGGTTCCAGGGCCAGGCGACGGACATCGAGATCCACGCCCGAGAGGTCATCACGCTGCGCGCCAAGCTCGACGAGATCATCGCCAAGCACACGGGCAAGGAGGTCGCCGACGTGAAGAAGAACACCGAGCGCGACTACTTCATGAGCGCGGCCGAAGCCGCCGACTACGGCATCATCGATCGGGTGATCTCAGAGCACTAGGCTCTGAGGTCGCACCCCACTGAGGAGAGGGTCTAGGAGATGGCTCGGCCCACCGACTCCAACGAGCAGCTGCTGTGCAGCTTCTGCGGCAAGTCACAGCGACAGGTCAAGAAGCTCATCGCCGGTCCCGGCGTGTACATCTGCGACGAGTGCATCGACCTGTGCAACGAGATCATCGACGAGGAGCTCACCGCCCCCGCGACGTTCGACCTGGACAACCTGCCCAAGCCGCGCGAGATCTACGGCGTCCTGGACGAGTACGTCATCGGCCAGGACGAGGCCAAGCGCACCCTCTCGGTCGCCGTCTACAACCACTACAAGCGCGTGCAGATGATGCAGGCGACCGACTCGGACATCGAGCTGCAGAAGTCCAACATCCTGCTGCTCGGCCCGACCGGCTGCGGCAAGACCCTGCTCGCGCAGACCCTGGCGCGCATCCTCAACGTCCCGTTCGCCATCGCCGACGCCACCGCGCTGACCGAGGCCGGGTACGTGGGGGAGGACGTCGAGAACATCCTCCTCAAGCTCATCCAGGCCGCCGACTACGATGTCAAGAAGGCCGAGACGGGGATCATCTACATCGACGAGGTCGACAAGATCGCGCGGAAGGCCGACAATCCGTCGATCACGCGCGACGTGTCCGGCGAGGGCGTCCAGCAGGCGCTGCTGAAGATCCTGGAGGGCACGACCGCCTCGGTGCCGCCCCAGGGCGGGCGCAAGCATCCGCACCAGGAGTTTCTGACGATCGACACGACGAACGTGCTGTTCATCTGCGGTGGCGCGTTCGCCAACTTGGAGCAGGTCATCGAGCGGCGCATCGGCAAGGGCGGGATCGGCTTCGGCTCCGAGCTCGTGAGCAAGCTCGACGACGACGCCGAGGTCTTCGCCAAGACGCTGCCCGAGGACCTCGTCAACTACGGGCTCATCCCCGAGTTCATCGGCCGTCTGCCGGTGATGAGCGCGGTCAACCAGCTCACGCGCGCGGACCTCATCACCATCCTCACCGAGCCCCGCAACGCGCTCGTGAAGCAGTTCCACCGCTTCTTCAGCTTCGACGGGATCGAGCTGGTGTTCGCCGAGGAGGCGCTGGCGGCGATCGCCGACCGGGCCTTGGAGCGCGAGACTGGGGCCCGCGGCCTGCGCTCGATCATCGAGGAGACGCTGCTGGACGTGCAGTTCGAGCTGCCATCCCGCCGCGACGTCAAGAAGTGCGTCGTCACCAAGGAGACGATCGAGCAGGGCCGCCAGCCCACGCTGGTGACCGAGGCGACCCCGGACGCCGCCGACGGCGAGGACCCCGCCGCCGCCGAGGCCGGCTAGCACCCGCCCGCACCGGGCGTGCACGCCGGGCGCATGGACCAGCTGCTGCCCCTGGCCGGGGGCACCCACGACCGGGCGGGCGAGCGCCGCACCGATGCGCAGTGGACGCAGGCCGCGCGCCGGGATCCGGCCAGCCGGATCGTCGTCCTGACGCGTGAGGGCGCGCTGGTCACCGGGGAATCCGGGACCGCCGGCCCGGACGACTGGGCCACGCCGCAGGACGGGCGCCTGCGCGTCGCCCGGATGGCGGTGCCCGACGGGATCCCCGAGGACGCGGTGCTGCTGGGTGTGGGGGAGGACGACGGCGCCGTGTTCGCCGTCGACGCGCTGCCGCCGACCGTGACGCGTCCCGACGCCGTCCACGCGTTCGACGCGCGGGCGGCGGCGATGCTCCTGAGCCCGCCCGACGCCGGGTTGCTGGCCCAAGCCAACACCCTGCTGCACTGGCACCGCACCGCGCGCTTCTGTGGGTCCTGCGGGCGGCCGACGACAGTGCGCGACGCCGGGCACGTGCGGGTGTGCGAGGAGGGGCATGAGCAGCATCCGCGCACCGACCCCGTGGTCATCATGCTCGTCGTCGACCGCGACCAGGACCGCATCCTGCTCGGCCGCCAGCCGTCCTGGCCGGCCCGCCGCTACAGCTCGCTGGCGGGGTTCGTCGAGCCGGGCGAGGCGCTGGAGGCCGCGGTGGCCCGCGAGGTGCATGAGGAGGCCCGCGTGCGGGTCGGGCGGATCCGCTACGTCGCCTCCCAGCCCTGGCCGTTCCCCGCGTCGCTGATGCTCGCCTTCGAGGCCGACTGGGTCTCCGGCGAGGCGGCGGTCGGCGACGACGAGCTCGACGACGTGCGCTGGTGCACCCGCGACGAGGTGCAGGCGGCGGTGGCCGCCGAGGGGGACGAGCGGTTTGGCGCCGATGCCCCGCTCCTGCTCCCGCCCCCGCTGGCCATCGCCCGGCACCTGGTGGACCGTTGGTTGGCTGTGTGACGTAGTGACCGCGTGAGCGCGGCTGCGCGGTGCGGCCTTATCCTCTCTGCGATATGGCCCGACTCCCAAAGGTCTCTCCGCTCATCGCCGTCCTGCAGGTCGGGTTCATCGCCCGCGAGCACTGGATGCGCCTGGAGCCTGAGGACCGTGTCGTCCTCCGGGCGCTGATCACCAAGTCCAAGGGCCAGCCGAAGAACCTGACGCTGAAGGAGCGCGACGAGGTGCGGCGGATCGTCGCCGACCTCGACGCCAAGGGTGCCGTGTGGAAGCTCGCGCCTGTCGGCCGCCGCCTGCGCGCCGGCGGCCGGTAGGCACCGCCGCGTCCATAGACTGCCGCGCATGTCGCTGCAGGACCGCTCCCGCTTCGAGCCCTCCGAGGTCGAGCCCCGGATCACCGCCGCCTGGCTGGACGCCGGGCTGGGGTCCCCGGACGTCGCTGCGGCGCAGGACGGCGCTTACAGCATCGCGATCCCGCCGCCGAACGTCACCGGCGCCCTGCACATGGGGCACGCGCTCAACGGCGCCATCCAGGACACGCTCGTGCGCTGGCACCGCATGCACGGACAGCAGGCCAAATGGATCCTCGGCACCGACCACGCCGGCATCGCCACCCAGACGCAGGTCGAGAAGCTCCTCGTCTCCGAGGGCTCCGGGCGCACCGAGATCGGCCGCGACGCGTTCACTGAACGCGTCTGGGAGTGGCGGGCGCAGTACGGCGGCACGATCGTCGAGCAGTTCCGGCGCCTGGGCGCCTCCTGCGACTATGCCGACGAGCGCTTCACCCTCGACGTGCGGTACGTCACCGCCGTGCTGGAGGTCTTCGTCCGCCTCTACGACAAGGGCCTGATCTACCGCGACCACTACATGGTCAACTGGGATCCGGGCAGCCGCTCGGCCATCAGCGACCTGGAGGTCGAGGACCGCGAGGTCACCGACCGCCTCTACGAGATCGCCTACCCGCTCAGCGACGGGTCCGGTGAGGTCATCGTCGCCACCGTCCGGCCCGAGACGATGCTCGCCGACACCGCGGTCGCCGTGAACCCCGAGGACGAGCGGTACACCCACCTCGTCGGCCGGACCGTGACGCTGCCGCTGGTCGGGCGGGAGCTGGAGATCATCGCCGACGACTACGTCAAGACCGACTTCGGGACCGGCTGCCTGAAGATCACCCCCGGCCACGACCCCAACGACTTCGAGATCGGCCGCCGGCACGGCCTGGACGAGCTCAGCGTCATCGGCGAGGACGGGCGCATGACCGACGCCGCCGGCCCGCAGTACGCCGGCCTGGGCGTCGAGGAGGCGCAGGCCAAGGTCGTCGCCGCGCTGCGCGAGCAGGGTCTGCTGCGCAGCGAGGAGCCCTACGTGCACACCGTGCCCTTCAGCCACCGCTCGGGATCGCGGATCGAGCCGCTGATCTCGCTGCAGTGGTTCATGCGCATGGACGAGTTGGCCGCGCCCGCGCGACAGGTCGTCGCCGACGGGCAGGTGCGGATCCATCCCGAGTCCCAGCGGCGGCGCTACGACGCCTGGCTGGCGGAGATCCGGCCGTGGTGCATCTCCCGTCAGCTGTGGTGGGGCCACCAGATCCCCGTCTGGTACCGCGGCGACGGGCCCGACCAGGAGACCTACGCCGGCACCAGCGCGCCCGCGGGGGACGGCTGGGAGCGCGACCCCGACGTGCTGGACACCTGGTTCAGCTCCGCGCTGTGGCCGTTCGCGACGCTCGGCTGGCCTGACGAAACGCCCGAGCTGGACGCGTTCTACCCGACCGACGTCATGTCGACCGCCCGCGACATCCTCTTCCTGTGGGTGGCCCGCATGGTGATGATGGGCCTTGAGTTCACCGGCGACGTGCCCTTCCGCGACGTGTACGTGCACTCGGTCATCCAGGCGCCCGACGGCCGCCGCATGAGCAAGTCGCTGGGCACCGGCATCGACCCGCTGATGCTCATTGAGGGTGGTCCGCGGCCGCCCGTGTTCACCCAGGGCGGCGACTTCCCCGCCTACGGCGCCGACGCGGTCCGCTTCGGGCTGCTGGCGATGTCCTCCACGCAGGACGTGCGCTTCAGCGAGGAGAAGGTCGCCCAGGGCCAGGCGCTCGGCAACAAGCTGTTCAACGCGACCCGCTTCGTCGTCGGCAAGATCTCGGCCGACACCGTGGCCGCGGCCCGCCCGGCGACGGTCGAGGATCGCTGGATCCTCAGCCGCCTGCAGGCCGTCAAGGCCGACAGTGCCCGCCGGATCGCGCAGTTCGACCTGTCCAAGCTCGCCCTCGGGCTCTACGACTTCGTCTACGGCGAGCTGTGCGACTGGTACCTGGAGCTCATCAAAGGCCGCGCTTTCGACGATGACCTGGCCGCGACGCTGCTGCACGTCCTGCGCGAGACCGTCGCGCTCGTGCACCCGGTGATGCCGTTCGTCACCGAGGACCTGTGGACGGAGCTGCCCGGGCACGACGGACGGCTGCTCGCCGCCTCGGTGCTGCCCGCCGCCGACGATGCGCAGACCGACGCCGACGCCGAGGCGCGGATCGCCGCGCTCATCGAGGCGGTCACCGTCGTGCGGGCGTGGCGCAACGACGCCGGCGTGCCGGCGGGTGCGATGCTCGACGTGCGCCTGGCCGCCACCGGCTACGACGAGACCATCGCCGCGCTGGCTCGTCTGGCCCGTCTGGCGGTGAGCGAGGACGGCGCCGTCGACGTTGGCGCCGCGGCCGCGATCGTCGTCCCCGGGGGCACCGTGGAGGTCCTGGCCTCGGGGGCCTTCGACCCGGCCGAGGCGCAGCGCAAGGCGGCCGACCAGATCCGCGAGCTCGAGCGCGAGATCACCCGCGCCGAGGGCAAGCTGGCCAACGCGGGCTTCGTCGACAAGGCCCCGGAGGCCGTGGTCGGCGCCGAGCGCGACAAGCTCGCCCGCCTGCAGGCCGAGCTCGCCCAGCTGCAGGGCTGACGCCGTGCCGGCGACCCCGCGCCCGGCGTTGAGCGCCCGCGAGGCCGAGGCGCACCTGCTGGGCCTGGAGCTGTTCGGGATGCGCTTCGGGACCGACCGGATGCGGCGGCTGCTGCATGCGCTAGGAGACCCGCAGCGCCGGTACGCGTCGGTCCACGTGGTCGGCTCCAACGGCAAGTCGTCGACGACGCGGATGATCGCGGCGCTCCTGACGCGGCACGGCCTGCGCAGCGGCGCCTACCTGTCGCCGCACCTCGTGCGCTTCGGTGAGCGGATCCGGGTGGCGGGGGAGGACCTCGGCGACCCCGAGTTCGGTGCGGCGGTGACCCGGGCTGTCACTGCCGCGGCCGCCGTGGACGCGCAGGCCGACTCCGACGACCAGGTGACGCAGTTCGAGCTGCTGACCGCGTCCGCCCTGGACGAGCTGGCCCGCCAAGAGGTCGAGGTGGCGGTGATCGAGGCCGGCCTGGGCGGGCGCTACGACGCCACCAACGTCCTGGAGTCGCGCGTGCAGGTGCTGACGAGCGTCGGGCTGGAGCACACGCGCTGGCTCGGGCCGACGATCGCCGCCGTCGCCGCCGAGAAGCTCGACGTGGTGCAGGATGACGCGACGCTCGTCGTGCCGGGCACGCTGCACCCGGAGGCGCGGGCGGTGGCCGACCGGGTCTGCGCGCAGCGCCGGGCCCGGCTCGTCGTCGCCCCGGACCACCCTCCGGTCCCGGTGGACCTCGTGGCCGGCGGGAGCTTCCAGCGGGCGAACTTCGCGCTGGCCTGCGCCGCGGCGGCGGCCTTCCTCGGGTGCGAGCTGGACCCGGGCGCCGTGCGGGCCGCGGCCGCCTCGACGCTCGTCCCCGGGCGCTGGCAGCGGATCGACACCGCCCCCGAGACGATCCTCGACGGCGCCCACAACCCCGACGGCTTCACCGCCCTGGCCGACACGCTGCGCGAGACCCTCGGCGGCCGGCGGCTGGCGGCGGCCGTGTGCGTGCTGGACGACAAGGACGCGGCGGCCATGTTGGAGTCGCTCCTGCCCCTGTGCGCCGACCTGGTGTGCACCCGCAGCGCCAACCCGCGGTCGCTGGCCCCGGACGCGCTGCAGGCAGTGGCGGCCAGCCTCGGGCACCCATCCGCGCGGATCGAGGGCGATCCCCGTCGCGCGCTAGCCTTGGCGCGAACGCTGGCCGGTCCCGACGGCCTGGCCCTGGCCACCGGGTCCCTGTACCTCATCGCCGATCTGATGCGTCCCGACGACGTGACCGCCGCCTCCACCCTGTGAACGACGACCACGGACCCTCCGTGCCGCTCATGATCGCCGGCGTCGCCGTGATCGTGGCGATCGTCATCCTCGTGTTCTTCGCGTTCGGCTACATCTTCGGGCGTCAGTACCTCTGAACGACGCAGGCATGCGCCAGACACCGCCGGTCGGTTGGCGCAACCTGCACCCCGGCGGCGTCAGCACGCCGCCCCAGGGACTACAGTTGCGCCCAGCATGCTCCACCTCGGCGTCTTCGGCATCAACAGCGGCGGCCTGAACACCGCCGTCAAGCTGCTCATCCTCTTCCTGGTCGTCATCTGGCTGGCGCTCGTGTACTACACCTACGCGGATGCCCGCCGGCGCATCGAGGACCCGATGCTCATCGGCTGCGCGACCCTTGCCAGCTTCTTCCCGTACGTCGGCACGATCATCTACATGATCGTCCGGCCCGCCGAGTACCTGGACGACGTGCGTGAGCGCGACCTGGAGATGGCGGCGGCCGAGGCCCGCATCCAGCGCCTGGACTACTTCCTGTGTCCGCACTGCGACTACCAGGTGGAGAAGGACTTCATCCGCTGCCCGTCGTGCACGCGCAAGCTCAAGGACCCGTGCGTGACGTGCGCCAAGCCGCTGGACCCCGAGTGGAACCTGTGCCCGTACTGCGAGACCGAGGTCGCCCGCCAGAAGAGCGCGCCGTCTCGGCGCCGGCGTCGACGCGAGGAGGAGCCGTCCACCGCGCCGCCGGCGACCACCGCCGCGGCCACGCGGGCCGGCGCCACGCGGGCCGCTGCCCCCGACGGCGGGTCGGGCTCCGAGCAGGGCGTCACCGCCGAGCAGCGCGCCGCGGCCGAGCAGCGCGTCGCCGCGCGCGCCGCGCAGCGCCAGACCAAGCGCTGACCCGGTCCGTTCTCGGGTTCGTAACCGACCGGCCGGTGCCGGTCTGGTTCGATGCTCGCAGGCGGGGGGTGTGACTCCGCCCACGGCCGCCGGCACCCCGCGGCCGACGTGGATGGAGCAACACGCTGCGGCGGGCCAGACAGCCGCCGCGGCGTCGCTCCATCGGCAGGCGCAGCCCCGACCCCGCCCAGCCACCCGACTGGCCAGGGGGGCGGCAGCCTCCGCATCAGCGCTCCCGAACGGCGGACGCAGGGAACCGGTCATGCCCCGCAGCGCCATGGCCGCACCGCGGCCACCCATCCCGCCACCGACCCCACAGGCGGCGGAAAGCGAAGGGGCATGACCGGCCCCTGCGGGAGCGCGCCCGAGGAACGCACAAGCGTAGGATGCCGCCGCAATGGAACAGACCCTCATCCTCGTCAAGCCCGACGCCTTCGCCCGCGGCCTCACCGGTGAGATCCTCTCCCGCTTTGAGAGCAAGGGCCTGAAGATCTCCGAGCTCAAGCTCGTCCGCACCGCCCGCGAGACCGCGGAGACCCACTACGCCGAGCACGCCGAGCGCCCGTTCTTCGGGGAGCTTGTCGACTTCATCGTGTCCGGCCCGCTGGTCGCGCTGATCCTCGAGGGCCAGGACGCCATCAAGGCCGCGCGTCAGCTCATCGGCGCGACGAACCCGCTGGAGGCGGCGACCGGCTCGATCCGCGGCGACTACGCGATCGAGATCGGGACGAACATGGTGCACGGCTCGGACTCCCCGGAGTCCGCGGGCCGCGAGATCGGCGTCTGGTTCCCGGAGCTGTAGCCGCCGGCCGGCGGCCCCCACGAACCGCCGATGGAGCTCGCCGACGTCATCGCCGCCAAGGCGCGGGCCAGCATGGATCCGCTGGTCCTGGCCAGCGCCTCGCCGCAGCGCCGGGCGATCCTCGAGCAGCTCGGCGTGCCCTTCGAGGTGCGCCCGGCCGACGTGCAGGAGGGCGCGGTCGGCGACCCGGCGACGGTCGCCCGCGACAACGCGCTGCTGAAGGCGACGGTCGTCGCCGGGCTGCAGCCGGGACGCACCGTCCTGGGCGTCGACACGCTCGTGACCCTCGACGGCGAGATCTTCGGCAAGCCGCCCACACCCGAGGCGGCCGCTGCCACGCTGCTGAGCCTGCAGGGCCGCGAGCACACCGTCATCAGCGGCATCGCCGTCTGCGACCCGCGAGGCGGCGTCCCCCGCACGGACGTGCAGACCACCATCGTGCGCTTCGCCGCCCTGAACACCGCTGCCCTGGCCGCCTACGTGGCCACCGGCGAGTGGCGTGGCCGGGCGGGGGCGTACGCGATCCAGGGTCGCGGCGCCGCCCTCGTCGACGAGATCCACGGCGACTACCTCAACGTCGTCGGCCTGCCGGTCCCGGCCCTGCGCCGCCTGCTGCCGGGTCTCCTGGGCGCCTGATACCGATTCTCCGTCTGCGACGCGGTCGCTGTCGTTGTGGACGTCGGCGGGCGCCCCACGATCAGAACGACGATCCGCATGGAGACGGTGCTCCAGGCCCGAAGGCGCACCATCCCGGGCCCAGCCCCGGCAAACGTGCGGCGCCGACCGTTCAGGCCGGCGCTCGGGGCCCGCTGTCGTACGTCTGCGGGCTTGGCGTCGGCAAACGTGCGGCGCCGACCCGTGAGAGCGATAGTCGGTCAGAGCCCGGGTCCGCCGATGCCCGGGCGAGCCTGTCACCGCCGTGTGTGGCCGGTGAGCAGCGCTGGTCCCGCGGCCCGCCGGCCCGAACGATGTTCCCCGGTGGGGGGCTCCCGGCGCCGGCGGCGCACCTTCCCGGGCTCGGGGCCAGCACCCGTGCGGCACCGACCCCGTCCGCGCGGTGCTCCAGGCTCGGTGGCGTGCGTTCCCGGGCCTGACGCCAGGAAACGTGCGGCACCGGCCCGTGAAGTCCGTGGCCGGTCGCGCCCGGACGCCCGGTCCGGACCGGACGCCCGGTCCGGACCGTGGACCCCATGCTCCCCAAACCGGCCGCGGATCTGCGCGACACCCGCCGCTGGTGACGGCGGAACGCCTCACAAGCGTCCGTGCGCAGGACGCGGAGCGCCGGTCATGCTCCGCAGCGCCGTGGCCGCACCGCGGCCACCCATCCCGCCACCGACCTTCAGACGGCGGAAAGCGGAGGGGCATGACCGGCCCCGCCCACCCACGCCCACCCGCGCCTGACCCTGACACCGCGTCAACGCCAAATGCAGCGGGTTTTGCGCCCTGCAAGTCCCGCCCCACCGGTCGCCGCAGACCGGCGCCTCGCTAGAGTGGCCCCCCGGACGTGGCACGCAACCGCGAGCCCGTCCCTTTTCTGCGCGCATGGGCATGTTCTCCTACCTCACGGGCTTCGGCGGCCGCGACATGGCCGTCGACCTGGGCACCGCCAACACGCTCGTGTACGTGCGCGGGCGCGGCATCGTGCTGTCCGAGCCGTCCGTCGTCGCCATCGACTCGCGCACCGGCGAGGTCCACGCGGTCGGCATCGAGGCCAAGCGCATGCTCGGCCGGACGCCCGGCACGATCCAGGCCATCCGTCCGCTGAAGGACGGGGTCATCGCCGACTTCGACGTGACGGAGGAGATGCTCCGCCACTTCATCCAGAAGGTCCACCAGAACCGCTTCGCGCACCCGCGCGTCGTCGTCTGCGTGCCGTCCGGCGTCACCGGGGTGGAGAAGCGCGCCGTGGAGGAGGCGTGCCTGTCGGCCGGCGCCCGCCAGGCCTACCTCATCGAGGAGCCGATGGCCGCCGCGATCGGCGCCGGACTGCCGGTCGGCGAGCCCACGGGCTCGATGGTCGTCGACATCGGCGGTGGCACCAGCGAGGTCGCGGTGATCTCGCTCGGCGGCATCGTCGTCAGCCAGTCGATCCGGGTCGGCGGCGACGAGCTCGACGACTCGATCATCAACTACGCCAAGCGTGAGTACAAGCTGCTCATCGGCCAGCAAACCGCCGAGGAGGTCAAGCTGGAGATCGGCTCGGCTTACCAGATGGAGGAGGAGGTCCAGGCCGAGATCCGGGGCAGGGACATGGTCTCCGGGCTGCCCAAGACCGTCGTCCTCACCAGCGAGGAGATCCGCCAAGCGCTCGAGGAGCCCCTGTCGCAGATCATCGACGCGGTGAAGGAGACCCTGGACCGCACGCCGCCCGAGCTGGCCTCGGACATCATGGACCGGGGCATCATGCTTGCCGGCGGCGGCTCGCTGCTGATGGGCCTGGACGAGCGGCTGCGCGAGGAGACCCAGATGCCCGCGCACCTGGCCGAATCGCCCCTGACCTGCGTCGCGGTCGGCTCTGGCCGGTCCCTCGAGGAGTTCGAGGTCATCCACCGCGCCAACAAGACCACGCGCGGGCGCAGCAAGCGCCGCTATTGAGCGTGCGGGCCGTCATCATGAGACGGCGACGCTGCCACCTGCGCCCTGTACTGGAGTATTTCCCTAGGTGTACGACCCCAAGACGATCCGCCGCCGCCGCGCAGTCCTTGCGCTGCTCGTCGTCAGCTCCGTCGTCCTGCTGACCGCCTCCTTCGGGGGCGGCGGGGGCGCGGGCTCGGTCCAGCGCGGCGTCTTCGAGATCGTGTCGCCGGTGCAGGACGTCGCCAGCCGCTCGCTGAAGCCGTTCCGCGACCTGTTCGGTTGGTTCGGGGATACCTACCGCGCCAAGGGCGAGAACGACGACCTGCGCGCCTCGCGCGACGCGCTCCGGCGCGAGAACATCGCCCTCCAGACCCGGCTGCGCAACGCCGGCACCGCCGCGGACGTGCTCAAGCTCGATCGGGGGGCGGCGCTCTCGGAGCTCGGCCCCGTCTCCGCCCGAGTGATCTCGGTCACCCCGACGCTGCTCTTCCAGTCCTTCGTCATCAACAAGGGCACGGGCGACGGCGTCCGGACCGGGCAGGCCGTCGTCACCGGGGGCGGCCTCGTCGGCCGGGTGACGGTCGCCGGCGGAGGCTCGTCGACGGTCAAGCTCCTGACCGACTCGGACTTCGGCGTCCAGGCCCGGGCCACGAGCACGGGCACCCCCGGCGTCATCAGCTCGTCCGGCGGGTCCCCGACCGATCTCATCATGAAGACGACCGACCTCAAGGCGCCGGTCGCGGTGGGGGCGACGATCGCCACCCGGGGGACCGCCGCCGACGCCGAGTTGCGGTCGCTGTTCCCGCCGGACATCCCCATCGGGCGGGTGACCCGGGTCGACGACGCCGGGACCGACACGCAGACCGTCCACCTCAAGCCGTTCGTGGACGTGCGCGCCATCGACCAGGTGCAGGTGCTCACCCGCGACGCGGCGGCGGTCGGATGATCGCGGGCCCGCTCACCGGGCGGCTGATCATCCTGGCCGTGGTGGCCTGCCTGCTGCAGATCACGACGATCTCGCAGATTACGCTGTTCGGGGCGCACGCGGACCTCGTGCCGCTCGTCGTCGCTGCCTGCGGACTGCTGCTCGGGTCCCTGCCCGGTGCGGTCATCGGCTTCGCGTGCGGGTTCTTCGTGGACAGCGCGCTGATCCAGACGCTCGGCCTGTCCTCGCTGATCTACCTGCTGGCCGGCTACGGCGCCGGTCGCCTGCGCGAGCTGCGCGACCCTCAGGCCGCCGCGGTGCCGGCGATCGTCGGGGCCGCCGCCACCACCACCGTCACCGTGGGCTACGCGCTCATGCAGTTCATGCTCGGCGTCGAGGTCGCCGTCAGCGGCCTGTTTGTCCGCCAGATCCTCATCACGATCATGGTCAATACCCTGATAGCGGTACCCGTCTACGCGGGGGTGCGACGCTGGCTTGTCCCGGTCCTGCCTGACGACCCGCGGCGACGCCGCCGCCGGGCGTCCACCACCCGCCTGTCGCCGCTGTCCCGCGCCTGAGCCCGTGATCGATCCCGCCTTCAACAGCCGCCGCCCTCCCGTCTCACCGCAGCTGGCCATGCGCGTGGCCGGGCTCGGGGTCGTGGCCTGCGTGCTGTTCGCGGTCGTCTTCTTCCGCCTGTGGTACCTGCAGGTCCTGTCGGGCGACCAGTACCTCGCGCAGGCCCAGACCAACCGCGTCCGCGAGCAGCCCCTGCCCGCCCCGCGTGGATCGATCGTCGACCGCAACGGGACGGTGATCGTCGACAACCGCCCGGCGATCGTCGTCCGGATCAAACCCGAGTCGCTGCCCGACAGCGAGAAGAAGGCCGCCGCCGGGTACGGGGAGGCGGTCATCGCGCGCTCCAAGCGGCCCGACGGCCGCAAGCGCGACCCGATCGCCATCCCGCCGGTGCCGTCGGACCTGCAGGCGCGCTTCGCCAAGCTGGCGGACACGCTGGGCATGCGGCCGCAGACGATCCAGGACCGGGTGATCCGCGGCCTGTTTCTGGCCGGGTATGCGCCGGTGATCGTCAAGACCGACGTCGAGGACCAGGTGCAGGGCTACATCGCCGAGCGCCAGGAGCAGTTCCCGGGGGTATCGGTCGACAACGTGTTCCTGCGCGACTACCCCCAGAAGGAGCTGGCCGCGCAGCTGCTGGGAACAGCCAGCGAGATCACCGCCGATCAGCTGAAGGACAAGGCCTACCGCGGCATCCCCTCGGGCAGCGTCATCGGCCAGAGCGGGATCGAGGCGCAGTACGACCAGTTCCTGCGCGGCCGCGACGGGCAGGAGCGCCTGCTCGTCGACGCGCAGGGCAACCCGCGCGGGACCGGCCGCCGCCGGGACCCGGTTCCCGGGCGCAACGTCCAGCTCACGCTTGACCTCAGGCTGCAGAAGGCCGCTCAGGACACCTACCGCAGCATCGCCGGATCGCTGCCGGGGGCGTTCGTGGCCATGGACCCCCGCAACGGGGATGTGCTGGCGATGGGCTCCTTCCCGACGTTCGACCCGAGCGTCCTTGTCGGGGAGATCTCCCAGAAGCGCTACGACGAGATCTTCAACGACGGGTCCACGCCTCAGTTCAATCGGGTCATCGGCGCCAACTACGCGACGGGCTCGACCTTCAAGCCCGTCACCGCGCTCGGGGCGCTGGAGGCCGGGGACATCACGCCCTCGGAGATCATCACCGACACCGGCTGCATCACGATCGGCGTCCAGGAGCGCTGCAACGCCAAGAAGGAGGTGTTCGGGCCCGTCGACATGCGCAACGCGCTGCGGGTGTCCTCCGACATCTACTTCTACACGCTCGGTCAGCGCACGAACGTTCGCGACAACCCGAAGGGCGGTCCGATCCAGAAGTCCGCGCGCAAGCTCGGCTTCGACCGCAGGACGGGCATCGATCTCCCGGGGGAGTCCAAGGGCCTGGTCCCCGACCCGGCCTGGCGCCGGCGGGTGGCCAAGGAGGAGATCGCCTACGAGAAGAAGAACAGCGTGCCCTGCTGCACGATCTCCGACAAGCGCCCGTGGTCGATCGGCGACAACGTGTCGCTCTCCATCGGCCAGGGTGACCTGCAGGCCACGCCGCTGCAGATGGCGGTGGCGTACGCGGGCATCGCCCAAGAGGGACGCGTCCCGCGTCCGCGGCTCGGGAAGGCCGTACAGGACGACTCGGGATTGGAGATCCAGCAGCTGCCGGCCAGCCCCGCCCGGCGCGTGAAGGTGGAACCGGAGTACCGTTCGGCGATCATGGACGGTCTGCACCTCGCCGCCAGCGCGGACGGCGGCACCTCGACCGCGGTCTTCAGCGGCTGGAACCAGAGCCGCTTCCCGGTCTACGGCAAGACCGGCACCGCCCAGGTCGTCGGCAAGGAGGACCAGTCCTGGTATGTGGCCTACAGCTACGACGGCCCGGACCGCAGGCGCCCGATCGTGATCGCCGCCACCGTCGAGGAGGGCGGCTTCGGCGCGGCGCGGGCGGCCCCGATCGCCTGCCTGATCATGAAGCGCTGGTTCGGCAAGGCCAACAACGTCGACGCGGGCTGCGCCGGCGGAAGCGACGCCTCGTTTTGAGCACCGCGCCGATCACCGATCCGCGCCGCGCACGCACCTCGCGGGTCGGACCCGCGCCGGAGCGCCGCCGCTCGCTGGCGATCGCGCTGCCCTTCGACCCGGTCCTCGCCCTCGCGGTCGTCGGGGTCTGCGCCTGTTCGCTGATCACGCTGCACACCGTCAGCCAGCGTGGCCTGCCCGCCGACTTCTACATGAAGCGCCAGGCCATCTACTTCGCGGTGGGGGCCATCCTCGCCGCGCTGGTCAGCCGCATCGACTACTCGCGGCTGCGGGAGCTGAAGTACGGCGTCTTCGCCTTCATCGTCGTCTCCGTGCTCGCGGTCAAGCTCGTCGGCTCGGACGCCCTCGGAGCCCGGCGCGCGATCCAGCTGCCGTTCTTCTCCTTCCAGGCCTCGGAGCTGGGCAAGGTCCTCCTGGTGGTCGCCCTGAGCGGGTTCATCGTGGACCGCTCGCGCCAGCTGCACGAGCCGTCGACCACGGTGCGGACGGTCGCGCTGGCCGCGCTGCCCGCCGGCCTGGTCATGGTCCAGCCCGACCTGGGCTCGTCGATGGTCTACGGAGCCATCACGCTCGCGCTGCTGTTCGTCGCGATGATCCCCGGGCGCTACTTCGCCGTGCTCGGCGCGGTGTTCGCGATCGCCGTCGTCGGGGTGACCGTGGTCGCGCCGGCCGCCGGGGTCGAGGTGCTGCACAGCTACCAGACCAACCGCCTGACCGCCTTCCTGCACCCCAACGAGAACACCAACAAGATCGCCTACCAGCAGACGCAGTCGCGCGTGGCGATCGGGTCCGGCGAGAAGACCGGTCGCGGAGACCGGGCCACGCAGACCTCCTACAACTTCCTCCCCGAGCACCACACGGACTTCATCTTCTCCGTCGTGGGTGAACG
>JBBSUL010000084.1:0-15786 GCA_038234375.1 Solirubrobacterales bacterium | reverse complement strand
GACGGCGCCACGCGGGCGTGTCTTCCAGGGCGAGTTCGTGCCACCGGCTGCGCCCAGGGGGCGTGCCGTCGGCACGAACGCGCGGGCAGGGGGAGGACGCATGACTGAGCGACAGGGTTTGATCCACCGTTATCTCGATCGGCTGCCGTTCGAGGCCGACGACCCCATCGTGACGCTGAAGGAGGGGTCCACGCCGCTGGTGTACGCCGCGTGGCTGTCCGAGCAGGTCGGCGCCGAGGTCCACCTGAAGATCGAGGGTTCCAACCCGACCGGGTCGTTCAAGGACCGCGGCATGTGCTGCGCGGTGACCCAGGCGGTCAAGGAGGGAGCGGAGACCGTCATCTGCGCCTCCACCGGCAACACCGCCGCCAGCGCCGCCGCCTACGCCTCCCGCGCCGGCCTGCGGGGCGCGGTCATCGTCCCCGACGGCAAGATCGCCGCCGGCAAGCTCGCCCAGGCGCTCATGCACGGCGCCCGTGTCGTGGCGCTGCGCGGCAACTTCGACGAGGCCCTGGAGCTGGTGCGCGAGCTCTGCGACGCGCACCCGATCGCGCTGGTCAACTCCGTCAACCCCTACCGGGTGCAGGGGCAGAAGACCGCGGCCTTCGAGCTCATCGAGGAGCTCGGGGAGCTCGACGCGCTGTGCATCCCGGTCGGCAACGCGGGCAACATCACCGCCTACTGGATGGGCTTTGTCGAGGCCGGGCACCGGCCGCACCTGTACGGCTTCCAGGCCGCCGGCGCGGCGCCGCTGGTCACCGGCCAACGCGTCCCGGATCCCGAGACGATCGCCAGCGCCATCCGCATCGGCAACCCCGCCCGGTGGGAGGAGGCGATGTCGGCGATGACCGAGTCCGCGGGCCGTATCGAGGCGGTGACCGACGAGGAGATCCTCAGCGCCTACCGGCTGCTGGCCGCCAAGGAGGGCGTGTTCTGCGAGCCCGCCAGCGCCGCGTCGGTGGCGGGGCTGCTGAAGTTCGGCGCCCAGGGCGCCGAGCGGGTCGCCTGCGTGCTCACCGGCCACGGGCTCAAGGACCCGCAGACCGCCCTGGAGCAGTCCGGATCCGTGCTGCCCTGCGAGCCGACGCTCGCCGCCGTCGAGGAGGCTGTGCTCGGCGCCTGATACGGAGCGTCGGTCTCGGTGCGGCGCTGGAGAATCGACAAGACGGGCTTGGCGGCGCGGGGCGGCACGTTCGTGCGCCACCCCCGCTGACGTCATCGGCGCCCGGCCGCCCGGTCGCCACCGCACGTTTCCTGACGCCAGACCAGGGAACGTGCGCCACCGAACTCGGAGCGCCCGTCTGGCGGGTCGGCGCCGCACGTCCCCCGGCCGCAGGCCCGGGAAGGCGCGGCGCCGGGTGAGCGGCGTCACGAAAAGGATTCTCGCTCAGGCTGGTCTGGCGCGGGATGACCGGGTGGCGCACGAAGGCACCCCAGGGCGGTCCGCTCGTGCGCACCCCGCCGACCTGCTACACCGTCGGACCGACAATCGGCAGGGGCGGCGCCGCGGTAGCTCAGGCCTCGACGACCGCGACGTCGTATTCGCGCAGGCGACGGTCGCTGGTGACCAGCGCCAGGCCCTCGGCCTGGGCCTGGGCGACGAGCACGCGATCGAACGGATCGGCGTGCAGGCGCGGCAGGCGTGCCGCCCGGCGGCCGTGCGCGAACGTGATGGCCAGGGGCAGGAACGCACCGGCGGCGACCACATCCTCCAAGTCGCCGTCCACGGTGAGCTTGCCGCTGGCGATCTTGATCTCCGCCTCCCAGATCGACGCCGCGCTGACGTGCACCGGGCCGCGCGCGTGGACGATCGCCGCACGCACCGACGGCGTCAGGCGCGGATGATCGGCGGCCCACCAGATCAGCACGCTCGTGTCCAGCAGCAGGCTCACTCGGAAAACAGGCGGCTGTTCTGGAACGCGTCGATGATCTCCTGCGGAGTGTCGTCGAAGTCGTCGGCGATCCAGATCCGTCCGGAGAGGAGGCCGGGCTCGCGTACGGCGGCTTCGGGCGGGCGGGCCACGAGGGCGGCGACCGGGACGCCGTTGCGCGCGATGACGATCTCCTCACCCGCCTCGACACGGGCAAGCAGCTTCGAGAAGTGCGTCTTGGCCTCGTGGACGTTGACCTGGCGGATCATGGACTAAGCATAGTCAACTACCGGCGTCACTCCACGACGGAGATGCCGTTCCAGAATGCGACGTGGTCCTTGATCTCGGCGGCCGCGTCCTTGGGGGTGGGGTAGGACCACGCGGAGTCGGGGTTCTCGCGGCCGCCGGCGGTGACCGTGTGGTAGTCGGCGGTGCCCTTCCACGGGCAGGTCGACGTCGCGCCGGTCGCGATCAGCGCGCCCGGGGTGATCGAGTCGGGCGGGACGTAGTGGTTGCCCTCGATCACCACCGTCGCGTCGGACTCGGCGATGACGGCGTCGTTCCAGAGGGCGCGCATCGGACCAGCCTACGCCCGCGCGCAACCCGCCCGGTACGGTGGCGCGGATGCAGCGTCAACGGACGGTCCGCGTGCCCGCCAGCTCGGCCAACCTCGGTCCGGGGTTCGACGTCCTGGCCATCGCCCTCGGGATCCACATGGAGCTCGAGGTCGTGGAGACCGGCCGGTTCGCCGTGGTCACCGATCTGCCGATCGCCCGGGACCGGCGCAACCTCTGCGTGCGCGCTTTCGAGCGCCTGCACCCGGTCGACGACTTCGAGTTCCGCATCACCTCGGCGATCCCGCTCAGCGGCGGGCTGGGCACCAGCGCCGCCGCCTACGTGGCGGGGCTGATGGCCGCGGACCACATGTTCGAGCTCGACGCGGACCTCCTGGCTCTCGGGAGCGAGCTGGAGGGCCATCCCGACAACGTGGCCGCGTCCCTCAACGGGGGGATCGCCATCTGCGCCGACGGGATCTCGACGCGGCTCGGGGCACCGACGGGCCTGGAGACCGTCATCGTCGTGCCGCACGCGGCGGTGCGCACCAAGCAGGCCCGCAGCGCCCTGCCGGCCGAGGTGCCCATGGCCGACGCGGTGTTCAACGCCGCCCACACCGCGCTGCTCGTCCTCGGCCTGGCCGTGTCCGACTACGACCTCATCGCCCGGGGGCTGAAGGACCGGCTGCACCAGCCCCACCGGCGGCACCTGTACCCGCAGTCGATGGAGCTCGTCGAGCGGGCGGTCGGGCTCGGCGCGCTGGGGGCCACGATCTCCGGGGCCGGTCCCACCGTCCTGTTCTGGAGCCACTACGAGCAGACGCCGGCGCTCGTGGAGGTCCTGCGCGAGAAGGCCGACGGCTGGGCCGACGTCCACCG
Organism: Solirubrobacterales bacterium; assembly: GCA_038234375.1. Classification (GTDB taxonomy): domain Bacteria; phylum Actinomycetota; class Thermoleophilia; order Solirubrobacterales; family Solirubrobacteraceae; genus Paraconexibacter. Next base: position 12,482 of record JBBSUL010000084.1, on the reverse strand, counting down.
CGCCCCGCTGGAGACGATGGGCGCTTCGGTCACCTCGGTCAGCTGACCGCCGTCAGGAGGTGACGGGCAGGTGCGGGGCCAGCGCCTCGCGGGCCTCTTTGCGGCCGAGACGGCGCAGCAGCTCGTCCCCGAGCAGCAGGTAGTCGCCGGCGAGGTCCGGACGGTAGTCGAGGATCGAGACGGCGCGCTCGGCCGAACCGGCGTAGGCGATCGACGAGCGGATCGTCGTGTCGAACAGCTTGTCGCCCACGTGCTCGCGCAGCGACGCGAAGGCCTCACGCGAGTGGACGGTGCGCATGTCGGCGATGTTGAAGAAGACGCCCAGCCAGGTGAGGTCGGGGTTCAGGCCGTCGCGGGCGAGGTCGATGACCTCCAGCGCCTGCTCGACGCCTTGCAGCGCGAAGTACTGCGCCTCGGAGCTGACCAGCGCGTAGTCGGCGGCGACCAGCGCGTTGACGGTCAGCAGGCCCAGGGCGGGCGGACAGTCCACGAGGACCACGTCGTAGGGCTCCTGCACCTCCCGCAGCGCCTTGCGCAGGGTCAGCTCGCGGCCCATCTTCCCCGCCAGCGACAGCTCGGCCTCGGCCAGCGTCAGGTTGGCCGGGATGATGTCGCCGTGCACCGCGGCGGACGCCGTCGCCCGCCCGGTGAGCACGTCGCTGATCGTCGGGTCCGCGTCCGGGTCCACGTCGAAGTAGTCCGACAGGTTGCCCTGCGGGTCCAGGTCGATGGCCAGCACCTTGAGCCCGGCGAGGCGCAGCACGTCGGTGAGCGTGCGCACCGTCGTCGTCTTTCCGGTGCCGCCCTTCTGGGAGAGGATCGCGATCTTGTCGGCCACGGCGCCAGTATCCCGGAAAGCGCGGACCACCCGGGGCGGGTGGAGGCCGGCCTCCGCAGCGAGCGCGGAGGCAAGCTCAGCCCGTGGACACCTGCCCGGCCCCCACGTCGGCGGGCGAGGCGGCGACGTCGGCGGACACGAGGATGATCAGGCGATGGCGCCCGATGACGACCTCGTCGCCGTCGGAGACCGGCCGCGATGAGATGCGCTCACCGTCGACGAAGACCCCGTTCAGAGAGCGGTCGTCGAGCACGTGGACGCCGTCCTCGCGCTGGACGAGCAGGGCGTGGCGGCGGGAGACGGTCGGATCGTCGAAGCGGATCTCCGCGGACAGCGTGCGGCCGATGCGCGTCGTCTCCTGGGCGAGCGGCACGACACGCAGTTCGTCTCCGTCGAGGAAGGCGACGTGGGCGGCGACGCCGGGGTCGACGAGCTCGCGGGCGCGTGCCACCATGTCCTCCCGCTCGTCGTCGACGCTGCCGCCGGTGCGGCGTTGGAAGCGGCCGGCGGCGAACAGCGAGGCCCGTGCGAACTCATGGGCGCCGCAGCTCGGGCAGGCGCTGAGCTCCTCCGTGGCCGCCAGGGTGATCACGTGCCCGCAGCTCTCGCACCGGAACGACCCCGTGCCCGCCATCGTGCCCGAGTTAGGTGACTCCATGTGTGTGTGCTCCTCTCCAACGATCCCGCAGGACCGTGCAGCCGACTCGATACGGGGAGGCTCCCGCCCGGTCGTAAGACCGAACTAAAGCGAGTGCCCGAACGCGGTCACGCTCGAACACCCACGATACCCGCAAACGGCCACCCGCAACCGCGCTTGCGAGCGGTGCCGGCCGGCAGGAGCCCGCGGCCACGGGGCGAACTGTGCGACATGCTCCGCCCGCTGCTCGGCCTCCAAGAACGCGACCTCGAGCGCCAGTTGCTGCGCCAGAGCGTGGACGAGCTCGCCGCCGACCGGCACGCGTGCGCCGACTGCGGGCGCACCCCGCTGATCGGCGAGCAGGTCCACCGCTTCCCACGGGGCGAGACGGTCTGCGCGCTGTGCCGTCCCGCACGCGCCGCGGACCCCGTCAGCACCGATCTCGTCCGCCACAGCGAGCGCGGGCAGAGCGTGCGCGTGCGGCCACGCGCGAGCCTGGCCGCCTGAACCGGACCTCCGAGCGCCCAGGGTCCGGGGCGGCAGGGCCGGTGCCGACCGGGCCTCCTTGGGGACCGCGGGTACACTGCGGCCGCGATGGAGCCCGTCACCCAGTCCGTCACGATCAGCCGGCCCGCCGCCGAGGTGTTCGACTACCTCGCCGACGTCGCCAACCACCCCGAGTTCATGGACCACTTCGCGTCCGAATGGCACCTGACGCGCGAGGACACGCACGGCCGGGGCGCCGGCATCCGCTACCGCGTCCACCAGCGCGGCAACCGCTTTCCGTGGGTCGACCAGACGATCATGGAGTGTCGGCAGCCCGTCCGGCTCGTGCTCGCCGGCCGCGGGGGCAAGTACAACCGGGTCCGGACGCTCACGCGGTACGACCTCGAGGTCGGGCCCGACGACTCCACCCGCGTCACCGTGACCTTCGAGACCGAGCCGAAGTATCCGTCCGACCGCCTGCACGACCGCCCGGGCTTCTACCGCCGGCGGCTCGGGAAGGCCACCCGGCGCCTGCGCAGCATCCTCGAGGACGGCCTCGACCGTGGCGCGCGCGCCAGCATCGCCGGCGGCGCGCGCAAGCCGGCCACCGACACCACGCGGCGGCAGATAAGCTCCCCGCCGTCATGAAGCTCCGCCGCCTGCTCCTGCCCACGCTCGCCGCCGCGTCCGTCGCCCTCACCGCGTGCGGTGACGACGGACCCCAGAAGACGACGGAGTCCGAAGGCACCTACGTCACCATTGGGAGCATCCAGTACCAGGTGCAGATCAGCCGCCAGCTGAACCCCCGTAACGTCGAGGACAAGGAATACCTGCGGGGCCTGAACGGCGACGAGCAGGCGCTTGAGCCCGACGAGGTGTGGTTCGGGATCTTCCTCCGGACCAAGAACCTCACCGACGTGCCGCTGGACACGGCCAGGGACTTCCGGCTCGAGGACACCGTCGGCGACGAGTTCTCCCCGATCTACGCCGACAACATCACCAACTACTCCCCGACCGTGCTCGACCCCGGCGACGTGTGGCCGCACAGCAACGAGATCACCTCGTACGTGCCACAGGGCAAGCTGCTGCTGTTCAAGGTCAGGAACCAGACGCTCGACAACCGCCCGCTGGAGATGAGGGTCATCGCCCCGGACGGCGACGAGGGCTCTGTCGAGATCGACGTCTAAGGTCGACGGCTCGCCTGGAGGCTCGCCGTGCTTCGCTCGCCCAGGGGCACGCGGTGCCTCGCTCGCCTGGCGGCTCGCGAGGCATAGCGAGTTCCGGGCAGCCGCTCGCAAGCTCGGGCTGGTCACAACATCGCGGCACCCGGTCTCCGTCGACCGGGTGGTAGATAGGCCCACGGTCAGAGGGCGGCTTGGATTATCTGACGGGCGACGGGGGCGGCGGTGTCGCCTCCGGCGCCGTTGCGGACCAGGAGCACGCCGACGGCGACCTTCGGGGTGCGCTTGCTGCCTCCCGGCGCGAATGCGGCAAACCAGGCGTCGGTGTCGCCGGGTCCGCCCGCACCCTCGCAGTCCGGGCTACCGGGAGCGCAGCCCTGGGTCTGCGTGAGCTCCGCGGTCCCGGTCTTGCCCGCGACCTTCACGCCCGGGATCGCCGCCGCCCGGCCCGTTCCTGAGGTCACCACGTCGAGCATGAAGCGGCCAACGGCCCGGGCCGCGGACGGTTCGACGACCGGCTTGAGCTTGCGGTTGTCGACGCGCTCGGAGTAGTCGAGCGTCAGGCGCGGCTTGCGGCCGCCGAGGCTGATCGTGGCCGCCACCGTGGCCATCTGCAGGGCGGTCGCCAGCACCCGGCCCTGCCCGATCGCCGTAGAACCCACCGCCAGGTCGTCCCCGATGTCAGGCGGGATGCTCGACGTCGCCGCGCCCGGGATGTCGGGCGGCCGGTTGAAGCCGAACTCCTCGGCGGTCTTGACGAGCCCCGCGGCCCCGAGCTTGGCGCCGAGGGGGGCGAACACCGAGTTGCACGACTCGGCAAAGCTCTCGGCCAGCGTCCCTCCGCACAGCTCGCCGTTGGCGTTCTGCAGGGTGACGCCCTCGAGCGTCGCCGAGGTCTGCTTCGGGAAGCTCTCCTTCGGGCTGGTGATGCCGGCCTCCAGGGCCGCGGTCGCCGTCACCATCTTGAAGGTGGAGCCCGGCGGCTGCAGCCCGCTGAAGGCGATCCCCGCGTAGGCCAGCAGCTCACCCGTCTTGGGGTCCAGCGCGACCACCCCGCCCAGGCGGCCGGCCAGGGCGGCGACGGCCGCACGCTCGATCGGCGGCGACACGGTCGAGCGCACCGCCTCGGCCTGCTTGGGCTCGGTGCGGGCGAGGATCCGGAGCCCCGCCGTCAACGTGCCGCCGGGGCTGCCCGCCAGCCGATCGTCGAGGGCACGCTCCAGCCCCGAGAGCCCCACCGTCGCGTCGGAGGGGACCGCCCGGCCGGCGAGCACCTCCCGACGGTCCTTGGGGATCGGCCCGGTGCGCCCGACGGTCTCGCGCGCGACGTCGGCCATCTCGGGGGAGGGCGTGCGGGCGTCCCCTTCGGCCAGGACCTGGTTGTCGCGGGCGAGGATCGTGCCGCGCGGCGGCATCGTCACCTCGCGCTTCAGCTCCTCGCCCGGCGGCACCCCGGGGAACACCAGGTTCCTCCGCCAGTCCACACCGGGACGGTCGCCGTCGCCCGTGAAGGTCAGCGAGAGGGTCGCCCGGATCGTGCCGAAGACCCGGGTGCGGATCGTCATCGGCACGTCGACGTGGTCGTCGTCGACCTCGACGAGCGGGCCCGGGATGATGCGCGTCGCCGTTGCCGTCTGCATCGCTTTGCGGTGCAGCACCACAAATCGGTCCTCGCTGACGCGCTGCAGGGCGTCGCCGTCGAGCAGGTGGTAGAGGGCCCTGGGGTCCTGGCGGGCGAACGCGGCCGCGTACTCCTTGGCCACGACGAGCCGGCCGGAGGGCCCGCGGTCGGTCAGCAGCAGCGCACCTCCGGCGGCGAGCACCGCCACGGCGGCACCGCCGGCGAGCCGTCGCCGGCGCGTGACCGTCGCGTCCGCTCGGGAGTGCGGCGCGCCGTGACGGCGCAGCCACCAGGGCGTGCGCAATGCTGCCAGGGCCCGCCAGGTGGGCGGCCTGGGGCCCGTGCCTCCTTGCGGTATCCCGGTCAAACCGCCGATAGGGTACCCGGGAGCGGGCCCCGGGACCTCTGATTGGACGTACCCTGACATCGTCGTCGGGGCCGATCGCTGGTCGCGACCGCGGCTCATGACCCTCATCGACATCCTCATCCTCCTGTTCTGCGCGGCCATGGCGGCCTTCGGCTGGCGCCAGGGCCTCATCGTCGGCGCCCTGTCCCTGGCGGGCTTCGCGGCGGGGGCGTTCGCCGGGACCCGCCTGGCCGCCACCATCGTCACCGACGGATCCTCGTCCCCGTACGCGCCGCTGTTCGCCCTCGCCGGGGCCCTGCTGGTCGGCGCCGCCGTCTCGGCGGTCCTGGAGGTGCTCGGTATCCAGGTGCGGGGACGCCTCTCACGCGTCCCGGGCATGAAACTCGTAGACGGGGGCCTCGGCGCCGTGCTCGGAGTGGCGCTGGCCCTCGGCATCAGCTGGGTGGTCGGGGCCGTGGCGCTGCAGACGCCGGGAGCGCGCGAGCTGCGCGCCGACATCCAGCGCTCGGCCGTCCTCAAGCGCATCAACGACGCGCTGCCCCCGTCCAGCGGGCTGCTCAACGCCCTGGCGCGCTTTGACCCGTTCCCGGCCCTGAACGGCCCCGACGCCCAGGTCTCGCTGCCGCCGTCGGGGGCGAGCGAGGACATCCACATCAAGCGCGCGGGACCCAGCATCGTGCGGGTCACCGGGACCGCCTGTGGCCTGGGGATCGAGGGCAGCGGTTGGGTCGCCGGCCCCGGCCTCGTCGTGACCAACGCCCACGTCGTCGCCGGCGAGGACGATACCGGCGTGCAGGTCGAGGGCAAGGGCGAGCGGCTGCGCGCCCGCGCGCTCGTCTTCGACCCCATCAACGACATCGCCATCCTGCGCGTCGACGGGCTGGACGCCGAGGCCCTGCCGCTGGCCGATAACCCGCCGGTCAAGCGCATCGGAGGGATCCTCGGGTTTCCCAAGAACGGCCCGTACGACGTGCGCGACGCGCGACTGGGCCGTACCCAGACCGTCATCAGCCAGGACGCCTACGGGCGCGGCAACGTCAAGCGCTCGATCACCGCGTTCCGGGGCCTGGTGCGCTCGGGGAACTCAGGCGGCCCGGTCGTCGACACCCGCACCCGCGTCATCGCCACGGTGTTCGCCACGGCGCGCGGAGGCCCGAAGCGGACCGGCTACGGCGTGCCGAACGCCGTCGTGGCCAAGCTGCTGGAACAGGCGCGCAGCGCCGACGGGCCCGTCGGCACCGGGCCCTGCGCCCCCTGACACGTAGTTGGGGCCGCGTCGGCCGCTGCGGCGCGTAGGGTCTGCGGCCGATGAACCGTCCGACCTACGCCGCGTTGCGCAGCTGTGCCGCCAGGGCGTCAGGGAGGGCCATGTCGAAGCCGAGCTTGCGCAGCGCCGAGACGAGCGCGATGTACCGCTCGCGACGGATCATGGCGTACGCGGACGGGTCGTCCAGCGCCTCCTCGATCTTGGCGTGGTTGTATTTCGCATACCAGGCGGCGGCGCCGCGCAGGGCGTCCAGCTCGGCCGGGGTCATGCGCTCGATCGGGTCGGGCAGGTCCATGGCGCGCACGGTAATCCAGCGGCCGGACGGGGCGTGGCGTCGCGGGACGGACGGTACGCAAACTCCGCAGATCGGCGTGCGCGCGTGACGGCTTCGACGCAGATCGACGACCTGGCGCGGGTGCTCGACGGGTACGCGGGCCGGTACCGGAGTCTCAACGGGGCGGCGACCTTCCGGGCGTACCTGGACGGCCCACGGCCCCGCGAGGACGAGGAGCTGCTGACCGAGCCGATCCTCGCTGACCTGATCGAGCAGCTCCTCGGCTTCCCCAAGGACGCCTACTTCGGCCAGCTCGGGCACAGTGGCCTGAAACCCGACTTCACCCCGATCGACCTCGTCGCCCACCGCTTCGTGCTCGACGCGAAGAGCTCCACCCAGGATCTGGCGCCCCACGAGGCGCAGATCCGGCGCTACATCGACCAGCGCCAGCTCGACCTCGGGGTCCTGTTCAACCTCCGCGAGGTCCGGGTCTACCGCCGCGGCGCGGCCGGCCACGACCCGCTGCTGTCCTTCCAGCTGCTGCCGCTGTGGCAGGTCGCCCACGGGGAGCAGATGGCTTCGGTGGAGGCCGAGCGGCTGGCGGCGTTCTGTGGGTTGTTCTCGCACCGTCCCATGGGCCTGGCCGAGAAGGTGGAGCTGGTCGCCGAGGCCGAGCCCTGGCACCTGAAGCTCGGCCGGGGCGAGCGCGTGGAGATCGACTTGGAGTTCCTCGTGTCGCGCCTGCGGCTGCTGTCGCGGACGCTGGCCCAGGACGCCGCCGCCCAGCACGAGCGCCTGCTGGACGACATCGACCTCAACCCCCAGCACGAGCACCGGCTGCGCATGGAGCTGGAGCTGCTGGCCCGCGAGATCGAGCCGCGGGCGGACGCCGCCGACCTGCCTGCCTCGGCCAAGGACTACCCGGCCGCCGACGGCCTCGCCGGCCGCGCGTGGCGCCAGTACCTCATGCGCGTCTCCCAGCTGACGCTCATCCGCATCCTGCTGTACCGCTCCTGGGAGGACGCGGGCTTCGTCGACGACCGCCTGTACGACGGCGGCTTCGGCCTCGCCTACGAGCGTCTGGAACGCAGCTTGCGCAAGGTGCTGGACGAGGCCTACCTCAAGGGCCGCGAGCGGTACCCGTGGCTCTTCGGATCGGACAACAACTACGACTGGTACCGGCCGCGGGACGAGGCGCTGGCCGAGGTCCTCTACGCCCTGGTCCCGGTCCCGCTGGGACGCCTCGGCGCCGACGTGCTCGGCGGCCTCTACGAGTCTTACGTAGACGACATCGACCGCGACCGCCTCGGCCAGTTCTACACGCCGCGGTCGGTGGTGTCGTTCATGCTCGACCGGGTCGGCTACCACGGGGCCGACGGCATCTTCGACGTCGAGGGCGACCGCCGTCGCGGCCGGACCGTCTTTGACTTCTCGACCGGCTCGGGCGGCTTCCTCGTCGAGGCCGCGCGCCGGGTCATCGACGACGCGGGCCTGCGCGACGACGACCCCGGCGACCTCCGTGATGGCCTGGCGGCGATCGTGCGCGGCTTCCACGGCTGCGAGATCAGCCCGTTCCCGTACTTCCTCACCGAGGTCAACCTGCTGCTGCAGGTCTCGCGGCTGCTCGGGCGCATGCGTGCCGTCGGCCGTGAGCCGCCGAACTTCACCCTCGGCGTCGTGCACACCGACGCGCTTGGCGCGCGCGCCGGCACCCCGGCCCAGCTTGCCGCGACGCCCGCTGTGCGCGCCGCCGACGAGCGCTACGGCCTGACCTCGCTGGACGCCGAGAAGCAGGCGCGCCTGGACGAGATCCGGGCCGACGGCACCTTCGACGTCGTCATCGGCAACCCGCCCTACGTGGCCGAGGCGGGCAACAAGGTGCTGTTCGACCGCCTGCGCGCGCTGCCGGGCTGGAAGGACGACTACCGCGGCAAGAGCGACTACCTCTACTACTTCCTGCTCATGGCGGCCGAGAAGCTCGCGCCCGGCGGCCGGCTGGCGGTCATCACCCCGGCGGGCTGGATGAACGCCGGCAGCGCCGACTGGCTCCGCGAGCGGCTGGCCGGGCTGTTGCGACTCGACGAGCTGTTCCTGTTCGGCGGGATGCGGATCTTCGCCACCGAGCGGGAGGAGCGCGACACCCGGGCGGGGGCGGCGCCGCCGACGGTCGAGAGCGCGATCCTCGTCGCCACGCGCGCCGAGGCGCCGCCGGACCACCGGCTGCGCGTCGTGGTGCTCGAGGACGAGGGCCGGGCCGCCGTGGCGCTGTCCGGCGACGCGGAGGCCACCACGCCGGGCCGTGTGCCGCTGCTGGCCGAGATGGGGCGGCGGGCCGCGCTCGCGCCGGGGCGGAAGGACGGGCTGCTCGTCCACGACGTCGACCAGGCCGCGCTGCGATCGACCCGCCCGTGGCCGGTCAAGCACACCAGCCGCGACGTGGCCAGCCGGGTCGTCGCCCACCTGCAGCGGCGGCTGGACGGGCCGCGGGTCCCGGTGGAGCGGCTGGCGGAGCGGTGGGCGGTGGTGCGCGGGATCGAGACGGGCGCTGATGCCTACACGGCGCGTATCCAGCGCCGGCTCTCGGAACGGATACGAGCCCAGCTCGACGCTGCCGGTCACCAGGTCGGCGAGCGGATCCTCGAACTGGCACCGGGAACCGCGACCCGGGCGCCGTGGCGTGAGCACCCGACGCTGGTCGCGCGGAGCCCGGAACCGCGGGCTCTGCTGTACGCAGCGATCGACGACGACGATCACGCCGATCTCGTGTGGATCGGGAGGGATGATGCCGCTTCGAGCGCGATCGAAGAGGCCCTGGAGCCGTGGCGTGATCTGCTGCGAACCCGGGCGGAGTTTGTACGAAACGCGAAGCGGCGTTGGTTCGAGACCGCTTGGCCGCGTGATCGTGAGATGTTCGAAGGCCCGAAGGTCATCGCGCTCTACCGCACCGATCGAGGACGGTTCGCGCTCGACGAGGACGGCTCGTGGCAGCCGTCGAACAAGTCAACGGTCGTGACCCCGCGCGATGAGACGCTGTCGGTCGCCTACCTCTGCGGCCTGCTGAACTCGGAGCTCCTCGACCTCTGGTACGCCGTCCGGGGCAAGGTGCCATGGCACGACCGACGGAACTACGAGCCCAAGCCGATGAACGAGCTGCCCTACCGGCACGTCCCGATCCCCGACGGCTGGACACCGTCACAGCGCGTCACCGCGCTGGAGACGAGCCTCGACGGACCCGACGACGCCGCGATCCTCGTCGCCTGCTTCGCCGTGACTGTCGCCTGCGGCACCCCGGCCGGCGACGCCGACGCGCTGCGCGCCGTCGAGCACCTCGTCCGCGCCGTCGCCGCCAACCGCCGGGCGCTGCTGCCCCTGCGTGCCGTCGCCCCCGAGCTGACGCGCGCCGTCAAGAGCCCGTGGCGCGTCCACGGCGTCGAGGTCGAGCACGCCGCGGTCGCCGCCACCCTGCCGGCCGCCCAGACGGCGTCCGTCCGCCTCGACGCGACCCTCACCGTCGCGCTGGCCTCCGACGGGCCGATCGGCCGCCCGACGATCGACGGCGGCCGCCTGACCTTCCGGCACGCCCGTCGCGTCACCGCGACGGTCGACGGGCCGCCCGCCCGCCTGGCCCTCGTGGCCGGCGCCGTCCGACCCAACCTGGCCACCGCCGACCTGGCCGCGGTGCTGCTGCCCAAGGACCTCGATGTCTTGGAGGCCGCCGTGGCCGAGGCCACCGCCCGCATCGACACGGGCCTGCACCGCGGCCGGACGCTCGTGGAGGCCGTCGAGCGCATCGTCTGCGCCCTGTACGGCGTCGACGCCGCCCTCACCGAGCAGGTCGTCGCCAGTGCTGTGGCGCGGGCCGGCTCGGTCGCCGCGGCCGGCGGCGATACCTGAGCACGTCCCCTCCCCGGTTCGTCGTGCGCTGACAGGACCGCGCGGCCCGCTGACCCCGTCACGGCGCTACGCTGCGCCGCGGATGCCCAAGACCCTTGTCATCGCCGAGAAGCCGTCCGTCGGGAAGGACCTCTCGCGGGTGCTGCCCGGCCCGTTCAAGAAGCACACGGGGACCCAGGACAAGACCGAGCGCTGGCTGGAGGGCCCTGACCACATCGTCACCTGGGCGGTCGGGCACCTCGTGCAGCTCGCCGATCCCGACGAGTACGACGAGAAGTTCAAGAAGTGGCGCATGGCCGACCTGCCGATCGTCCCCAAGACGTTCAAGCTCGTCGTGCGCGACGAGCGCTCGCAGAAGCAGATGGCCGTCGTCAAGAGGCTCCTGCGCGACGACGACGTGGACCTCGTCGTCAACGCCTGCGACGCCGGGCGCGAGGGCGAGCTCATCTTCGCCTACCTGTTCGAGCAGGCCAAGGCCTCCAAACCCGTCAAGCGCCTGTGGCTGTCGTCGATGACCAACGACGCGATGCGCGATGCGCTCGGGAATCTGCGCGATGCGACGGAGACCGCCAAGCTCGAGGAGGCCGCGCGCTCACGGTCGGAGGCCGACTGGATCGTCGGCATGAACGCCACGCGCGCGGCCACGATCCGTCTGCGCTCGTCCTTCGACGGCGCTGTCTCGCTCGGCCGGGTGCAGACCCCGACGTTGGCGCTCATCGCCCGCCGCGAGGAGGAGATCCGCGCGTTCGTCCCGGAGGCCTACTGGCTGGTGGACGCCACCTTCGCGACCGACGACGGGCGCACCTACGGCGGGCGCTTCCACGCCGGGGCCAAGCCGCGCCTCGCCACGGCCGAGGAGGCCACGGCGATCGTCGACGCTGTCCGCGACCAGCGCGGGCGCATCACCAAGCTCGAGAAGGCCAAGCGCACCGAGAAGGCGCCGCTGCTCTACGACCTGACCTCGCTGCAGCGCGACGCCAACACGCGCTACGGCTTCTCCGCTCGCCGCACCCTCGCCGCCGCCCAGCGCTGCTACGAGGAGCACAAGGCGCTGACCTACCCGCGCACGAGCTCCAAGTACCTGACCACCGACATGGTGCCCGAGCTCAAGCCGATCGTCGGCAAGGTCGGCCGCCGTGACGAGTACGCCAAGGCCGCCGCCTACGTCGGTGGCCTGGACCTGCTGCCGCTGGAGCGCGTGGTCAACAACGAGAAGGTCGGTGACCACCACGCGATCATCCCGACCAACGCCGACCACAACCTCGAGAAGATGTCTGACGACGACCGTCGCATCTACGACATGGTCACCCGCCGGTTCTTGGCGATCTTCCACCCCGAGGCGGTCTTCGAGAACACGCGCATCGAGACGACGGTGTCCGAGCACGTCTTCCGCACCCGCGGCAAGGTCCTCATCGTGCCCGGCTGGCGCGGCGTGTACGGCGAGCTGCCCGAGGGCGAGCGCAGCGCCGCCGAGGAGGACGAGGGGTCAGACCAGTCGCTGCCCAAGCTCGCCAAGGACGAGGACGTGGACACCAAGCACGTCGAGTCCGCGGCGAAGGAGACCAAGCCGCCGCGGCGCTACTCGGACGCCTCACTGCTCGGCGCGATGGAGACCGCCGGCAAGCTCGTCGAGGACGAGGAGCTGCGCGAAGCGATGACCGAGACCGGCATCGGCACGCCCGCCACGCGCGCGGCGATCATCGAGCGCATCATCGATGTCGGCTACGTCGAGCGCGACGGCCGCGCGCTCATGGCCTCCGAGAAGGGCCTGAACGTCATCCGCCTGCTCGCCGACCACCCGCTGACCTCACCGTCGCTGACCGGAGACTGGGAGCACCGCCTGGCCGCGATCGAGGACGGGACCGAGACGCGCAATAAGTTCATGGCCGACATCGCGAAGTTCGCGGGGGAGACGAT
>JBBSUL010000083.1:0-15819 GCA_038234375.1 Solirubrobacterales bacterium | reverse complement strand
GCCTCGCACGGGGCGGGGCACAGGCGGCCGGTGAACTCGGGGAAGTTGTTCGTCGCGTGCAGCTGGCGGATCGCGTCCGGCCAGCGGTCGCGGTAGACGAGGTCGTTCCAGTCGGGGATGAGGTTGCCCAGGGGGCAGCCGTTGTGGCAGAACGGCACGCCGCAGTCCATGCAGCGCCCGCCCTGCTCGCGCAGCTCCTCCACGGGACGGTCGACGAGGAACTCCTTGTAGTCCTCCAGGCGCTCGTTCGCGTCGCGGTAGGTGACGCCGGAGCGCTCGATCTTCAGGAACCCGCCCAGCTCGCCCATCAGGCCGTCACCTTCTCGCCCGCTGCCGCGTCCTCGGCCAGCACCCGCTTGTAGTCGGTCGGGAAGACCTTCACGAACTGCTCGCGCAGCGCGTCGAAGTCGTCCAGGACGCGCCGGGCCACCGGCGAGCCGGTGCGCTGCGCGTGCTCGGTGACGAGGTCGCGGACGGTCTGGGCGTCGGCGTCGTCGAGCGGCTCGAGCTGGTCGAGCATCGCCGGGTTGACCTTGGCACGGAAGGCGTCGTGCTCGTCCAGGACGAAGGCCAGACCGCCGCTCATGCCCGCGGCGAAGTTGCGTCCGGTCTGCCCGAGGACGACGACCGCGCCGCCGGTCATGTACTCGCAGCCGTGGTCGCCGACGCCCTCGACGACCGCGCTGGCCCCCGAGTTGCGCACCGCGAAGCGCTCGCCGGCCAGCCCGCGGAAGAACGCACGGCCGGCGGTCGCCCCGAACAGGACGGTGTTGCCGACGATGACGTTGTCCTCGGCGGGGAACGTCGAGCCGTCCGGGGGCGTGACGGCAATCGTGCCGCCCGACAGGCCCTTACCGGTGTAGTCGTTGGCCTCGCCGTGCAGCTCGAAGACCACGCCGGGCGCCAGCCAGCCGCCGAACGACTGGCCCGCCGCGCCCTGCATCGTCACCTTGACGCTGTCGGAGGGCAGTCCCTCGGCCCCGCGCAGCTCGGCGATCTTCGAGGACAGCATGCCGCCGACGCAGCGGTTGACGTTGCGGACCTTGGCCTCGATGACCACGGGAGCGCCGCCCTCGATCGTCTCCATCGCCTGGGCGATGAGCTCGTGGTCCAGCGCGTCCTCCAGGACGGGGGGCGGCGGGCCGAGCCGGTGCCGCGGCGCGTCCCGGTCGACGCCGGCCGGGAAGGCCAGGAGGTCGGTGAGGTCGACGCCACGCGCCTTCCAGTGGTCGATCGCCGGGTCGCTGTGCAGCAGCTCGGAGCGGCCGACGAGCTCGTCGAACGTCCGCACCCCGAGGGAGGCCATGATCGTGCGGACCTCCTCGGCGAGGAAGAAGAAGTAGTTGACGACATGCTCGGGCTTGCCCTCGAAGCGCTTGCGCAGCTCCGGGTCCTGGGTGGCGATTCCGACCGGGCACGTGTTCAGGTGGCAGGCGCGCATCATGATGCAGCCCGTCGAGATGAGCGGGGCGGTCGAGAACCCCATCTCGTCGGCGCCGAGCAGCGCGGCCATGACGACGTCGCGGCCGGTCTTCAGCTGCCCGTCGGTCTGCACGACGATGCGGTCGCGCAGGTTGTTCTTCAGCAGCGTCTGCTGGGTCTCGGCCAGGCCGATCTCCCACGGCACGCCCGCGTTGTAGATCGAGCTGACCGGTGAGGCGCCGGTGCCGCCGTCGTGGCCGGCGATGACCACGTGGTCGGCGTTGGCCTTGGCCACGCCGGTCGCGACGGTGCCGACCCCGACCTCGGACACGAGCTTCACCGACACCTGCGCCTTCGGGTTGGCGCAGCGCAGGTCGTAGATGAGCTGCTTGAGATCCTCGATCGAGTAGATGTCGTGGTGCGGCGGTGGCGAGATGAGCCCGACGCCCGGGGTCGTGTGGCGGACCCAGCCGATGTACTTGTCGACTTTGTGGCCGGGCAGCTGGCCGCCCTCGCCGGGCTTGGCGCCCTGGGCCATCTTGATCTGCAGCTGGTCGGCGTTGACGAGGTAGTGGATGGTGACGCCGAAGCGGCCGGAGGCCACCTGTTTGATCGCCGAGCGGCGGCGGTCACCGTTCTCGTCGGTCTCAAAGCGCCGCGGGTCCTCCCCGCCCTCCCCGGTGTTCGAGCGCCCGCCGAGGCGGTTCATGGCGATGGCCAGCGTCTCGTGCGCCTCGGTGGAGATCGAGCCCAGCGACATCGCGCCGGTGGCAAAGCGCTTGACGATGTCCTTGGCCTCCTCGACCTCGGAGACGTCGATCGGCTCAACGCCCTCGGTGTTGAAGGTCATGAGGCCGCGCAGGGTCGCGCGGCGGGTGGCGTCCTCGTTGACGAGCTTGGCGAACTCGTCGTACTTGCTCTGCGCGTCACCGTTGCCGCCCCGCACAGCGTGCTGGATCAGCGCGATGGTCTCGGGGTTCCACTGGTGGTGCTCGCCGTCGCGCCGCCAGGCGAAGGCGCCGCCGACGGGCAGCAGGTCGTCCACGCCCTGGCGCGGATAGCCGGTGGCGTGGCGCTCCAGGGTCTCCTGGGCGATGACCGGCATGTCGATGCCGCCGATCCGCGAGGCGGTCCCGGTGAAGTGGCGGTCGATGACCTGCTTGTCCAGTCCGACGGCCTCGAAGATCTGGGCGCCGCAGTAGGACTGGATCGTGGAGATGCCCATCTTGGAGATCGTCTTCAGCAGGCCCTTGCCCAAGCCCTTGACGAGGTTGCGCTCGGCGACCTCCGGGTCGTCCACCCCCTTGACGCGGCCGTCGGCCACCAGCTGACGCGCGGTCTCGAACATGAGGTACGGGTTGACCGCGGAGGCGCCGAAGCCGATGAGCGTGGCGAAGTGGTGCACCTCGCGCGGCTCGCCGGACTCGACGATGAGCCCGGTCTGCAGGCGGTTGCCCTCGCGCACGAGGTGGTTGTGGATCGCCGCGGTGGCCAGCAGCGACGGGATCGCCGCCCGATCTGCGGACAGGTTGCGGTCCGAGAGGATCACGATGTTGTAGCCGGCGTGGACGGCGTCGTAGGCCTCGTCGCAGGCGTTGGCCAGCCGGGCGCGCATGCCCTCCGGGCCCTCGTCGACCGGCCAGGTCAGGTCGATGCTGTGCGCACGGAAAGACGGGTGGTCGACCTGGCGCAGTGTCTCGAGCTCGTGGCTGCGGAGGATCGGCTGGTCCAGCGCGATCTTGCGGGCGTGCTCGGGCGTCTCCTCCAGCAGGTTGCCCTCGCTGCCCAGCCCGACGGCCAGCGACATGACGACGGCCTCGCGGATCGGGTCGATCGGCGGGTTGGTGACCTGCGCGAAGAGCTGCTTGAAGTAGCCGAACAGCGGCGGACGCTTGTCCGACAGGACGGCGAGGGCGTTGTCGTTGCCCATCGAGCCGATCGGCTCCTCGCCGGCGGCGGCCATCGGGCCGAGGACGACGCGCAGGTCCTCCTGGCTGTAGCCGAAGGCCAGCTGCCGGGCCTGCAGGGCCTCCGTCCGGGGGACGAGCGGCTCCTTGACCGGCAGGTCGTCGAAGTGCACGACGTGATCGGCATACCACTTGGCGTAGGGCCTGGCCGTGGAGACCTGCTCCTTGACGTCCTCGTCCTCGACGATGCGGCCCTGCTCGAGATCGATGAGGAAGAGCTTGCCCGGGGCCAGGCGGCCCAGGCGCACGACCTCGGCGGCGGGGATGCCGAGCATGCCGGCCTCCGAGCCGAGGATGACGTGGCCGTCGGTGGTCTGCACCCAGCGGCCGGGGCGCAGCCCGTTGCGGTCCAGCGTGGCGCCGACGACGCGGCCGTCGGTGAAGCACACGGCGGCGGGCCCGTCCCACGGCTCCATGAAGCAGGCGTGGTAGGCGTAGAAGCCCTTCAGGTGGTCGGGCAGATCCTCGCGGCCGGCGAAGGCCTCCGGGATCATCATCATCGCCGCGTGCGGCAGCGAGCGCCCGGCGAGCAGCAGCAACTCCAGGACGTTGTCGAAGGAGGCGGTGTCCGAGCCGCCGGGACGGATGATCGGCGTGATCTTCTGCAGGTCCATCCCGAACACAGAGCTGGCCAGGCGCGACTCGCGGGCGCGCATCCACTTCGTGTTGCCCATCAGGGTGTTGATCTCGCCGTTGTGGGCGATGACGCGGAATGGGTGCGCGAGATCCCACGAGGGGAACGTGTTCGTGGAAAAGCGCGAGTGCACGAGGCCCACGGCACTCTTGAAGCGCTCGTCGGCCAGGTCGGTGAAGAAGCCCCGCAGCTGCGTCGAGATGAGCATGCCCTTGTAGACGATCGTCCGCGAGGAGCAGCTCGGCGCGTAGAAGTCGGGGCCGGCCGCCAGTTCGGCGATGCGGCGGATGACGTAGAGCTTGCGCTCGAAGGCGTCCTGGTCGTGGCGGTGCCCGGGACCCGCCTCGATGAACAACTGGCGCACGTAGGGGCGCGAGGCGTTGGCGGTGTCGCCGACGTGGTCCTCGTCCATCGGCACATCGCGCCAGCCCAGCACGCCCTGGCCCTCGACCCGGACGTTGAGCTCGAGCATCCGCTCGACCTTCTGGCGCAGCGTCGCGTCCATGGGCAGGAAGCACATGCACACGCCGTACTGGCCGACGTCGGGCAGCTCGAAGTCGACGACCGAACGCAGGAACTCGTGTGGCAGCTGCGTCAGGATGCCCGCGCCGTCGCCGGTGCGCACATCCGCGCCCTCGGCCCCGCGATGCTCGAGGTTGTCCAGCGCGGTCAGCGCCTTGACGACCACCTCGTGGGTCGGCCGGTTGTCCAGGCGGGCCACCATGGCCACGCCGCACGCGTCGTGCTCGAAGCGCGGGTCGTAGAGGCCATCGGCCCCGGGGCGGAGAAGTCGTTCGGTCATATGGGGCGTTCGGCGGAGAAGGAGGCGCGCCGGGGCGCGGAAATGGCGAACGCGGAATGGTATCGCAGGCGTCAGGTCTGCTTCGAGGCCGTCTTTCCGCGCGACGCCGGCTTGCGCGAGCCGCCAGGGGCCTTCTTCTTCGGCTGGGGGCTCGAGGCGCGCTTGGCGGGTGCCTTCTTCGGGGTGTCGCCTGCCCCGTCCACGCCCTTGTCCTTCTCCTTGGCGCGCACTGCGTCCAGCGACGCCTTCAGCGACGCCATCAGGTCCGGCACCGGCGCGTCCTCGTCGGCCTCCGGGGTGGGCACGACCACGGTCTCCCCCGCCGCTTTGCGCTCGATCATGTCGAGGATCTGCGCGCGGTAGGTGTCCCGGTAGTCCTCGGGGTGGAAGGGCTCGGCCAGCGACTCCACGAGCTGCTGGGCGATCGCCAGCTCCTTCTTGGAGGTCTCCACCTCGGCGGTCGCCGAGATCTCGTCGAGGGTGCCCGGGTCGACGATCTCGTCCGGGTAGACGAGCGTCGTCATCGCCATCGTCGACCCCATCGGCCGCAGCGCGACGAGCTGCTCCTTGGAGCGGATGACGACGGAGGCGATCGCGACCTTGCCGCTCTGGGCCATCGCCTCGACGAGCAGGCGGTAGGGCTTGGCGCCCCCGGGCGCGGGGGCCAGGTAGTACGGGTGGTCGAAGTGGATCGGGTCGATCTCGTCCAGGTCCACGAAGCGGTCGATGTCGATCGTCTTCGTCTTCTTGGGGTCCAGCGCTTCCAGCTCGCCGGGCTCGATGACCACGTAGCGGTCCGGAGACAGCTCGTACCCCTTGACGATGCGAGCGTACGGGACCTCCTCCCCGGTCGACGCGTTGACCCGCTTCATCTGCACCCGCGAGTTGTCGTCGGAGTCCAGCTGGTTGAACTTCACCGACTTGGACTGCACCGCCGCGTACAGCTTGACGGGGACGGTGACGAGCCCGAAGGAGATGGCCCCGGTCCAGATCGCGCGTGCCATGAGCAGACCATACTTCCCGCTCGCGGCCGGATCACCCCCGCGTGGGCGGCGGATTTCACGACGGCCGCCCATGTGCCGGGCCCGCCATGCCGCCGCGTCGGTGGTTGGTGCGCGAACGGGCCGGGTACGGGCGGACACGATCACGGATGATGCCCCGACGATGAGCCCGGATCCGGAGGAATTCACCGCGCCGCGGCCGTCGCGCCGGCGCATCGCGAAGATGACCGTCAAGCAGTTCCTCGACCACGGCATGACCGACAACGCCGCGTCGCTGACCTACTTCGCGATGCTGTCCCTGTTCCCGGCGCTGCTGATGACCGTGTCGTTGCTTTCGCTCGTGGGCAGCGCCCAGCTGCCCGGCGATGCCGCCCAGTACCTCGCCGACAACGGCGCGGCGCCGAACACCGTCAAGTCGGTCCGCGACGTGCTGGAGACGATGGTCAAGACCTCCTCCGGGCAGTCGATCGTCACGTTCGTGGCCGCCATCGGCCTGGCGCTCAACGGCGCCTCCGGCGCGTACGCGGCCGCCGGTCGCGCGCTGAACAAGGTCCGCGGGATCGAGGAGGACCGCTCGTTCCTGCGGCGCAAGGTCACCGACCTCGCCGCGACGCTCGTGGTGATCATCCTCATCGTGCTCGTCCTCGTTGCCCTGTTCCTCGGCGGCGGGATCTCCGATGACCTGTTCGGGACGATCGGCCTCGGCTCCACCGGCGCGCTGATCTGGTCGATCGCGCGCTGGCCCGCGGCCTTCTTCCTGGCGCTGCTGGCCTACGCGATCGTCTACGCCTACGCGCCCGACGTCGAGCACCGCAAGCTGCAGTGGCTGTCGCCGGGGGCCATCGTCGCGGTGAGCATCTGGCTGCTGGGCTCGGCGGGCCTCGGGCTGTTCCTCAAGGCCTCCCCCGGCTACGGCGCCGCCTACGGCGCGTTCACCGCGGCCATCCTGCTGCTGCTGTGGCTGTACATCACCACCAACGCCTTCCTCTTCGGCGCCGAGCTGAACTCGACGCTGCGCCGGATCGACGCGACCGCCGACGGGGCGCCGCCGTTCCTCACGCCGCCGCCGGCCGATCCGTCCGCCGCGGCCGCCGATCGGGCGCCCACCGGCGGCTGACGCGCGCCGCTCCGAGCGGTTGATGCGGATTCTCGGTCTCCCCGAGGGGCATGGACCCGCGGTCGGGGCGCGTGCTGGTCGGGGCGCGTCCGAGCATCGGCTCGGGGCCGGCGCCGCACGAAGACCGACGCCGGGCCCGCGAACGTGCGACACCGGGCCAAGTGCACCGCTCCCCGCGTCCGCGCCGCACCGTTCCTGGCGCCACGGCCGGAAACGTGCGCCACCGGGTCCAGAGCACACAGCGCACCGGGCTACGAGCGGCCGCCCGCCGACCCGCCTCACCCACTCCGACCGACAAATCGGTATGAGGGGGGCGAATCCGACCCGCCGGACCCCTATTGGGGTATGGAAACCCCCAACCGCGAGGTCTACGATGGTCACGGTGCAGACGAAGACTCTGATGACCGCCGAGCAGTTCATGGCGTTCCCGATCGGCGAGGAGGGGGACGGCCACCGCTTCGAGCTGCTGGAGGGGTCGGTCGTCGTGGATGAGCCCCTGCCGGTCCACCAGATGGTGGTGTTCGCGCTCGGCTACGAGTTCGAGACGTGGATCCGGGCCGACGCGGGCCGCGGCCAGTTCATGCTCAACATCGATACCCGGCTGGACCGCCTCAACCTGTTCGGCCCGGATGCGCAGTGGTACCGGGCGGGCCGCGAGATCACCGACACCTTCTCCCGCCCCCAGGCGGCGGGCGACATCGCGATCGAGGTCCTGTCGCCGACCACGCGCCGCCGCGATCAGACGGCCAAGCGCGGCGTCTACGCCCGCAACGGGGTGGCCGAGCTGTGGCTCGTCGACCCCGTCGACCGCACCGTGTTCGCGCTGCGCCGCTCGGAGGCGGGCGGGGGCTACGACATCGAGGACGCGCTCGCGAGCGACGCGGCGCTGACCTCGCCGCTGCTGCCCGGCTTCTCCGCCGCCGTGTCCGACCTGTTCCCCTGACCGGTCACGCGTCGGCCGCTGCGGCCGGGCGCAGCGTCATCTCCTCCGGCCACGAGCACATGCCGCCCCGGCCCGGGCAGGTCCCGCACAGCTCGCGGTGCGGGCGCTGGGCCACCGGGAAGCGGCCCGCCCGGACGTCCTTTGCCTGCTGCACCACGGCGGCTGTCAGGCCGGCGGCGTCGGCCGGGCCGTATGTCGCGAGCACCGGCTCGTCGGGGCGCTGCAGGAACACGTAGGCGACCTGCACCGCGGGGGCGCCGGCCCGCAGGGCCGCCAGTGCATAGATTCGGCGCTGGGACAGGTAGTCGCGGGCCACCAGCGTTTCCAGATCGACCCCGTCCACGCGGTTGGTCTTGTAGTCGACGATCAGCCAGGTCCCGTCGTCCTGCACGCCGACCAGATCGATGATCCCGTTGACCAGCGGGCCGCCTGGGTCGACGTCGTCCAGCGCGAAGGCAAAGGCCTCCTCCCGGCGCACCCGCGGGCACACGGCGATCCGCGCCGCGATGCCGGTGCCCGCGAAGGCCCGCACGAGCGACAGCTGGTCGTCGACCTCGGCGCCGGTCAGCGTGACCCCCGCCGCGGCGGCCTCGGCCTCCACGTCGTCCGCGGTCGTCGCGGCCGGGTCGCCGGCCTCCAGCAGCGCGTGGGCGATCGACCCGCGGACGAGGGGATCAAGGACCGCTGGCGCCCCCACGGCCGGATCGCCATGCGCGGGTGCGCCCTGGTCGGGGAGGCGCAGGACGCGGCGCAGGTAGTAGCGGTAGCCGCACTCGGCGTGCTCGCGCAGCGCGGAGTAGCTCAGCGTGGCGATCGGCGGGGCGCTCCGATCCCCCGACGCCGGCTCTGTCGGCGCGGCACCGGGTCGCCGGCGCCGCGCGCGGCCCGCCGGGAGCGGCGCCCGGACGTCCGGACCGCCGACGCCGAGGCTCAGCTGCTCGGATCCCGAAGCGGTCGTCGCCGTCGCGGGGTCGTCGGCCTCGAGCACCACCGGGTCCGGCCCGACCGTAGGGGCCGCCGGAGCCCGGGTGTCCCCCGCCGCCACCGGCAGACCGTCCGCCGGCGGACCGGGGACGGCGACCAGGCGCGCGTGGACGTGCAGGCGCTCCCCGTCTACGCGCCGGTCGACGGTCGCCTCGCCCTCGGTCTCCGACAGGCGGTGCGTCAGGCCGGCGTCGATGTTCGGCAGCAGCCACCCGAAGGGCACGCCTCCGGCCCGCTCGGCCGGGGGATCCTGCCCGGCGGTCACCCCGCCGCTGAGGATCAGCCGCGACGCCGCCCGGGTGCAGGCGACGTGCATGACCCGCCGCTCCTCCTGCATCTGCGCCCGCAGGGCGGCCGCCTTCAGCTCGGCGAAGTCGAGCGCGTCGACGTTGTCGGCGTGCAGGCGCGGCAGGCGCAGCCCGACCTGCGGACCGTCCACGAGGATGCTCGCCACCCCGCTCTGGCCCGAGCGGCCGAGTCCGGCAACCACGACCACCGCGAACTCCAGGCCTTTGGCGGCGTGCACGGTCATGAGCTGCACCGCGTCCAGGTCGGCGCTCTGCACCGGCGCGTCGGGCTCCCGGGCCTCGGCCTCGACCTCCGCGGTGACGTGGTCGATGAACGCCCGCACGTCGCGGCCGTGCTGCTCGTCGAACGCGGCCGCGAGGCGCTCGAGCTTGTGGACGTTGGCCAGGTGCCGGCGACCGCCCGGCAGGCGCAGGACGTGCAGGTCATAGCCGGTGCGGCGGACCACCCGGCCGATGAGGACGTCGAGCCCCAGCCGCGGGGCGAGCTCGCGCTCGGCGGTGAACCAGCCCACGAAGGCGGTGAGCGCCGCGCGGTCTGAGTCGGCCAGGGCGACCCCGCCCAGGCCGTGGGTCAGCGTGGCCCACAGCCCGCGGCTGCGGGCCCGTCCGGTGCCCGCCAGCAGGGCCAGGGCGTCGCTGCCGGCGCCGACCAGCGGCGAGGCCAGGACCGACAGCAGCGCCCCCTCGTCCGCCGGGTTGGCCAGCGCGGCCAGGTAGGAGGTCAGGTCCTGCACCTGCTGGCGCAGCCAGTACCCGCGGCCGCCGCTGGCCAGGGTGCTCAGGCCCTCCAGCTCCAGGGCGCGCTCGTAGACGTGCAGGTCGGCGGCCGCCCGCAGGAGGACCGCCACCTCCCCCGCGGTGCACGCCCCGGCGTCGACGAGTCCCCGCACACGGGCGGCGACCGCCCGCGCCTCGGCGAGGAGGGTGACGGTCCGTGCGGGTGGCATCCCGTCCTGCAGCGCCGCGCGGGCCTCGGCGGGCAGCAGGTCCTCGTCGTCGTGGCGGTCGTCGACGAGCAGAAGCTCCACGCGGGGATCGTCGCCGTCCGGCGTCGCCGGGCGGCCGGCCGCGAGCGGCACGTAGCCCTCGTGCAGACGACCGAACGTCGCGTTCAGGGTGGACAGGAGCGCGGGCTCCGAGCGCCAGTTGGTGGCCAGCGTCGGGGCGGCGCCGAGGGCGGCGTGGCGCCGCCGCTGGCCGGTGAACACGGACACGTCGGCGTGCCGGAAGCCGTAGATGGACTGCAGCGCGTCGCCGACGAGGAACACGTTGCCGGCGTCGAGGTGCTCGACGAGGCGCAGCTGCAGCGGGTTGGTGTCCTGGAACTCGTCGACCATTATCCGCGCGAAGCGCGCACGGTAGGCGGCGGCCACGGCCGGGGTCTGGGTGAGCAGGTCGTTGGCCAGCAGCTCCAGGTCGTCGTAGTCGACGGCCGAGCGGGCCCGCTTGGCCGCGGCGTAGGCGTCTGCGTACAGGGCCAGCAGCCGGTTGAGGTGGTGGTGCGCGCGGGCGGCGTCGTCATCGACGTGGGCCTGGGCCAGGGCGGTGGTGGCCCCCCGCAGCGCGGTCACGGCGTCGGTCTTGAGCTCCTTCACACCCCGGTGGAGCTTTGCCGCCCGGACGGCGTCCAGCAGCCCGTCGACGTCGCCCGTCTCGAGGGCCGAGCCGATGTCCTCGACGATCCGCTGCGCCGCGTCGAGGCTGACCAGCCCGGTGCGCCAGGCGGCGCGCTCGGCGTCGACCGCCGACCAGGCCGTCCGCAGGGCGGCGGCCGCCGCGGCCGGGTCGGCACGGGCGCCGACCGGCGGCAGGGCGGGCACGGTGTGCCCTGTGGAGCGCAGCTCGTCGTGGACCGCCGCGATCGCCTTGTGCAGCGGGTCCACCCCCCAGGTGGCCACGAGCGCGAGGGCGTCGTCGGGCGGCCGCCCCCCCGGTCGGTCCGGGGCCAGGAATGCGGCCAGCGCGGTGGTGAACGCCTCGGCCCGGGCCTGCCGGGCGACGGCCTCGTCGAGCACGGCGAACGCGGGGTCCAGGCCGGCGGTCACCGCGTGGGCGCGGAGGATCCGGGCGCAGAAGCCGTGGACGGTGGAGATCCAGGCCCCGTCCATGTCGCGGGCGGCGTCCCGCGCGCCGAGGTCCACGAAGCGGCGGCGGATCCGCGCCCGCAGCTCGCCGGCGGCCTTCTCGGTGAACGTGATCGCCAGCATCGCGCCCGGGGCCACGCCGTCCTCCAGCACGCTGCGCACAAACCGTTCGGCCAGGACCGCGGTCTTGCCCGAGCCCGCATTCGCCGACAGCAGCATCGGCCCCTCCCGCTGGCGGACGGCGACCGCCTGCTCGGCGGTGAAGGCGATACCTCCGCCCCCCAGTGCCCGCCCCTCCGCGTCGTACAGGCCGGACGTCATGCGGTGCTGCAGCGGCAGATGGAGGGGTGGCTGCAGCCGCCGTCGCGCCAGCCGCAGGTCGCCGGCCGGGGCTCCAGGCGGCCGGCCCGCAGCTCGCGGACGGCCTCCACGGCGGTGGTGCGGGCGACGTCGAGCGCCGTCAGGAACGCGTCGTCGTCGGCGCGGTCGGAGGCCACTGAATCCAGGTCGGGATCGGCGCCCGCGCGCAACAGGCCCCGCGGCCGTGGGTCCTGCCCGCTGAGCGGCTGGTACAGCCCGCCGTCGACCTCCACGTCGAGCAGCTGCGGCAGGGCGAGCAGGTACAGCGGCAGCTGCAGCCGCCCGTCGCGCTCCCACCGGGCGCCGGCGGTCGCGGTCGCCCCCTTGTAGTCGTAGACGAGCGCGCGGCGGCCGTCCGGGGACAGGTCGACCCGGTCCATGCGCCCCTGCAGCGCCAGCTCCTCGGTGATCGCGACCGGCCCGCGGGCGTCCTCGCGCCCGCCGAACCGCAGCTCCAGCTCGGCCGGGGCGTACGTGGAGCCGGCGTGTGCGGCGTACTCCAGGTAGCGCAGGATGTCAGCCTGCAGGCGGTGCAGCGCGGCGGCCAGGCGCTGCGGGTCCGGGGAGATGCGCAGCGCAACGGCGTGCTCGCCCAGCGCGGCGATCACCTCCTCACGGGCGCGCGGCAGGTGCTCGGGGCGCAGCGGGCCGCCGGCCTCGTCGCGCAGGGCACCGAGCGCCTGCTCGAGCACCCGGTGCGCGAGCTCGCCGCGGATCATCGGCTCGGGGTCGGGCACGAGGGCCTCGGGGGACAGGTGCCGCTCCACGAACCACCGCACGGGACAGGCCACCCAGGTCTCCAGGGCGGAGGCCGACCAGGTCGCCCGGTCCACGAGTGTCCGCAGAACGGCGGGGTCACGCAGCTGGGCGATCGGCGTCTCGACGACCGGAGGCCGGGCCTCGGCGTCGGTCGCGGCGGCCGCGTGGGCACTGGGCGCGGGCGGGCCGTCGGCGCCGGGCGGAAACCCGGCGGTGCCGAGGGCACGGCGCTGGACGGGCGCCGTCACCACCGGGTCGAGGAGGTCCAGAACGTCGTCGACGAGCAGCGAGCGCACGGCCGGCCGGCCGTCGTCGGTGGCCTCGTGCCAGCTGAGGCCGAGCAGGTCGGTGGGACGCGAGATCGCCGCGTAGAACAGGTAGCGCTCGGCGCCGAGGGTGTCCTCGCGCAGGGCCAGCCGCAGGCCGCCCGCGGCGTTGACCGCCCGGCGCTCGTCGTCGCCCAGGAACGGCTCGGGCCGACCGGGCGCCGGGAAGGTGCCCTCCTGCAGAGCGCAGGCGAACAGCGCGCGCACGCGGCGGCCGCGGACGGCGAGCGGGTCGGCGACGGTCACGGCGTCGGCGGCGGGGGGCGCCCCGGCGTCCACGTCGACCTCCAGCGCGGCCAGGCGCGCCAGCAGCGCGGCGGGGGCCGGGACGAGCTCGGCGTCCACGTCGGCGAGCGTGCCGAGCTCGCGCAGCGCGGCGCGCAGCTGCGCCCCGACGCCGGCCTCACGGCGCTCTCGCTCGGTGAGCACGTCGGCCCGGCCGCGGTGCGGGCCGGTGAGCAGGCGGTCGGCGTCGGCGGCCAGGCGCTCGCACAGCGCCTGCGGTCCCTGCCGGTGCGCGTCGCGGACCCGGTCGAGCTCGTGCAGTTTCCACGGTCCCCGCTCCCACACCGCGCGGGCCTCGCGGGCGGTGCTCAGGCCCTGGCGGCGCACCTCGGCCTCCAGGCGATCCACGCGGTCGACGTCACGGACGAGGCCCGGCGTCCGCAGCCACACGAGCAGGTCGTCGGCTCCGGCGTCCAGCAGGGCGCAGCGGGCCATGGCCAGCAGGCCACGGCCGAGCGCGGTGTGTCCAAGCGTGTGCCTCCGGCGCAGGGTGAACGGGATCTCGTAGGCGGCCAGGACCCGCTCCACGAGTGCGGCGTGACGCTCGGGGCGCCGCAGGACGATCGCGATCTCACCGGCCGGGGTCCCGGACGCGATGAGAGCGGCGACGTGGGCGGCGACGAGCTCGAGCTCGGCGCGCTCGCCGCCCCCGGACAGCAGCAGCAGCCCGTCGGCGGCACCGGTCAGGCGCTCGGCCTCCGGTTGCAGGAGGTTGCGCTCGAGGTGGTGCAGCACCGGCCGGGCGGCAGGCGCGTAGTGCTCGCCGACCGCCTCCAACGCCAGCTCCCGGGCACCGAGGGCGAGCAGGTCCTGGTAGGTGCCCGCCCGTCCGGCGAACGCGGTGCGCCCGGCCTCGAAGGGCAGGGAGACCATGACCTCGGCGCCGGCGTGGGCGGCGAGCGTCTCGATCGCGTCGACCTGCAGCAGGTTCAGGTCGTCGAAGCCGTAGAGGAACACGGGGCGGCCTTCCCAGCGCGCCGGATCGACGCGCAGCGCGTCGTGGACGGCGACCGTGTGCATCGCTGCATCCACGCGGCCGGCGCGCTCCAGGGCCCGGTGGTAGGCCCCGAAGAGGGCGGCCAGCTCCTCGGCGTACGCCTGGCGGGCCGGCTCGGCCTGCGCCCATGCGCGCATGGCCGCGTACCAGCGGCCGGGGGTGATGCGGCGCTCACCGAGCTCGTCGAACAGTGCCAGCAGCGTCGCCACGAACCCGGGCGTTCCGGCGCTGGCGCGCAGGACGCGCAGCTCGGTGCGCTGGACCGCCACGGCGGCGATGCGCTCGCGCGAGAGCTCCCCGAGCGGGCGTCCGCGCACGCCTGATGCGCGGGTGAGCGCGCGCGCCAGCCCCGACCACGTCCGCACGTCGGCCCCGAACACGAGGCCGCGGGCGGCCAGTTCGCGCCGGTAGACGACCACGTCCTCTCGGGTGGGGACGACGAGCAGGCCGTCGCCCGTCGCGGCAGCGTGGACGGCATCCAGGACGACCCGCGCCTTCTCCGCGTTCGCCGGACCGGTGACGAGCGTCAGGGGCACAGACACTCATGGTCGCAACGGCACCGGTCGTTCTGACTGAGCCGGGCGCGCAACCTGCGTGCCTGCGTGGAGCCTGACGTACCTCAGACAACACTCATCCTCCACCCACCCCCGCCGCGCGTGATGATCTTCAGGTGGTGGCCTGCGTGGTCAACGCCGGCCCTGACCCTCACGCTGCCTCGGTTCCGGTGTCCGTGTCCTCCTTGGCCACCGCGGCGATCGCCGCTGAGGCCACGTCCGCGGCCGAGGCGGCCGGGGGTGTCGTCTGGTCCTCGCCCTCGGGGGGCTTGGCGTCCTCTTTGGCCCACGCCTCGTCGAACTCGACGCGCCACTTGCCGTCCTCGCCCTGCTGCAGCGCGAGCTTGGCCCGGAAGGAGCGCCCGCTGCGTCCCTTGAAGCCGGTGACCTGCTTGGCGGTGACGCCGGTGGCGATGAGCTCGCGGGCGATGGCCGGGGGCAGCTGCTTGCCCGCCTTGCCCTTCCAGATGACGAAGCCGCAGCCGGGGTCCTCGCGCGCCCAGCACGAGTAGCCCTTGCGGTTCTCGATGATGTCGTTCCCGCACACCGGGCACGGCCCGAGGTTGGCGCGCGGGATGCGCACGTCCTTGAGCGTCGTGTCCAGCACGCCGATCGTCTCCCCCGCGAACTTGGCGATGTCGGCCATGAACTTCTTGCGGGTCTCGGTGCCGTCCTCGATCGCCGCCAGGCGGTGCTCCCAGTCGCCGGTCAGAGACGGGGAGGTCAGCGGGTGGTCGTTGAGCAGGCGGATGACGTTCCGGCCCTTCTCGGAGGCCATGAGCGCGCGGCCGTCCCGCTCGACGTAGCCCACGTCGATGAGGCGCTCGATGATCGCCGCGCGCGTGGCGGGGGTGCCGATGCCGGTCTCGGTCATCGCCTCGCGCAGCTCCTCGTCCTCGACGAGCTTGCCGGCGGTCTCCATCGCCCCGAGCAGCGAGGCGTCCGAGTAGCGCCGCGGCGGCTTGGTCTCCTTCTCCGCGGACTCGACGTGCGTGGTGTCCACGTCCTCGTCCTGGGCGAGCTTGGGCAACGACTGGTCGGAGCCCTCGTCCTCCTCGGCGGCGCTGCGCTCGCCCTCGGGCAACTCGCCGTACACCGCGCGCCAGCCGGGGACGACGAGCACCTTGCCGCGGGTGCGGAAGACATGCTCGGACACCGTCGTCTCGATGCGCGTGTTCTCGAAGACCGCCTCGGGATGGAAGATCGCCAGGAACCGCCGGGTGACCATGTCGTAGATGCGACGGTCGTCGTCAGACATCTTCTCGAGGTTGTGGTC
>JBBSUL010000082.1:0-15847 GCA_038234375.1 Solirubrobacterales bacterium | reverse complement strand
GATCTTCCCGGGCCCCGGCGTCGTCGACGACGCCGAGATCGAGGCGGACATCCGCCGGCGCGTCGAGCTCATCTACCACCCGGTCGGCACCTGCCGGATCGGCGCGTCCGACGACGACGCGGTCGTCGACCCCGAGCTGCGGGTCCACGGCCTGCGGGGCCTGCGGGTGTGCGACGCCTCGGTCATGCCGCTCATCCCCGGGGGCAACACGAACGCCCCCACGATCATGATCGCCGAGCGCGGTTCGGACCTCATCCTCGGGAAGGCGGGCGTCCCCGCCCCCGCCTGACCCGCTCCCGATCCCGGCACGAAGGCGCCACCGCGGGTAGCGTCCGGGTATGCCCTCCCCCGGCCTCACCCCGCGCGACCGGGTCGAGCGCGCCGCCGCCCGCACCATGGCCCGCCTGCCCCGCCGTGCGGTCCGGGCCCTGGCCGGTCCGCCGATCGTCCGTGACGGGCAGACGCTCGACCCCCAGATCCAGCTCATGCTCAAGGCCCTGGAGGCCAGCGCGCCCGGGCCCTGGGCGGCCCTCGGCGCCGAGGCCGCCCGCCGCGAGGTCCGTCGCACCGCGATCCTCAGCGCGCTGCCGATCCCGCGGGGGCAGGCGGTGTCGGATCTGCGCATCCCCGGGCCCGCGGGCCCGCTGGACGCGCGGCGCTACGACGCGCCCGGTGCGGCGACCGGCCCCCGTCCGGCCCTCGTGTTCTTCCACGGTGGCGGCTTCGTCTTCGGTGACCTGGACACCCACGACGAAGTCTGCCGCATCCTCTGCTTCCACGCGGGGGTGACGGTCATCGCCGTGGACTACCGCCTGGCGCCGGAGGCGCCTTTTCCCGCAGCGGTCGACGACTGCCTGGCTGCGTTCCGCTGGGTGCACGACAACGCCGGGGCCCTCGGGGTCGACCCGGCCCGCATCGCCGTCGGCGGCGACAGCGCGGGCGGGAACCTCGCGGCGGTCGTCAGCCAGCAGAGCGTGGCCGACGGCGGCGCGGCTCCCGCCTTCCAGCTGCTCATCTACCCGGCGACCGACCGCGAGACCCCGACGCGCTCCTCCGAGCTGTTCGGCAGCGGGTTCTTCCTCGTCGAGGAGGACATGGTGTGGTTCGCCGACGCGTACGCGGCGATCCCCGGCGACGTGCGCGGCGCGCCGCTGAAGGCCACAGAGTTCTCAGGGCTGCCCGCCGCATACGTGGTCACCGCGGGCTTCGATCCGCTGCGCGACGAGGGTGAGGCCTACGCGGCCAAGCTCGCAGAGGCCGGCGTTCCGGTCGCGCTGCGCCGCCACGACAGCCTCATCCACGGCTTCGCGAACATGATCCCGGTCTCGCGTGCGGCGCGGGACGGGGTGCTGGAGATGGCCGGCGCCCTGCGGATGGGCCTGGCGGCGGGCGCGCCGTCCAGCGACCGCGCAGGAGCCGCAACCGTCTGAGGGGGATCGAGCGCGCTTTGTCATCCGAAAGGTGAATGAGAAAGCGCGCTCGATCCTTTCGGGTCAGGTGCGGGCCGCCCCCAGCCGTCACCGTCGCGCCCGCCGGCGCAGGAACTCCAGCAGCGGCAGGTCGCACTTGGCGTGGTTGCACGGACCGCAGGCCCCGACCACGTTCAGCCACGAGTGCGCGGTACCCGGACCCCGCGCCGAGCGCGAACGCGGCTCGACGTGGTCGACGGTGCCGCCCGGCCCGCCGCAGTAGGCGCAGGCCTCGCGGCGCAGCTGGGCCAGCCAGGCGTCGTAGTGGCTCTGGCCGTCGACACGCAGCGGCCGACCCGAGCCCCCGGCCCCCGCGCCCAGCGGGGTGCCGGCGTCGTCGCGCAGGAACTCAGCCATCACGGTGGTGAGCGTGGTCGTGGGTGGGGCGTCGAGCGTGGTCGGCATGTCGGTCCTCCTCCTGCGTCCGGCGGGAGCGGCCGTGGTGCCGCTCCCGCCCCGGGGGCTCCAGCGGCGCACCTACAGCCGCTCCTGCCAGGTGACCGCGGCCTGCGCGACGATG
Source organism: Solirubrobacterales bacterium (assembly GCA_038234375.1). Classification (GTDB taxonomy): domain Bacteria; phylum Actinomycetota; class Thermoleophilia; order Solirubrobacterales; family Solirubrobacteraceae; genus Paraconexibacter. Next base: position 13,858 of record JBBSUL010000082.1, on the reverse strand, counting down.
CTGAGCGCCTCGCGCAGCGCGGTCGGGTTGTTGGTCCGGCGGGCGACCGCCAGGACGCTGAGCGCCTCGGCGAGGACCGCCGGTCCGGCCGGGCCACTGGCCCGGAGGTCCGCGACCTCGGCCGGCGTCAGCCGGCGTCCCTCGCCCTTCCCGGCCGCCCCGGTCGCCCGCAGCCCGCGCGCGCCCGCTGCCTCCCGGGTCCGGGCGGCGTCGGCCTCGCGCGGGGCTGCGGCCGCCTGGGCCAGTGCGTCGCGTACGACCGCGGCGTCGGGGGCCTCGACGTGGACGACGGTCTGCTCGGGCGCGCGACGCGCGGTGGCGGCCACCACCGCCCGGGACTCGGCCAGCGCCCCTTCCAGGGCGACCGTCCGGTCCTCGGCGGCGGCGAGGGCAGCGGTCAGCTCCCGGCGCTCGTCGCGCAGGGTGCTGACCGTCGCCTCCGACCGCTCCTGACGGGCCGCCAGACGCTTGGCGGTGCCACGGGCCTCCGCCGCGTCCATGCGGGCGTCGGCCACGAGCGCCCTGGCGTCCGCGACGGCCGTGCGGGCCTTGGTCTCCGCCGCCTGAGCCTTCGAGGCCGCCCGCGTGACCGCCGCATCGTCGACGACGCGCTCACGCACCACCTTCGTCTTCGTGACCGTCCGGGCGGCCGTCCGGCGCGCCTCGTCCCGCTGCTCGCGGGCGGCATCAAGCCGCTCGCGGGCACGGGCCAGCTGCGCGTCGAGCTGCGCCACCCGGCGCCGCGCCGACCTGGCGTCCGCCCGGGCGGCGTGCACCAGCACGCGGCCGTCGGCGCCGAGGTCGGCGCCGCCCGAGCGCGTCAGGTCAACGGCGTCGCGCCGACGCGGCCCGGGCTTGGCCGGCGCGAAGCCGGCCGCCTGCACGGCAGCGTTGAGCGACCCGCCGAACGGGCGCTTGGCCGAGTTCAGCGCCGGCCACGGGGACCCGTCCTCGCGGCCGGCCCGGTACCTGGCGATGCGCCAGTCCTGAGCCGCCCACTTCGCCGAGGACGGGTTCCAGTCGGCCGCGCGCGGCGGCTCGCCATAGCGGGCCACCCATTCCTGGATGGCCGTGATGATCAAGTCGCGGTCCCACGTCACGCCCCGGCCCTTCCGGGCCGGCGTGGTGGCTCCCGCGAACGTCGCGGGAGCCATGATGAGGACTCCCGCTAGTCGCCGAGGCGCTGATCGTTGGGCGTGGTCACGATCGACTCGGTCCCGTACGCGCACAACCGCAGCTCGCCCCGCGGGGCGGACGGCCGGAACATGCTGTGGGCGACGGCGAGGAACATGAGGCCCTTCACCGTAGGACACGCCGCGGCGATGTGCAAGCCCTTGTCCGTCCCGTTTTCGTGGACGCCGGCAAGGGTTCGAATCCTCGGGCCCCACTGCGCTGGGACGTCCACGCTGACCGGTCGACGAGCTGCCCGACCTGACGCCGATCGGGGCCGTCGGACGACCTGCCCCCCTCGCCCGTTCGGTCTCGGGCACGACCGTAAGCGGAGGGCGGCCGCTGTCCGTCGTCCGCCGCCACCTCCCCGACGACACGTGCCCGCCCGGCCCGTCAGACTGGAGGCGTGAGCAACTACGACGCCGACGACCTGCTGGCCGACGCGACGCTGAACGTCGCGGTGGCCGCGCTGGCCAACCGCAACGCCCACCACCTCCAGGACATGACGCCCGAGGAGCAGGCCGAGGCCGCCGGCCACTGGCGGACCCTGGCCATGGACGTCCTCGTGGCCGTCCGCTCGTCGGTAGCCAACCCCGAGCTGGCCGGTCCCCCCACCGATGGCGGTCCGGGGCGCGCGGTCATCGTCCTGGAGGACGCCGGCGAGGAGGAGATCAACGTCCACGTCGCCTTCCACCCCGAGCTGCAGGACATGGGCAACGAGCAGGTCGCCGGCACCCCCGCCCAGATCACCGCGGTGTCGATGCTCGACACGCTGGGGCAAGCAGACGGCGAGGACGGCGGGGACGCGCCCGCCGACGGGGAGTAGACGCGCCTGGCGACCGGTCAACGCTCGTCCAGTTCCGGGCCCGCGACCTCGCGATGGTGGTGCCGGCGCCGATGACCAGCCATGATGCCCTCCATGGACCAGCACCGCCACGAGCGCATGATCGTCGAGACCGCCCGCCACCGGATCGAGGGGACCGTCACCCTGGCCCGGGACGGCTACCGCTCCCGGCTGTCGGACGTCCTGAACGCCACCGAGCGTGACTTCATCTCGCTGACCGATGCCCTGGTCCACCCGCTCGACGCCGGCGACCTCGACGAGGGGGTCGTGCATCCGCTCGTGATCGTCTCCCGCCAGCAGATCGTGCTCGCCATCCCGGTGGATCCGAACGCCGGCCCGTCCGCGGGCCCGCCCGGCGTCACCTGAGGCGGGCCGCGAAACGTTCGGACGCGGCGGGACCCCTACGCTTGAGGCGTGCCCGACCCGCAGTCCGTGACCATCGCGATCCTCCTCGACGGCGCCGTCAACGCCCGTGACGTTGGCGGGATCCCTCTGTCCGGCGGGGGCACAGTGGCAAGCGGCGTCCTCGTGCGCTCGGACAACCTCCAGGACCTCACCGCACAGGACATCGTCACGCTGGTCGAAACCCACGGCGTGCGCAACGTCGTCGACCTGCGCACGACGTTCGAGCGCCGATCCGAAGGCCCCGGTCCGTTGGAGGACGACCCGCGGGTGCGCGTGGACCATCGCTCCCTGTACCCGGAGACCGGCGGCGGCACCGACTTCGACCTGGGCACGATCAAGCCGTGGGGGGACGGGATGGGCGCCGATCTGCCCGACGAGGCGCCGACGGTCCGCGCCTACCTCGGCTACCTGCAGCGCCGTCCCGACTCCATCGTGGAGGCCCTGCGGACGATCGCCACGACCGAGGGCGCGACGCTCGTGCACTGCGCCGCCGGCAAGGACCGCACCGGGGTCGTCGTCGCACTCGCGCTCGCCGTCGCCGGCGCCGACCGGGAGGCCGTCGCCGCCGACTACCTGGCCACCGGCGAGAACATCGAGGGCATCGTCGGGCGCCTGGCCGCGACCACCACCTACGGCCAGGAGGTGCGCGTGGACGACGTGGCCAGCCACAGGCCGAAGGTGGGCATGATGCAGCGCGTCTTCGAGCTCATCGACGAGGTCCACGGCGGGGTGGAGGCCTGGCTGACCACGCACGGGCTGACCGACGAGGAGCGGGCGGCGCTCCGCGCCCGCCTCACCGGCGCCTGAGCACCGACGGGGCCTTTTGGGCTCGGCGGCGGAGCAACGTCACGCACGAACGCACCCCTGTCGGGGCTTTCGTGCGTGACGGTCTTCCGTGGCCGGCCGCAGCGGCCGGTCAGCCTCGGGTCCGCGCCGCCGCGACCGCGACCTGACCGAAGGCGATGCCGCCGTCGTTGGGCGGCAGGCGCTCCGGGGTCAGGACGTGCAGACCGAGTGCGCGCAGGCGCGCGCACGCGTCGGTGAGCAGCAGGCGGTTCTGGAAGACGCCGCCGCTGAGCACGACGGTGTCCACTCCGGCGTCCGAGGCCGTGGCCGCGCACGCCGACGCCGTCGCCTCCGCCACCCCCCGGTGCAGGCGCGCGGCCACCTGAGCCGACGGGACGCCGGCGGCCAGGTCGGCGACTACGGCACCGACGGTGACGCGCGCGTCGAGCACCCCGTCGTCGCCACGCGGCAGTGGGTAGGCGCCGCGCTCGGCGCCGTCGGCCAGCGCTTCCAGCGCGATCGCCGCCTGGCCCTCGTACGTCACGCGGGGCGGCAACCCGCACAGGGCGGCGACGGCGTCGAACAGCCGCCCCATGCTGCTCGTGGGCGGAGCCGAGAAGCCGCTGCGCGCCAGACCGGCCACGGCGTCCCACATTGCGGGTGCCACCTGGCCGGCGAAGACCTCCGGCATCGGGACCTCCTCGTCCTCTCCAGAGCAGGCCACCAGCCACGAGCACGCCATCCGCCACGGCTCGCGCACCGCCCGGTCCCCGCCGGGGAGCGCAACCGGACGCAGATGGCCGACGCGCTGGAAGCCGGCGAGGTCGCCGACGAGCAGCTCGCCGCCCCACACCGTGCCGTCGGTGCCGTAGCCGGTGCCGTCGTAGATCGCCCCGGCCGCCGGACCGCTGAGACCGTGCTCGGCCAGCACCGCCGCCAGGTGCGCGTGGTGGTGCTGGACCCCGATCAGCTGCACGCCCTCACGCTCGGCCGCGTACGTGGTCGACAGGTAGTCGGGGTGCAGGTCGTGCGCCACCACGGCGGGCTCCGCGGCGAACAGCCGCTCGAAGTGGGCGATGCCTTCGGTGTAGGAGACGAGCGTCTCCAGGTTCCCAAGGTCGCCGATGTGGTGGCCGACCCAGGCGCGGTCGGCCTTGGCCAGGCAGAACGTGGACTTCAGCTCCGCGCCGCACCCCAGGACCGGGCGCGCGCACGCGACCGGCAGCCTCAGCGTGTCCGGGACGTACCCCCGTGACCGCCGTAGCGTCTGCGTCCGCCCGTCCACGACCCGGACGACCGAGTCGTCGGTACGGATGTGCACGGGCCGGTCGTGGACGAGGAAGGCGTCGGCGATCGATCTCAGCCGGTCGGCCGCGTCTTCGTCGTGGTAGGCGATCGGCTCGTCGGAGGCGTTGCCGCTGGTCATGACCAAGGGGACGCCGACGTCGGCCAGCAGCAGGTGGTGCAGCGGCGTGTACGCGAGCATCACGCCGAGCTCGGTGACGCCGGGCGCCACCGTCGGGGCGACCGCCGCGTCCGCGCGCCGGGCGGCCAGGACGACGGGCCGGGCGGCCGAGCCGAGCAGCGCCTCGTCCTCCGCGGTCAGCGTGACGAGCGCGCGCGCGGCGTCCACATCGGCGACCATCAACGCGAACGGCTTGTCCTCGCGGTGCTTGCGCGCGCGCAGCGTGGCGCAGGCGTCGGCGTCGTCGGCGCGGCAGGCCAGGTGGTAGCCGCCCAGGCCCTTGACGGCGACGATCGCTCCCGCCCGTAGCAGCGCGGCCGCCCCGGCCACGGCGTCCACCGCGCCGGCCGTGTCGACCTCACGGTCCTCGGCGTCCACCAGGCGCGCGCGGGGTCCGCAGTCCGGGCACGCGTTGGGCTGGGCGTGGAAGCGCCGGTCGCGGGGGTCCTCGTACTCGGCCTGACAGGCGTCGCACATGGCAAAGCCGGCCATTGTCGTCTGCGGCCGGTCGTACGGCACCCCGCGCACGATCGTGAAGCGCGGGCCGCAGTTGGTGCAGTTGACGAACGGGTAGCGGTGGCGGCGGTCGCCGGGGTCCGCCAGCTCGGCCAAACAGTCCGCGCAGGTGGCGCTGTCGGCGGCCACGGCGGCGTTCGGCTCGCCTCCGGCGTCACTGTCGACGATCGTGAAGCCTTCCGCCCCGGAGGGCTGCAGTTCGCCGACCACGACCCCTTCCACGCGGGCCAGCGGCGGGGCGCGGCGCGGCAGGTCGCGGACGAAGGCGTCGACGGCCGCGGCGGGGCCCTCGACATCGACGAGCACCCCGCGCGTGTCGTTGCGCACCGTCCCGGCCAGGCCGTGCTCCTCCGCGAGCACAAAGACGTACGGCCGGAAGCCGACGCCCTGCACGGTGCCCTGGACCCGCACCTGCGCACGTCGCACCACCGGCTCCGGGCGCCGCGCCGGCCTCACGAGGCGGACGGGAGCTCGATCAGCTCGCGCAGCGCGTGCAGGACCGTGGCCTGCGCCTCCTGGATGCGCGGGATGTGCTCTGAGCGGGTGAGGACGACGTGGTCGGCGAGGGACTCCGCGGCGATCCGCCCGCCGTCGTAGCCGACGAGCGCCACGCTGGGGATCCCGAGCTTCCGAGCCTGGGCCAGCGCGCTGATGACGTTCTCCGAGCCGCCGCTCGTCGACAGCGCGAGCAGCGTGTCGACGGGCCGGCCGTGGGCGATGACCTGCCGGGTGAAGATCGCGGCGGTCCCCACGTCGTTGGCCACCGCGGTGAGGATGGCCGGGTCCCCGGTCAGGTCCAGGGCCGCGCGCGGACGCCACCCGCGGTCCGGCGGCGGCGACAGCCAGTCGGCGACGGCGTCCATCGCGTCGGTGGCCGAGCCGCCGTTGCCCAGCGCCAGCAGGCGCCCGCCCGCGGCCGTGCGCGCGCGGATCCCGGCCGCCGCCTCGCCGATGACCGTCCAGTTCTCGCGCAGGGTCTGCTCGCGCAGCGCGGTCGCGGCGTCGGACTTCAGGATCACGGTCCGCGCCACGTCGGCCAGCACGCCGTCCAGGTCGCTCTCCTGCTCGCCGAGGAACGGGTACAGGAACGAGGACGCCCCGGAGTCACGGGCCGGGCCGCGGGTCCGCCCCTCCAGCAGGCCCCGGTGCTCGAAGAAGACGTGCACGAGCTCCCACAGCACGTGGTAGAGCGTCTCGGTCAGCTCCTGGGCGACGAAGACGTCGTCGGTGGTCACGTCGAGCTCGACCTCCGCGCCCACCGGCGTGAAGGCGATGGTCAGGCACCCGGCGCCGCGGGCGGCTGCCACCCCGTCGCGCACGGCGTCGGCCCCCCCGAAGGCGATGACCATGTCGTCGGCCTCGGCGAACAGCTCCACGTCGCGCGTGTGGATGCCCAGCGCGGGCAGGGCCCGCTTGCCGACGATGACCGGGTGGACGAACTCGACGGCGACGTGCGCCACGTCGGAGGCGTCGACCTCGGTGTCCCCGAAGGACAGCAGACGCCCGCCGCGCGCGAAGCGCTCGGCCATGGCGTGGCACAGCCGCGCGACGCGGTCGGCCTGCGGCGCGAAGCACGCCGCCGAGGCCTGGGTCCGCGCGTCCAGCAGCGCGTGCAGCGCGCCGCTGGTCGTCCCGGACGCGGCGGGCCCGCTCATGCCGTGGCTGTGGCCGCCACCCGGTCCGGGAGCGCGGCAAACCAGGCGCGCAGCTCCTCGACGCCCTCGCCGGTGCGCGCGCTCGTCTCGATGACGGCGACGCCGGGGTGCACGTGGTCGAGGAAGTGACGGAAGCGCTCGACGTCGAAGTCCACGTACGGCAGCAGGTCGGTCTTGTTGAGCACGACGAGCTCGCAGGCCCGGAACATGAGCGGGTACTTGCCGGGCTTGTCGTCGCCCTCGGCCACCGAGGAGACCATGATCCGCGCGTCCTCGCCGATGCGGAACTCGGCCGGGCACACGAGGTTGCCGACGTTCTCGACGATGAGCAGGTCCAGGTCGGCGAGCGGCAGCGTGGGCAGCGCCGAGCGGACCATGTTCGCGTCCAGGTGGCACTCGCCGCCGAACCCGTTGTCGGTGTTCAGCTGGGTGACCGGGATGTGCAGGTGGGCGAGGCGGTCGGCGTCCAGGCTGCCCTGCACGTCGCCCTCCAGCACCCCGACGCGCAGGTCGGCGATGCCGTCGCGCAGCATGCGCTCCAGCAAGGTCGTCTTCCCCGCTCCCGGCGCGCTCATGATGTTCACGACCGCGACGCTGTCGCGGTCGAAGTCGTCGCGGTTGGCCCGCGCGATGGTGTTGTTGGCGTCCAGCGCGTCCTCGACGACGCGGACCTTCACGCGGTGCATGGGGATGCCTCCTCTTCCTGTACCTCGATGGATTCCACTTCCAACTCCTCCCCGCTGATCGCGACGACCTGCGCACCCTCGCACCTCGGGCACCGGAACGCGGGGACGGTGACCTCCCACTCGTGCTCGCACGGTGCGCAGCGCAGGCGGGCGGGGACGATCTCGTACTCCAGCCTCGCACCCTCGCAGATGGTGTCGCGGGTCACCAGGCCGAAGGAGAACACCAGCGAGTCGGGCACGACCTGGCGCAGGTGCCCGAGGCGGACGGAGACCAGCGTGACGCGCCGGCCGGCGGCGTGCTTGGCCGCGGTGTCCGCGATGGCCGAGGCGATCGACAGCTCGTGCACGCGGGGCCCGTCAGGCGTCCTGGTAGGCCGCGTCGGTCTGCAGCTCGGCCACTGTCTTGAGGACGAGCTCCACTGCGCCGGTCACCGCGGCCTCGACCGGGGGCGTCAGGCCCATGCCCGGCTCGTCGACCTCGCCGGGCTCACAGCCGATGACGGTGACCTTGGCCGGCCAGCCGCCCGTCGCGTTGACGAAGCGCAGCACAGTCTGCGGGTCCATGTTGTGCGGGTCGATCGCCTCGCCGTCCTCGATGGAGGCCGCGAACTCGTGCTGCTCGGGCTCCATGACGTACAGCGTGCCGGGGACGTCCCCCTGCCGTGAGGCGTCGACGAGCACGAGCGCGTCGTAGCCGCGCATCACCTCGTAGGCGAGGTCCAGGCCGCTGGTCCCGAAGTCCAGGACCATGACACCGGAGGGGACGCCCTGCTTCTCCAGCCGGCGCACCACCTCGCCGCCGAAGGCGTCGTCCTGCAGCCACGCGTTGCCCACGCCGGCGACGAGGATCTGCTTCTCGCGCACCCGCTCAAGGTTGTTTTCTGTCGCGTCACTCATCGTTGGCATCTCCCATGTCGCGAAGGTCTGGCGAAGACCCGGAGGCGGCTCCCCCAATGGTGCCCGAGCCCCTGGGCGAGGGCACCACCTCATCCGGTTTGAAGTAGAGGTAGCGGCCGATGTCGCGCATGAGCTCCTGGCCGGGGTCGTCGTCGACGGTCACGCAGAGGTGCACGACCTCGGAGTAGTCGACGTAAATGCGCTCGATCGTCGCGGACTTGCCGTCCAGCAGGTGGTCCTGCGCGTTGCGGCCGGCCTCGGGCTTGAGGCGCACGCGGTCGCCGAGGCGGTAGGTGACGCCCTCGACGGTGAGCTCGCGCTCGCCTTTGACCTCCTGCCCGACCGTCGGGATGTCCAGCGGCGCCTCGTTGCCGTCGGCGTCGATGAACCGCAGCGGCGGCAGCGGGCCGCCCGGGCCGTCGGAGGTCCCGAACGGATCGGCGCCGAACGGGTCGGCCGGGAAGCCGTGCCCGCCGGGGACGTCCGGGCGCGGCGCGAGGCCGGTGGTGGCGAAGTCCTTGCCCGGCTCGGACATCGTCACCCGCCCACGGAGCTTGGCGAACTCCTCCGGGGTGGTGCGGATCGCCCGCTCGAGCATCTCGCGCACGGCGGGGTCCTGCTCGGCGATCGAGTCGACCTCCCCCTCGCTGAGGGCGAGCAGGTGCAGCAGCAGCGCCTCCTCGATCTCGGTGCTGTCGAACAGGCTGCCCTTGGACTCCGGAGCGATCTGCGGATGGTCGGGCAGGACGATGGCCGCACCGAGCACGACGTCGTCCTCCGGCGTCGCCAGCACCGGGAAGGTGTTGACGTTCGCGCAGGCCATGTTCGCGGTCGCCGCGTGGTCGGGCGGCGCGATCGGCGACATGAACGTGCCGCCGGTGACGGTGGCCACCACGTGGGTGGAGAGCATCGACGAGCGCAGCGCACCCGGCCGGTCCAGGCCCTCGTCGACCTCGGTCGTGTTGTGGACGGACGCGCTGACGCGGGTCAGGCCGTTACTGAAGGCCTGGGCGGTCACCCGGACGTGGCCGCGCACGGCGTCGAAGGCGAAGGGCACCTCCACGGCCTCGGCCTCCAGGGCGGCCAGGGTCGTGGCGGGAACCTGCACCCCGCGCTCGGTGCCTTCGTGGCGCTCCCCTGAGGGCTCGAGGAACCGAACGTCGACCGCCACCGTCGCCTCGGCCGGAGCCTGCGCGATGACCTGCAGGCGCAGATGGTCGAACGTGGCCTCGCCGCAGGCCGCGTAGATCGGCGGGTAGACGATGCCGAACGGCGTCGGCGTCGCGTTCTTCGTGGCGCCCGGCGTGTACGGGTACAGCGCGTACCCCTCGAACAGCAGCGTGTCGACGAGCTGGCGCAGATGCTCGCGGCCGGCCTCGCGATCGGGAGTGGCGGTGGTGGCGGCGTCGGTCATGGCTGGCGGGTCCCTTCCGTCTCGTGCAGCAGGCCGTCGACGAGAGCGTCGAAGCTGTGGTGTCCCCCGGCGGCCTTGCGGTCCATCAGCGCGTCGAGGGTGTCGGTGGTCAGGCGGATCCAGCCGCCGCCGGGGTACTGCGCGACCATCGCGTCCTTCCACGCCTCGACCGGCATCCGCCAGCGCGTCGTGCAGCTCCACGGCACCGGCGTGACGTGCATCGCGCCGCCGCCCTCCTCGCGGTAGAGGACCATGCCGCTGAACAGGAAGGTCAGCGGCACCATCCCGCCGGGCAGCGAGTAGAAGTACTTGGCGGCGGCGATCTCCAGGTCGTACGTGCAGGGCACCTGCACCGCGAACGACGTGGCGCCCACGAAGCTCGGGACGAGCACCTCGACGCGCGCCCACTCGAAGGTGTGGGTGGTCGACGCCCACCGCTCGGGCGCCCCGAAGAGCTCGACCAGGCGCTCCCGGGTGGCGTCGTCGTACTCGCGGGCGGCCGGGTCGATCTGGATCTGGACCGACAGCGCGATCGCGTAGACCTCGCGCCCGGCGGGGTCCGACACGTGCAGGTCGAAGCGCAGCGTCGGGGTCGCGGCGTGGCGCAGCGCGCTGACGTCCAGGACGGTGAACTGCGGGTCCTCGACGGGCGGCGGGCCGCCGGCGTCGTCGCCGGCGGGGATGATCTGGATGCTCATGCCTCGACGGCCCCGTGCAGGGTGATCGTCAGCGCGGGGGCGCTCGACCGGCTCGACGGCGGGGGCGGCATGCCGACGGGCATCGTGCTCTCGGTGCGCTCACGCAGGGTGGTGAAGAACTCGGTGACCGCCTCCTCGGTCTCGCTGCCGCCGGTGATCCCCTGCCAGCGCGCCTTGATGAACCCGACGAGCTTGTAGGCCTGGTCGATCGGGGCGATGACGTACTCGTGGGGCGCGGAGATCCGGTTGACGATCAGCGCCTCGGCGTCGGGCTCCATGAGCGCCAGCGGCGGGTTGGCCGCCACGAGCCGGTCCCAGTCGGCGAGGTCCAACTCGCTCTCGGTCGCTCCGGCCGGGCTCGGGTACATGGTGACCACGCGGCCGTCGACCGCCGAGCGCATCATGAAGGCCAGGCCGATCGGGATCTGGAAGGACGCCCACACGTCGTCGGCCATGACGAAGTCGTCCAGCCACACCGTCCGTCCACCGGTCGCCCGGTACTCGGCGTCGCCGGAGCGCAGCGACCAGCACGTCTCACAGACGCAGATGATGCGCCGCTCGTCCAGGTGCAGCAGATGGCGGTGGTCGTCGCCCAGGCCGATGGGACACAGCTCGCAGGTCCCGCTCGGCGGCTCCTTCACGACGGCCGCGGGCGCCTCGCGCGGCACCGCCCAGGCGGACATGCGCGCCAGCGCGCTCGTCCGCGTACCGTCGCTCATCGGTCGACCGCCACCTTGATGCCGCCGGCGCCGCGCAGCAGCGGGACGGGGGTCAGCTGGAGCTCGGCGTCGTCGCGGCAGCGTCCCGCCCGCGGCAGGTCGTAGCTGTTGCCGCACATGCCGCAGGTCAGGGTGCCGCCGAGCAGGATGCCGTCCTTGGCCATCGGCGCCCGGCAGCCCGCACAGACGTCCCGGTAGGCCAGCAGCGTCCCGGCGACGTTGGCCACGAGCAGGCCCTGGGAGGCGCTGACGACCATGCCACGGTCGATCGCGTCCGCGCCTTCGAGCTCCAGCCAGCTCTGCTCGCCGGCGGCCGGCGAGTTCGGGATGGGGTTCGTGGGAGCCTCGACACCCTCGACGTCCATGCCCCGCAGGTCGGGGGCGGCGGCGCGCAGCGCGTCCTCCACCACGACCTCCAGCGTGCTCGCCGACGCCGCACAGGTGCGGCAGTGGCCGATGAGCTTCAGGCGCACGACCCCGCCGTCGATGCCGAGGTATTCCACGTCGCCGCCGTGGGAGTCCAGGTAGGGCCGGACCTCCTCCAGCGCCTGCACCACCCGCTCCTCGAGCGGCACCGGGTACAGGTCGTGCATGAGCATGAGGCTGGCCACGACGCCGTCGGTCTGAAGCTCCTCCCGCACGCCCGCGACGTCGGCCCCTTCGGCCGACAGCACGGCGAACATCCGCGTGAGCCCGGCCCCGTGCAGTTGCACGACGGCGGCGGCCAGCTCGTCGGCCAGCGCCCGCGCCCCGGCGTCGGCGATCTCCTCCAAGCGTGCCGAGCACGCCTCGACGTCGGCAACCAGCGCCTCCTGCGCTCCGTCCGGCCCCGGGTGCGCGGCCGAGGCCGCCGGGTGCAGGTCGTGGACCGCCATGAGCGTGGCCACGACGCCGTCGCCCGCCAGGTCCGCCAGCACCTGTCCGGGGTCGGTGCCGTCGGCCGTAAGCGCCCCGAAGAAGCGCGTCAGGCCCTCACCGTAGAGCTCGCCGAGGGCGCCGGCGAGCTCGTCGGCGATCCGCAGCGCCTGAAGGTCCTCCATCGCCTCCAGGCGCCCCGTCACCTCCTGGACGCGCTCGACCAACTGCTCCTCGGGGGTCGTCGCAACGTCCGTCATCGAACCTCCCTACGCCATCGCCGTCGGCGTGTGGACGACCTTGCGGACCTTCCCCTTGCCGTACATGTGCACGCCGCAGGGCAGGCACGGGTCGAACGAGTGCACGGCGCGCATGATGTCCACGCCCTTGAAATCGTCCGGTCCGTTCTCCTCGAAGATCGGCGTGTTCTGCACCGCGTCCTCGTAGGGCCCGGGCGTCCCGTTCATGTCACGCGGGTTCGCGTTCCACGGCGTGGGCGGGTAGGGCTGGTAGTTGGCGATCTTGCCGTCCTTGATGACCATGTGGTGCGAGAGCACCCCACGCGCCGCCTCGTGGAAGCCGACGGAGACCGCCTCGTCCGGCACGGTGAACTCGTTCCACGACTTCGTGCGCCCGGCCCGGACCTCGACGAAGGCCTGCTCGAGGTTGTAGAGGGCGACCAGGGCCGAGTAGGCCTGGTGGTAGGTGCGCGCGCGCTGACGCTCGATGGCGTTCGACCACGGCGGGATCTTCCACTCGAGCTCCATCTCGGGCATGAACCCGGTCTTGGGCAGCGTCATCTTCAGCGACTCGCCCGTGGCCTTGAGGAACCCGAGGTCGACGAGGCCGGCCTTCGCGGTGATCCACTGGCGGGCGAACGGGCCGCCGCCGGTGTCGTTGGCCACGAACGAGCCGTCGCGCTTGTCGAACATGCGCGGCGAGGCGACCCACGAGTACTTGTCGGCGAAGTCGCGCTTGCCGGGCTTGGGCAGCGTCTGCTTGTTCCACGGGTGCCGCGGGTCCACTTCGTTGCCCAGCGGGTCCTTGGTCACGAACGGGGTCGTGTTGCCCACCCAGTCGTCGAAGTAGGACGAGCCGAGCGTGATGCGCATCGCGAGGTTGATCTCCACCAGGTCGGTGGTGATCAGCTCGCCCTTGAACACGAGGCCCGGGGTGACGAACCGGTGCCGGCCCCAGTCGGTCATGTTCTTGTAGCTGTAGTCGACGTGGTCGGGATCGTCGAACGCGCCCCAGCAGATGAGGTCCGTCTCGCGGAAGCCGACCTTCTCGTAGCCCGGGAGGGCCTCGTAGAAGAAGTCGTACAGGTCGTCGTGCATCGGGATGGACCGCTTGCAGTAGTCCATGTACCGCATGAGGCGCACGTAGTAGTCCGTGAGCGTCTGCGAGGTGATGTCTGCGCTGCAGCCGCCGGGGAGGATCGTCGACGGGTGGGTGTGGCGCCCGCCGAACAGGCAGTACATCTCCCGCGTGTACCGGGCGACCTGAAGGGTCTCCAGGTAGAAGTCCCCGGTGAACGCGTTCAGCGCCCGCATGATGTCGGCGATCGTCTTGTAGCCGTGGATCGCCGCGTGCGGCGCGGAGGTGTTCTCCGCCTTGGCCAGGACCGATGGGTTGGTCTCCTTGACCATCTGCTCGGAGTAGTCCACGTTGGCCATGCAGTCGTTGTAGATCGCATGGTCGAACATGAAGTCCGCCGACTCGGCCAGGTTGAAGGCGTAGTCGCCGAG
>JBBSUL010000081.1:0-16150 GCA_038234375.1 Solirubrobacterales bacterium | reverse complement strand
CATCAGCGTCATCCAGACGCCGCCGGAGGGCCGGCGCCCGGTCAAGACGTACGTGGGCGAGTACGACGAGCAGCTCGTCAAGCAGGCGCTGCTGCGCGAGAAGGGCCGCGGCGGGCAGGCGTTCTTCCTGCCCACCCGGGTCGAGTCGATCGACGACACCGCCGAGCGCCTGCGCGGCCTGTGCCCGGGCATGACGTTCATCGTCGCCCACGGGCAGCTGGAGGAGGCCGAACTGGAGCAGCGGATGCTCGCCTTCCTGCGCGGCGAGGCCGACGTCCTCGTGGCCACCTCGATCATCGAGTCCGGGATCGACGTGCCGACCGCCAACACGCTGGTCGTCGAGCGGGCCGACACGTTTGGCCTCTCGCAGCTCTACCAGATCCGCGGGCGGGTCGGCCGCTCGCGGGAGCGCGCCTACGCCTACCTCGTCTACCCGTCGCACGCCGCGCTGACGCAGGACGCGATGAAGCGCCTGACCGCCCTGAGCGACTACACCGAGCTCGGTGCCGGCTTCAAGATCGCCATGCGCGACCTCGAGCTGCGCGGGGCCGGGAACCTCCTGGGGGACGAGCAGTCCGGGCACGTCGCCGCCCTGGGCTTCGAGCTGTACATGGCGATGCTCGACGAGGCCGTCGCCGCGGCCGGGCCGGCGCAGGACTCAGACGAGGACACCGAGCCGGTGCGGATGGACGTCGGTGTCGATGCGTACGTGCCCGCCGACTACGTCCCCTATGAGCAGGCCAAGATCGACACGCACCGGCGGATCGCGGGCGCGCGGGACCTCGCCGATCTCGGCGCGCTGCACTCCGAGCTCGAGGACCGTTTCGGCCCGCTGCCCGAGCCCGTCGACAACCTCATCACCCTGCAGCAGGCCCGGATCAAGCTCGGCGAGGCCGGGGTCCGCGCGGTGTCCTTCAAGCAGGACCGGCTGGCGGTCACCCCGGTCGACCTGGAGGACGACCAGGTCGCGGACCTGAAAGAGCAGCTGCCCGGGGCCCTGTACGAGCCGGGTCGCAGCCAGCTGTCGCTGAAGGTGACGGCGTCCGGGCCGGAGCGCTTCGCCGCCGTGGTGCGCGCCGCCGACGTCCTGCTGGGGGTGACGCGCCTGCGCGCCTGACCCCCTACCATTGGGGAACATGGCACTTTCACGTAGGTTCTCGGCGCTATGCGCCTTTTTTGTGGTCACGGTCGTGCTGACGGCGTGTGGCGGGGGCATCCCCGGCAACGCGGTGGTCACGGTCGGCGACAAGACGATCAAGAAGGACACGTTCACCCACTGGCTGAAGATCGCCGCGATCTCCGCGCAGGGCCAGGCTGACCCGACGGGAGGCAGCGCGGCCAAGGCGAAGATCCCCGTGCCCCCGGAGTTCACCGCCTGCGTCGCGGGCAAGAAGAAGACGGCGCCGAAGCCCGCCAAGGGCCAGCCCAAGCAGTCCGACGCGCAGTTCAAGACCCAGTGCAAGACCGAGTACGAGGGGCTGCGCGATCAGACGCTGCAGTTCCTCATCTCCTCGCAGTGGATCGCCGGCGAGGCCGCCGAGCGCGGGGTCAAGGTGACCGACAAGGAGGTCATCAAGCAGTTCGAGATGACCAAGAAGCAGTCGTTCCCGAAGGAGTCGGACTTCCAGACGTTCCTGAAGGGCTCCGGGATGACGCTCAACGACCTCCTGCTCCGCGTCCGTCTGGACACGACGTCCAACAAACTGCGCGACAAGATCATCAAGGACAAGAAGAACCCGTCCAGCGCCGACGTCAAGACCTACTACGACAAGAACAAGTCGCGGTTCTCCCAGCCCGAGCGCCGCGACCTGCGCCTCGTGCTCACCAAGACCAAGGCACAGGCGGAGCGGGCGATCTCGCAGCTGAAGGCCGGGGTCCAGTTCAGCAAGGTCGCCAAGTCGCTCTCGATCGACCAGGCCTCCAAGGACCAGGGCGGCGTGCTGCTGGCCGCCGCCAAGGGCCAGCAGGAGAAGGCGCTGGACGACGCGATCTTCAAGGCCAAGAAGGGCAAGCTCACCGGGCCGGTCAAGACCCAGTTCGGCTACTACGTGTTCAAGGTCCAGAAGGTCACGGCCGCCTCACAGCAGTCGCTCAAGGACGCCACGCCCACGATCAAGCAGCTGCTCTCCAGCCAGGGCGAGCAGAAGGCGCTGGACGAATTCGTCAAGGACTTTCAGAAGAAGTGGAAGGACATGACCGACTGCCGCGACGGCTACGTCACGCAGGACTGCAAGAACGCGCCCAAGCAGGACACCACGTCCACCGGTGCGCCGACTCCGGACGGCCAGGGTGCCCCGCAGCAGGCTCCGCCGGCGCAGGGTGGCGGGGCGCCCCAGCAGGCTCCGCCCCAGCAGGCTCCGCCCCAGCAGGCGCCGCCCGCCCAAGGCGGGGCGCAGCAGGCGCCGCCGCAGACCGTGCCGGTCACCCCGTCGGACGGCGGCTCCGGATCGGGCTCCGGCGGCAAGTAGCCAGACCGGGCGGCGGGCCGCCGCGGCGGCCCGCCCGCCGGTAGGCTGCGGGCGGTGAGCGACCCCGCCGCCCGGGCCGTGCAGTCCCTCGACGAGCTGACCCGGCGCCTGCGCCGAGACTGCCCGTGGGACCGCGCCCAGGACGCGCGGTCGATCGTGCCGCACACGCTGGAGGAAGCGTACGAACTGGCCGACGCCGTCCACGCCGGCGACGACGCCAAGGTCCTGGACGAGCTCGGCGACGTGCTCTTCCAGGTGCACTTCCTGTCGCTGCTGCTGGAGGAGCGCGGCGCCGGGTCGCTGGCTGCGGTGGCCGAGCACGTCCACGACAAGCTCGTCCGCCGCCACCCGCACGTCTTCGGCGAGGCGGAGGCCGGCACGCCCGGCGAGGTCCTGCAGCGCTGGGATGAGATCAAGCAGACCGAGAGCGGCCGGGAACCCGGGATCTTCGGCGAGGTGCCCGAGAACCTGCCCGCCCTCCTGTACGCGCGCAAGGTCCAGCGCCGCGCCTCGACCGCCGGGGTCGACCTCGCCCAGGCGCCGCTGGACGACGCCCGTCGCGCGAGCGCCGCGCTGCAGGAGGCCGGCGCTGACCGCGACGCCGCGTTCGAGGCGCTCGGCGACTGGCTGCTGGCCGTCGTCGACGTCGCGCGCCGGGCCAAGCTCGACCCCGAGCTGGCGCTGCGGGCGGCGGCCGGCCGCTTCCGCGAGCGGGTCGCCGCCGAGCACGCCACCGCGACCACCTCCCCGTCCCCGCCTCCGCCGTCCACCGCCACACCGACCGAGGGGCCAGCGCACCCATGAGCACCATCCAGTCCGTCCACGCCCGCCAGATCCTCGACTCGCGCGGAAACCCGACCGTCGAGGTCGACCTCGTCCTGGACTCCGGCGCCATCGGGCGCGCGGCCGTGCCGTCCGGGGCGTCCACCGGCGAGTTCGAAGCCACCGAGCTGCGCGACGGCGGCGCGGCCTGGAACGGCAAGGGCGTCACCCGGGCCGTCGCCAACGTCAACGACGAGATCGCCGCTGCGGTCGCGGGCCGCCAGGCCGGCGATCAGGCTGGCCTGGACGCCGCGCTCATCGAGCTTGACGGCACGGCCAACAAGTCCCGGCTGGGGGCCAACGCGATCCTCGGGGTCTCCCTGGCCGCCGCGCAGGCCGACGCCGCGCAGGCCGGCCTGCCGCTGTGGCGCCACCTCGGCGGCCCCGACGCCCACGTCCTGCCGGTGCCGATGATGAACGTCCTCAACGGCGGCTCGCACGCGGACAACTCGGTCGACTTCCAGGAGTTCATGGTCGTTCCCTGCGGGGCGGGCTCGTTCCGGGAGGGCCTGCGGATGGGCACCGAGGTCTTCCACGCGCTGAAGCAGACCCTGCACGACCAGGGGATGGCCACCTCGGTCGGCGATGAGGGCGGGTTCGCGCCGAATCTGGGCTCCAACGAGGAGGCCCTCCAGGTCCTCGTGGTCGGCATCGAGGCCGCCGGGTACACGCCCGGCAGCGACGTGGCCATCGCCCTTGACCCGGCGACGAGCGAGATCTTCACCGACGCCGGCGAGTACGACCTGCAGCACGAGGGGCGCCGGCTGTCCTCCGCGCAGCTGGCCGACTACTGGGGCCAGATGGCGCAGCGGTACCCGATCGTGTCGATCGAGGACGGCATGGACGAGGAGGACTGGGACGGCTGGAAGCAGCTGACCGACGCCCTCGGTGACCGGGTGCAGCTCGTCGGCGACGACCTGTTCGTCACCAACCCCGAGCGCCTCAAGCGCGGGATCGACTCCGGGACGGCGAACTCGATCCTCGTCAAGGTCAACCAGATCGGGACGCTGACCGAGACGCTGGAGGCGATCCGCATGGCCACCGCGGCCGGCTACACCGCCGTGATGTCCCACCGGTCGGGGGAGACCGAGGACGTGACGATCGCCGACCTCGCGGTCGCCACCGGCTGCGGCCAGATCAAGACCGGTGCGCCGTCCCGCTCTGACCGCGTGGCAAAGTACAACCAGCTGCTGCGAATCGAGGAGGCCCTCGGCGACCGGGCGACGTACCCCGGGCGCTCCGTGTTCCGCTCCTGAGGGTCAGCGGGCCCGCCGGCGGCGCACCAGGATGACGAGCAGGACGGCGGCGACGGCGGCGGCCACGACCTGCGGGTTGCTTCGCGCCGCCTGCGCGGCCTGCTCGGCGGCCTGCTGGGGGGTGGGGGCGGACTCCTGGAGGCGCGCGGCGGCCGTCTTGGCCTCCTCGGCCTTCGCGGCGGCCAGCGTCTTGGCCTCGTCGGCCTTCTCGGACACCGTGGCCTTCGTCTCCGCGGCCTTCTCGGAGGCGCGGGCCTTCACGTCGGCCTTGGCCGCCAGCGCCTCGACGGTATGGGCCAGTTCCTCCCGGGTCTGGATGACCTGGCGCTCGGCCTCCTCGATGGAGTCGGCGGGGGTCAGATCGGCGGCCGCCGCCTCGGCGGGCCCCCGCTTCTGGTCGTCAGGGATCGGCCTCGGGTCGGCGGGGGTCGGGCTCATCGGTGTGCGGCCTCCTTGACCGTCGTGACGTCGGCGCGGGTGCTGTCGACGGCGTGCTCGGGGACTGGGGATCCGGCCTCCGTTACCTTGTTCTTGCCCAGCAGAGCGGCGACGCCGGCCGCCGCGAACAGCACGACGGTCACGATGAGGGCGGCCAGCCACGCGTCCACGGCGGTGGCCAGCAGGAGGATGAGCGTGGCGATGAGCGCTCCGACGCCGTAGACGGCGATGAGGCCGCCGCCGCCGAGCAGGCCGATGCCGATCCCCGCCCGCTTGCCCTTCTCCTGCAGCTCCAGCTGCGCCAGGCGCACCTCCTGGCGCACGAGGGCGGATGACTGCTCCGACAGCTGTGTCAGCAGCTGCGCGGTCGTGGGTTCGTCGGCGTCACTCATGAACCCCTTTGTGTCCCGCCGAGGGGTGTTGCAAACCCCGCTCGCACTCCACGTCCCAGCGGCAGGACTCGCGGCCTGCGGCCCGAACTGCACGGACGATGGCCGCCGCCCGCGCTGCTCGCGCCGACCCGAACCCGCAGCCGCCCCCGCGGGCGACTGTCCGGGTGGTGATCCGCCCGCGCCGCGTGCCTGCTTCGGGCCCGGACCCGGGTTCGGGCTTCCGCTGGGACCGGGCCGGGCGGGTCGTGCTGCTCGTGGTGCTCGTGGGTATCGTCGGGCTCTACGTCCAGCCGCTGCTGTCCTACTGGTCCACACGGCACGAGTCGCAGGCCAAGCACAACGAGGTCCAGCTGCTCAAGCGGGAGAACGTGCGCCTGAAGCAGCGGCGGACCGCGCTGGGCTCCAAGGGCTTCCTCGAGCAGGAGGCGCGACGCCTGGGGATGGTCCGTCCCGGCGAGCGGCCGTTCTCGGTGAGCGGCCTGCCCAAGGCGCCCTGAACCGCCGATCCGGCGCCGGGCGGGCCGGGCGCGGGGCGGGCCGTCGGCCGGCCGGCGGTTGCTACGTTCGCGTCCGTGACGAGCTTCGAGGTCGCCTTTCAGCAGTGGCAGTCCGCCGACCGGCGCCGTCAGGCGATGCAGGGTGCCGAGACGATCGCCGTCGAGCGGGTCTGCGACGTGCTGCTCGCGGAGCTGCGTCGGCGCCTGGGGTCGACGTTCACGACCGACGAGCTCGTGACGCTGTACGACGCGGGGACGAGCTGGTGCCTGGACCTGGCGGTGGTCACCGCGCCCGGGGCGCCGTGGGCGTGGGACGAGCGGCTGGTCGCGGATGCGACGTTCTATCGCTACGTGCGCGAGGCGCAGGACTTCGCCGGCGGGCGGCGCCTCCGGCTCGACCAGGACGGCTGACCGCCGCGGTCCGCGGGGTCAGTCGTCGTTGTCGTCGCTGCTGTCCTCTTCGCCGGCGCGGCGGATGACGATCTGGTTCTCCTCGACCACGACCTCGACGTTGCGGTGGCCCGCCCAGTGCTCGGCGTAGACGGGGTTGTCGGCGACGCCGGGGTCCAGCCACAGGCCGTAGCCCTCGTCGCCGTGGTCGAACGTGCCCTCGAGGGGGCCGGTGGACTTGCGCCCACGACCCCGGCCGCGGCCACCGCGGCGCCCGCGGCGACGGCCGGAGGGGGTGTCGTCCCCGTCGTCCTGGTCGTCCTCGTCGCCGCGGGCGGCGCGCTCGGCGGCCTTGGCGGCGGCCTCCTCGGCCTCCTCCGCCTCCCGGGCCAGACGCTCGGCCTCGGCCTTCTCCAGCTCGACGGCGATGAGCTCGTCGTCCTGGGCGCGCAGGTCGATCTCGTCGTCGAAGTCGGCGGCGGGGCCGCCCTCGGCTGCGGCCCCCGGCGCGAGGTCGTTCTCGCGCTTGAACGCGTCGATCTGCTGCCCCGTCACCTCCAGTTGGTGGGCGATCCACGCATCGGTGCGCCCTTGCTGGACCCATGTGCGGATCTGGTTGAGGTGAGGACGCAGGGAACGACGAGCCATATAGCCGGAGGACCCTATAGGAAGATGCTGCAAAAGGGCCGATCGCTGGCGCGAGGTCCGGGGACCTGGCAGGATGGTTTCCGCAGGGACGATTCTGGGCACGTGCCCGTGCGCACGATGCCCGTCGGTGCGGTATCGGACAACACACGTGCCCAGGCCGGGAGCCGGGGCCAAGGAGGCAGTTCAACACCATGCTCGTGCTGACACGCAAGTCGAACCAGAGCATCATGATCGGCGACGACGTCGAGATCACCGTGCTGTCGGTCATGGGTGACAAGGTGCGCATCGGCATCAAGGCCCCCCGCGACGTGCCGGTCTTCCGCCAGGAGGTCTACCTCGAGATCCAGGAGGAGCGCGGCGGCGTCGGCCACAACGTCGCCGACCACAGCGTCCGGGCCGATGTCGACGGCGCGCTGAACAAGCTCTCCGAGCAGGGGTAAGACGGCGGACCGGAGTAGACGCCCCTCCCGTCCGCCGCCATACCCGCAGAGCCCGAGCCCGGGAGTTTTCCAGCGGTGGGTCTGGCGGAGACAGCGAGTCTGGGCGGAAAAGTCCCAAGGTAAGACGGCGGCCACCGACGCCGGGCGGCAGCAGCGTCCACTCCCGACCGCCGTCTTACCCGCAGAGCCCGGGAGTTTTTCAGCGGCGAGGTCGAGGAGAACGAGGGTCTGGGCGAAAAAGTCCCAACGCGAAAGGCGGCGGCAGGGCCGGGCGTGAGCCCCTGCAGCTATGGGCCGCCTTTCACCCCATGACCAGGAACAACGTCTCGAACATCGCCACGGTCACGAGGACGGCGGTGGCGATGAGCACGGTCACGAGCAGGACGAACCGGGCCAGGCCCTTGCGGTTCTCGCGCTGGATCTCCCGGCGGCGGCTGCGCGTGACGACCTGCCGCTGGAGCGCCTCGCGGCGCTCGCGGTCGGCGATCGTCTCTTCGACGAAGGCCTGTTCCAGCTGGTGGAGGCTCTCCCGCACGCTCATGGACGTCAGAAAGGGTAGACGATTATGTCGTCTGCAACGGGTTGGCTGTGCACGCCGCCTACCGGGCTGGGCATGCGCTCCATAGGCCGCGTCCGGCGCGCTGCGCCTCGCGCGCGAGCGTCGCGAAGCGTGGCGCGTAGTCGTCGTTGGGCGGGATGGTGAGCGTCCGGGCGTACCCCTCGCGGACCAGCTCGGCGTTGACCAGGCTGCCGTCGGCGGTCCGGTAGACGTACCCGAGCAGGCGGCCGTAGCGGTCGCGGGGCTCGGCGCCGACGACGACGGCGACGGTGCGCCCGGCCACGAGTTGCTTGTTCCGGCGGCTGGCGGCCTCGGCGAAGCACTGGACGGGAACGCCGGGCTTCACCGACTCCGGGGTGTCCATTCCGATGTAGCGCACGGTCTCCTCCGCTCCGGCCGCACGCACGTGAACGGTGTCGCCGTCGACGACGCGCACCACGCGCGCGGGGAACGACTGGCCGGCCCGCACCGCGAGCCCGCCGTGCGCGTCTGACGTCACCCTCCCCGTTGGGCTGCCGGCCGTGGCGCCCGCGAGCCGCTGCACGCCCGTGAACACGACAACGGCCAACGCGGCCAGGCAGACAAGGGCGGTGCGGGCGGACATCGTGCTCCCATCACAGCAGCCGGGCCCCGGCCTTGGGTCCGGGGCGGCGCGGCTGCGCGTGGCCTGACGCAGCTACGGCACGAAGCGGTACCGCACTCAGGCGATCGTGACCTGATCGGAGAGGTACACGTCCTGGATGGCGTTCAGCAGGCCGATGCCGTCGTCCATCGGGCGCTGGAAGGCCTTGCGCCCGGAGATCAGCCCCGTGCCGCCGGCCCGCTTGTTGATGACCGCCGTCTTCACGGCCTCCGCGAGATCGGTGTCCCCGCCGGAGGCGCCACCCGAGTTGATGAGGCCGGCGCGGCCCATGTAGCAGTTGATGAGCTGGTAGCGGGTCAGGTCGATCGGGTGGTCGGTCGTCAGCTTCTCGTAGACGAGCTTGTCCGTCTTGCCGACCTTGATCGCGTTGAAGGCGCCGTTGCACTCGGGGAGCTTCTGCTTGATGATGTCCGCCTCGATGGTGACGCCGAGGTGGTTGGCCTGGCCGGTGAGGTCGGCGGCCGTGTGGTAGTCGACGCCGTCGACCTTGAAGGCCGAGTTGCGGGTGTAGCACCACAGGATGGTGGCCATGCCGAGGCGGTGGGCCTTCTCGAAGGCCTGGGCGACCTCCACGATCTGGCGGTCGGACTCCGGGGAGCCGAAGTAGATGGTCGCGCCGACGGCGACGGCCCCGAGGTCGTAGGCACGCTGCACCGACGAGAACATGATCTGGTCGTAGGTCTCGGGTAGGGTCAGCGACTCGTTGTGGTTGAGCTTGACGACGAACGGGATCTTGTGCGCGTACTTCCGGGATGTCGCGCCGAGCACGCCGACGGTCGAGGCCACCGCGTTGCAGCCGCCCTCCAGGGCGAGGCGGACGATGTTCTCGGGGTCGAAGTAGATCGGGTTCGGCGCGAACGACGCCGCAGCGGAGTGCTCGATGCCCTGGTCCACCGGGAGGATCGACACGTAGCCGGTGCCGCCCAGGCGGCCGTGGTCCCGCAGGGCCGCGAGGTTGCGCAGGACCTGGGGGCTGCGGTCGGAGTCCAGCCACACCCGGTCGATGAAGTCCGGCCCCGGGAGGTGCAGGTCGTTGGCGGCCACCGTGGTGCACGTGTGCTCCAACAGGTTGGCCGCATCCGCGCCGAGGAGCTCCTCGAGGCGCGTGCTGGTCAGTTCGGCAGTGGTCATAGGTGGACGATACCCCGGTCACTGAACGCCCGCGGCGCTGGGTAAGGTGCCCCGGGATGGAACACGCGTTCTCCGCACGGCGCGTTGCCTACACGATCGGCATCGAGGAGGAGCTGATGATCGTGGAGGGGGCCGGCTACGACCTCGTCAACGCCATCGAGTCGCTGCTGGACGAGTCCGGACCGCACGGGCACATCAAGCCCGAGCTCATGGAGTCGGTGCTCGAGATCGCCACCCATCCGCGCGCGAACACCGCCGAGGCCGGCGAGGAGCTGCGGGGGATGCGCGCCCACGTGCGCGACATCGCGGCGGCGAAGGGGCTGCTCATCGGCTCGGCGGGCACCCATCCGTTCGCGATGTGGGAGGACCAGCGCATCGTCGCTCGACCGCGCTACCAGGACCTCATCGACGACCTGCGGTTCGTCGCGCGTCAAGAGCTCATCTTCGGCCTCCACGTGCACGTCTCCGTCGACGACCCGGAGAAGGCCATCCACGTGGCCAACGGCATGCGCGTGCACCTGGCGATCCTCCAGGCCCTGAGCGCCAACTCGCCGTTCTGGCGCGGGAACGCGACGGGCCTGATGTCCAGCCGCACCCCGATCTTCCGTGCCTTCCCGCGGGTCGGCGTCCCCCCGCGATACGCCGACTGGACGCACTACTGCGCGGAGATCGACTTCATGGTCCGCTGCGGGGTGATGGACGACTACACCTACCTCTGGTACGACGTGCGACCGCATCCGCGTCTGGGGACCGTGGAGGTCCGGGTGTGTGACGCGCAGACCCGGGTCGAGCACACGCTGGCGCTCGCCGCGCTGATCCAGGCCATGGTCAAGGAGCTCAGCGAGCACTACGACGCCGGCGGCACGCTCGGCGAGGTGCCCTTCCAGATGCTCGACGAGAACAAGTGGCTGGCGGCCCGCCACGGCATGGAGGGCGAGCTCGTGGACCTGCCTGCGGCCGAGAAGGTGTCCGCCCGGACGCTGGCCCGGCGCCTGCGCGACCGGCTGCGCGAGCACGCCCAGGACCTCGGCTCGGCCGGCGAGCTCGACGGCCTCACCGACATCATCGAGCGCCACAACGGCGCCCGCCGCCAGCTCGTGGTGCACGAGGCCAACCATGACCTGCGGGAGGTCATGGCGGAGATCGTCGCCGCCACGGCCCCGGAGGGATGAGGAGCCGAGCAGGCGATGCCATCCGGGCGGAGATCGTCGCCGCCACGGCACCGGAGGGATGAGGAGCCGAGCAGGCGACGCCACCCGGGCGGAGATCGTCGCCGCCACGGCCCCGGAGGGGTGAGTGGAGCCTGGATGTCGTATGACATCCGCGAGCCTCCACCGAGCCCCGTCAGCGACGGTCGATGGAACCTTGGTGGCGTATGACAATCACGAGCCTCCACCGACCGGCGCGGGCCGGGGGTAGGACCCCCCGGCGCAGTCCTGCGGGCCGGTCTACCGGGCCGACGAGCGGCGCGAGGGGCCGGAGCGACCGCCGCCCGACCGCGACGGGCTGCTGCTGGTGCCCTGGTAGCTGAAGCCGCCACCGCCACCGCCGCCGCCCTTGCTCCCGGACTTGCGCTCGCTCGGACCGGTGTGGCCCTTGCCGCTGCGCGACGCCGGGCGCTTGGACCGGGACTGGCCTGCGCCGCCCCGCGACTGACCGCCGCCCCCACCGCCACCGCTGGTGTGCGACGGGGCGCCGTGGCGTCCGCTGAACCCGGCGCCGGCGAACTCGCGCTGCAGCTCCAGGGCGCTGGCGATCGCGCTCACGTCCCGGGCCTGGTCGGACATGACCATCGTGATGCCGATCCCGCGCGCCCCAGCGCGGCCGGTGCGCCCGATGCGATGCACGTAGCCCTCACGGTCCTCCGGGGGGTCGAAGTTGATGACGTGCGAGATGCCGGCCACGTCGATGCCGCGCGCGGCCACGTCGGTGGCGACGAGCACGTCGACGTTCCCGGCCTCGAAGCGGGCCAGCGCCTTCTCGCGCTGCTTCTGCGTCTTGTCCCCGTGCATGGCGACGGCGTCGATGCCCTCACGGTCCAGGCGCTTGACGAGGCGGTCGGCGCCGCGCTTGGTGCGCACGAAGACCAGTGCGAGGTCACGCTCGCGGCGCAGCTCGTCGGCGAGGACGCGCAGCTTGTGCTCGTGCACGACGGAGACGAAGCGGTGCTCGATCCGCGCCTTGGCGCCGTGGTCGACGGGCGGCACGTGCTCGTGCGACGCCGCGTCCTCGGTGTAGTCCAGCGCCACCCGGCCGGCCTCGCCGTCCAGCGTGGCCGAGAAGAAGAGGGTCTGGCGCTGGCGGGGGCACAGGCCGACGATCCGGTCCACGGCGGGCTTGAAGCCCATGTCGAGCATGCGGTCGGCCTCGTCGAGCACGAGGATCTTCACCTGCGACAGCGAGATCGCCCGGCGCTGCAGGAGGTCCTCCAGGCGGCCGGGGGTCGCGACGACGATGTGGGACTTCGCCGCGTCACGAGCCTGCTTCTGGATGCCGACGCCGCCGTACACGGCGCAGACCGACAGCGCCCGGGCGTGGGCCAGCGGCCGCATGTCCTCGACGATCTGGCTGGCCAGCTCACGGGTGGGGGCGAGGATGAGCGCCGCGGGACGGCGGTCGGTGGCCTCGATGCGGTCGACGATCGGGATCCCGAAAGCCAGGGTCTTGCCCGAGCCGGTGGGGGACTTGGCGAGAACGTCGCGGCCGGCGAGCACGTCGGCGACGACGAGGTTCTGGATGGCGAACGGGGCGGTGAAGCCCTGCTTGGCCAGGGTGGTGCAGACGATCTCGGACACACCGAGATCGGCGAACGACGGGGTCATACGAACCTTCGCTTCCTGTGGCCACAGAGGGAAAGGGCCACGTCTTAGGGGGGAGGCGAGTCTCGTCTGACGGAAAAGCCACCTCGGCGTGCGACGACGCCACACGCGGCCACCAAGGCTAGCAGGCACCGTCCAGGCCCCCAGATCACGCTCCCCGGGGTCGGCACCGAACCGTCCGACACACGGGCGCGCCGCGGGGCCTATCATCGATGGTGGATGGCCGGTACCCCTGATCTCTTCGTCGTGTGCAAGAGCTGCAATGCCGAGGTGAGCCCGTACATCACCGAGTGCCCGTACTGCGGCCAGCGCCTGCGCAAGCGCGCGCCGAAGATCGAGCGCGAGGACGGCGAGGCCCGGGTCAAGGAGGCCCGGAAGCTGCCGCGTCCGACCCTGGGGCCTCTGAAGGCGGGGGAGATCCCCGGTATCCGCGGGGATGAGCTGCGCCGTCCGTACGTGACGATCGTGCTGACGGCGCTGGGCATCGCCGGCTTCCTGCTGCTGTTCCTCGTCGAGCGGGTGTCGATCGCCGTCAACGGCCCCCTGGACGGCGAGTGGTGGCGCCTGGTGACCTCACCGTTCCTCTACGACAACGCGTGGGCCCAGATGGCCGTCGTCACGGCGATCGCCGTGTTCGGCTGGCTGCTCGAGCGCCGCCACGGACCGATCCTCGTGTTCCTCCTGTTCGCGGCGGGCGGGGTCGGCGGCACAGCGGTTGCCGTGGCGGTCCAAGCCGATCCGATCGTGCTCGGCGGCAACGGCGCGGCGCTGGCGCTGCTTGCCGCGTGGTCGCTGCCGCTCGTCCTCGCGCGCCGTCGCGGCGACGAGGACGAGGCCGACCTGCTCGGTACCGCGGTGATCGCCGCCGTCGTCTTCCTCATGCCCGTGGTCGCGGACTTCATGAGCGTCGTCGCGGGACTCACCGGGGCGCTGGCCGGTATCCTCGCCGGCCTCGCGCTGGCGCGCGTGAGCCCGCGCTGAGGGCGGCCTGCGGGCACCTTTGTAGAGTCGAGCCGGATGGCCGACGCCCCGACGTACACCGCCGAGCAGGTCGACGCCGCGGTCGCCGCCCTGTCGCAGCCGGGCCGGCTGGACCACGCCCAGGAGGTCGTGACCCACGCGGCGCCTGCGCTGCAGGGCATCCTCAACGCAGCCCTGGACGACGGCGGCTACTTCACCGGCGCCCACGAGGCGGCGGTGCACCAGGCGCTCGCCGAAGGTGACCCCGGGCAGCGGATGGCGCAGGTGCGCACGCTCATCGCCGACGAGGTCCGGCTCGGCCTGCTCATCGGCACGTCGGTCGGCTTCCAGCTCGCCCGCGAGCTGCAGGACCAGTCACCCCCACCCCAGGAGACGTAGACCCATGGAGATCAAGTTCCTCGGCCAGTCGGCCTTCTCGCTGCACGACGGCACGGCGACGGTCGTCATCGACCCGTTCCTCACCGGCAACCCGAAGGCGGCGATGAGCGCCGACGACGTGCAGGCCGACGCCATCCTGCTCACCCACGGCCACGCCGACCACATCGGCGACACCGTCCCCATCGCCAAGCGCACCGGCGCGACGGTGCAGGCGCTCGTGGAGATCGCGGGCGAGATCGGCGAGGAGGGCGTCGACGTCTTCGACCCGAACATCGGCGGCACCGTGACCTACCCGTGGGGGTCGTGCCGGATGGTGCAGGCCTTCCACACCTCCACGACCCCGAACGGCACCGTCACGCCCGCGGCGGGCCTGGTCATCGAGTTCGGCGGCGTGCGGATCTACCACCTCGGCGACACCGGTCTGTTCAGCGACCTCGCCCTGCCGGCCCAGCGCGACAAGATCGACATCGCGATCATCCCGATCGGCGGCCACTACACGATGGACCGCCACGACGCCGTCGTCGCCGCCAAGCTCGTCGGCGCCGACGTCGTCATTCCCTGCCACTACGACACCTTCCCGCCCATCGAGACGGACGCGGAGGCCTACAAGGCCGACGTAGAGAAGGCCGGCCACGCGAAGGTCGTCGTCCTGCAGCCGGGGGACACCCACACCACCTGACCACCTGGCCACCGGGCTGACGGAAGTCCACCAGCCGCGACCACCGAGCCCCCAGGCGAGGTTGTCGCAATGCCCGACGAGCCGCCAGGCGCGTCGGGCACGGCGCCGTGATGGCAGCGCTGGCCGGCGATCCACAGCCGTCGGCGGGTGGCGTCATAGTGCGGGAGACTGTGATGTCGCGTGTGCAAGAACCGATCACCTCGCTGCCCGGTATCGGCACCCTCCGGCGGGTGCTCGTCCTGGGAGGGGTCCTGGTGGCCTATTCGTTGAGTGCCTGCGGAACCGACGACGGCGCCCCGACCCGGGCGGCGGACCCGGCGTCCGGCTCGGCCGCCGTCTCCACCACCGTGCCCGGCGCCCCCACGCCGACCACGAGCCCGCCGGCGACGACGCCGACGGCCGCGGCGACCGCCACCACCGCCACGACACCCCCGCCGGGTGCAGGCCGGGCGACGACGCCGGGGCAGGAGGGGACGGGCGAGGTCCCCGGCGGCGACGAACGCGGCAACCGCGTGCCCGCGAGCTTTACGGTCAGCGCCGGCACGGTCACGCCGTCGACGGTCAGCGTCCCGGCCTTCCTCGGGATCGAGCTGCGCCTGCGGTCCGGGGACGGCGCCGCCCACGAGGCCACCCTCGGGACGCCGGATCCCGTGCGCGTCCGGGTGCCCGCGTCGGGGACCGTCAGCCGCCGTGTCGGCGGCCTGCGCGAGGGGCGCTACGACGTCGCCGTGGATGGCGCCTCCGGCCGGGCCACCCTGATCGTCGCGGACACCGCGGTCGGTCCGTGACCGCCTCAGGCGGCGGCGCCGGCGGGCGCCGGCCGGCCGCGTGCGCCTCGTAGACTCGGCGCGTGCCCGTCGTCCGCGAAGAGCTCGGCCCGAGCCTGCCGCAACTGCTCGCGCCCCGCTGGGGTGCCCTCGGGCGCCGGTGGCGCGTGGCGCTCGTCGCCGTCGTCGTCGGCATCTTCGCCGCGCTGCTCGTGGCCCGCGCGGTGCTGCGTGAACACCTGGACGCGGTCGTCGTCCGCGAGCCCGTGGCCTTCAACCTCGTGCACCGGCCCGAGCTGGAGCAGGTCACCCCGCAGCGGGGCGAGCTGCTGCGCCTGCAGTCCACGCCCGCCTCGAAGACCGCGGAGCTGTTCACGGTGCGCGCGCTCACGGTCCCGCGCTACCAGGGGGACATCTCCTCCGCCTACCTGCTGCTCGCCTCCGCCAAGCTGCGGGCGTTGCGCGCGGCCGACCCGCAGGTCCAGTACCGGGGTGAGGGCAAGGCCCGCATCAACCTGGCGCCCGGCTACCAGCTGAACTACCAGACGCGCAGGGGCGGGCGGCTGTTCTTCGGCAAGATCTACTTCCTCGCCCCCGAGGGCGAGGACGGCGAGCCCCAGACCCGGGACGGCGCCGAGGTGCGCCTGCTGTCGGAGTTCTCGCCGAGCACGACGCCCAACCTGGGCAGCCTCGGCAGCGCCTACCTGCTCAGGTCGCCGCTGCGGTCCTTCCGCTTCGGCACCGAGCGCCCGTAGGCGACGGCCCGGCTGCCTACGGGGTGGGGCTGGCCACGCCGCCGTCCGCCGATGCCGGACCGGAAGGGCCGGGAGTGGGCGCCGGCT
>JBBSUL010000080.1:0-16806 GCA_038234375.1 Solirubrobacterales bacterium | reverse complement strand
GGGAGCGCCCGTCGCAGACGACGACGCGCCAGACGGGATCCTTGTGCCCACCCACACGGGTGAGGCGAAGTCGAACTGCCACGTGATTCCTCTCGAAAGACTTGCGAAACCGGCGAAGGCCGACGGGGGAGGTTAGCGGGCTTGGCGCATGAGCGCCTGCATGTCCGGCATCCCGCCCTTGCCCAGCTGCTTCATCATCTTGCGCATCTGGCCGAACTGCTTGACCAGCTGGTTGACCTGCTGGACGGTGACGCCGGAGCCGCGCGCGATCCGCAGGCGGCGAGAGCCCTTGATGAGCTCGGGACGGCGCCGCTCCTCGGGGGTCATCGACAGGATGATCGCCTCGACGCGGTCCATCTCGGACTCGTCGACCTTCATGTTCTTCATCTGCTGACCGGCAAAGCCGGGGATCATCCCCAGCAGCGAGGTCAGCGGGCCCATCTTGCGGATCTGCTTGAGCTGGGCCAGGAAGTCCTCCAGCGTGAAGTCGTTCTGGCGCAGCTTGCGCTCCAGCTCGGCAGCCTGGTCTGCGTCGAACTGCTCGCCGGCCTTCTCGATGAACGACATGACGTCGCCCATGCCGAGGATCCGCTGGGCCATGCGGTCGGGGTGGAAGCGCTCGAACTGGTCGAGCTTCTCGCCGGTGGAGGCGAAGAGGATCGGCTTGCCGGTGACCGCCTTGACGCTGAGCGCCGCACCGCCGCGGGCGTCGCCGTCGAGCTTGGACATGACGACGCCGTCGAAGTCGACGGCCTCGCCGAACTGCTCGGCGACGTTGACGGCGTCCTGGCCGGTCATCGCGTCGACGACGAGCAGGATGGTGTCGGGTCGCACCGCCGTGCGGATGTCCTTGAGCTCCTGCATGAGCTTCTCGTCGACGTGCAGGCGCCCGGAGGTGTCGACGATGAGGACGTCCTTGCCGTCCTGCTTGGCCTGGTCCAGGGCCCAGCGGGCGATGTCGACCGGGTCGCGGTCGGTCCCCTGCTCGTAGACGGTCGCCCCGACCTGGCCGCCCACCTTGACGAGCTGGTCCACGGCGGCGGGTCGGTACACGTCGCAGGCGGCGACCGCGACGGAGGAGCCATGCTCCTTGTGCAGGTGGCGGGCGAACTTGGCCGTGGCCGTCGTCTTGCCCGAGCCCTGCAGGCCGGCCATCAGGATCACCGTCGGCGGCCGCGAGGCGAACGCCAGCTCGCCGCCGGCCCCGCCCATGAGGGCCTCGAGCTCCTCGTGGACGATCTTGATGACCTGCTGGCCCGGGTTCAGCTGACCGACGACGTCCGCGCCCATGCAGCGGTCGCGGACCGTGCTCGTGAAGGTCTTGACGACCTTGAAGTTGACGTCCGCCTCCAGGAGGGCGAGGCGGATCTCCCGCATGGCCTTCTTGATGTCGTCCTCGGTCAGCGTGCCGTGGCCGCGGACGTCGGCCAGGGTCGCCTGGAGCTTCTCGGAGAGGGCGTCGAACACGGGGGCGACAGTCTAGTGCCGCCCCTCAGCGCGGCTCTACTTCTTCGCGCGCGACGAGCCGCAGCGCTTCGCGCGCACGCTGCGTGTGACCGTGACCTTGTCGCGGAAGGTCACCTTGGCGCGCAGGCGGCTGCCCCGCGCCAAGGCCGAGCGCGTGACCCGCGCCAGGAACGGGGCCCGGCCGTCGGTGCCGCGGCGCTTGCCGTCGATGTAGAAGCGGACGATCCGCACCCGGCGGCGGTCGGGGCCGGTCACGGTCATCCGCGGCTTCCCGCCGCTGCAGCGCATGCGGAAGGTGACGCGGTGCCCGGTCGTCTTGGTCGCGGTCTTGGTCTTCCCGCCCGCGGGCGTCGACGCGGTGGACCCACCGGGCGAGGAGGCCGCCGGCTGCCCCGAGGAGCTGACCGACTGGCCGTTGACACTGCCGCCGCCGGGCCACGCCCGCGGGCAGAACAAGGCGGTGAGCAGTGCCCTCGTCGTGACTGACCCCATGCTTGCGGCTCTCCTTGACGCGTGGTGCGGTCGCCGGCGGGCGAGGCCGCGCGACGTTAGCACGAGGTTAAAGCCACCCGCGCCGGTTCGGTCAGAAACCTGGCGTGTGACGCACCGGGCTTGGGGCCGGTCAGGCGTGGCGGATGAGCGTCACGCCGTCGCGGACGGTCAGCAGCGTGGCCACGACGCGCGGGTCGGCGGCCAGACGCGCGTTGAGCTGCGCGATCGCCTGAGTGCCCGGGTCGTCGGCCGGCGGGTCCAGGACGCGCCCGCCGCGCAGTGTGTTGTCGGCGACGATCACGCCCCGCGGCGCCAGCTTGGGCAGGACCGCCTCGATGTAGTCGGGGTAGCCCGTCTTGTCGGCGTCGACGAAGACGAGGTCGAACGGTCCGTCGAGGGTGGCGAGGGTGTCCAGTGCGGGACCCTCGCGGACCTGCACCCGGTCCTGCAGACCGGCGGCGGCGATGTGCCGCCGGGCAAAGGCGGCGTGCTCGGGGTCGACCTCACAGGTGACCAGGTGCGCGTCGTCGTCCAGCGCCCCGGCCATCCACAGCGCCGAGCCGCCGGAATACGTGCCGATCTCCAGCACCCGCCGCGGCGCCATCACGTGCACGAGCGTCTCCAGCAGCCGGCCGACGAGGACACCCGAGAGCATCTGGGGCATCGACAGGCGCTCGCGGGTCTCGGCCTCCAGGGCCGCCAGGTGCGGCGGCGGCGCGGTCGTGTGCGCCGCCGCGTAGGCGTCGAGGTCGTCGGACGTCACGGCGCCGCGGGCGCCTCAGCCCGGGGTGGCGTCGGCGTCGCCGCCGGGCTCGGGGGCATGCGGTTTGGCTCCGGCCCCGAGCGCGCCCGGGGCGGCGATGCCACCGAGGCCCGTCGGGCTGGCGTCCTTGGCCGCAGCCGCCGCTTCGGCCGCGGCCGCCGCCGCCTCGGCGACCGCCTCGGCGGCCTCGTCCGAGCCGTCGCCCTGGCCGGCACCGCGGCGCCGTCCCTTCGACGAGCCGCCGCCCCCACCGGAGCCGGTGCCGCCGAGGGCGCCACTGAGCTGCCCGCCGAGGTTGCCCAGGGCGTTGGAGAACTCCGACGGAATGATGAAGATCTTGTTGGCCTCCCCCCGAGCTAGCTGCGGGAGCATCTGCAGGTACTGGTAGGAGAGCAGCCCCTCATCGGGCTCGCCGTCGTGGATGGCCTGAAAGACGGTGTTGATGGCCGACGCCTCGCCCTCGGCCCGGAGGATCGCCGCGGTCTTGGCGCCCTCCGCGCGCAGGACGGCCGACTGCTTCTCGCCCTCGGCGGTGAGGATCTGCGACTGCTTGACGCCCTCGGCGTTGAGGATCGAGGCGCGGCGGTCGCGCTCGGCGCGCATCTGCTTCTCCATCGCCTCCTGGATCGAGGCCGGCGGATCGACGGACTTGATCTCCACCCGGTTGATGCGGATGCCCCACTTGCCGGTCGCCTCGTCCAGGACGGCGCGCAGCTGGGAGTTGATGTTGTCGCGGGAGGTGAGCGTCTCCTCCAGCGTCAGGCCGCCGATGACGTTGCGCAGCGTGGTGACGGTGAGCTGCTCGATGGCCTGCAGGGGGTTGGCGATCTCGTAGGCGGCGCTCTTGGGGTCGGTGATCGTGAAGTACAGGACGGTGTCCACGCCGATGGAGACGTTGTCCTGGGTGATCACCGGCTGCGGCGGGAAGGCGACGACCTGCTCGCGCAGGTCGATGAGCGGCTTGACCTTGTCGACGAACGGGACGACGATGGTCAGGCCGGGCTTCAGGGTCCGCGAGTAGCGTCCGAGGCGCTCGACGACCCCGGCCCGCGCCTGCGGGATGATGCGCACGGTCCGCGCGGCGACGAACAGCAGGAACAGGAGCAGGACTCCCGCGACGATCAGACCGGCCATTGCTGCACCCTCCCCTACTCGGTGACGAGCGCCGTGGCGCCCCGGATCTCGACGACGTCGACCCGCGTCCCCGCGGGGATCGGCCGGTCGTCGAGGTAGCTGCGTGCGGTCCAGACCTCGCCGGAGAGCTTCACGGTCCCGCTGTCGAGGTCGTTGTCGATCGCGTCCAGGACGAGCACGGACTGGCCGATGAGCGCCTGGGTCCCGGTGCGGATCGACGGCGGGCCGTTGGCGTGCCGCGTGACGATCGGGCGCAGGAAGCCGAAGAGCAGGGCGGACGAGACGAGGAAGACGATGATCGAGGCGAACTGCGGGGCGCCGGCCAGGTCGGTGACCGAGGCCAGCAGCGCGCCCCCGGCGAACGGCGCCAGGAAGAAGGAGAGGGAGGCGATCTCGCCCGCGGCGAAGGCACAGGCGACGATGATCCAGATGACCCAGAGGTCCATTGCTGCGGTTGACTCTACCGTGCCTGGGTGCGGCCGTCTCACCCTTCCTGAGCACGCCCGAGCAGCGCCGCCGCGAAGTCGTCGGCGTCGAACGGCCGCAGGTCCTCCAGCGCCTCGCCGATCCCGATGAGCTTGACCGGGATGCCGGTCTCGGCGGCGATGGCCAGGGCGATGCCGCCCTTGGCCGTCCCGTCCAGCTTGGTGAGCACGATCCCGTCGACCGGGACCGCGTGCGAGAACAGCTGGGCCTGGCGCAGGCCGTTCTGGCCGGTGGTGGCGTCGACGGTCAGCAGCGTCTCGTGCGGGGCGTGGGCGAGCTGCTTGCCGATGACGCGGCGGATCTTCGCCAGCTCCTCCATGAGGTGGTCCTGATTGTGCAGGCGGCCCGCCGTGTCGACGATGACGACGTCCGCGCCGACCTGGAGGCCCCGCCTGACCGCGTCAAAGGCGACCGAGCCCGGGTCGGAGCCCTCAGGGCCCTTGACGAGCTCACAGCCCGCGCGGATCGCCCACTGCTCCAGCTGCTCGACGGCGGCGGCCCGGAAGGTGTCGGCGGCGCCGAGCACGACGGTGAGGCCGAGCTCCTTCTGCAGGTGCCAGGCGAGCTTGCCGATCGTCGTCGTCTTGCCCGTCCCGTTGACGCCGATGGTCATGATGACCGTCGGACCGTGGCTGACGTCGATTCGCCCCTCCCCCGTGCGGGCCAGGTCAGCCAGCAGCTCGGTCAGGCGCGCGGACAGGGCATCGCCGCCGATCAGGCCGCCGTCGGCGGCCTCCTGCTCGAGCTGGCCGACGACCTTCGCGGTGGTGGTGGCGCCGACGTCGGCCATGATCAGGGCCTCCTCGAGGTGCTCCCACGTCTCCTCGTCGATGTCCCCCTCGAAGAGGGTGGCGTGCAGTTCGGCCCCGAGCGCCTCGCGCGTCTTGGACATGTTCTCGCGCAGGCGGCGGAAGAAGCGCTTTTTCTTCTCGGGCTCCGCGAGGGCCTCCGCGCCGTCGGGGGCGGCTCCGGCGCCCTCTGCGGTGATGAACAGGTCTTGCCAGTCGCGCGCCATCGGTGGCGCGAAGATACTCCGGGCGCCGTTTCGGGGGGCGGACGACGGCTGACCGCTGACGGCGGTTCGGCCCTTCGGTGTCAGCCGCGCTCGCGGAACACAAAGAACCACAGCGCGAAGACGCCGACGTAGCCGAGCACGAGCATCACCGCCACGAGCACGGTCTGCCAGGTGCTGCCGCTGACCGCGAGAACGGCGGCGCCGGTCACGTGGTCGTGTCCGGGAGATGGCGGCCGACGTGCCCGACGTAGATGCCACGGTCCACCGGCCCGGAGCCGTCGGCCACGTGGAGGTAGATGCGCGCGATGAAGCCTGCCCCCGATCCGGAGCCCAGCGCGATGTGCGGCCCGAGGTCGACCCGGTGGCCGTCGACCGTCGTCGAATACTCGTGCGGGCTGCGCGAGCGGGCGATCTCCGACACGTCCTGCTTGTAGGAGAGGCCGCGCTCGCTCGCCGCCTGGACGAGCGAGCGCCCGAAGCCGCCGGGGTCCGCGTGCAGCGCCGCGAGCTCGTCGAGGGTCTGCAGCGCCTCGAAGATCTCGCCCGGGCGCCGATACGGGCTGTCGGCCGCCGAACCCAGCGCGTCGTCGGTGAAGCGCAGGCTCCCAGCGGTCGCCCGCGCGCGCTCGACGGCCTCCAGGACAGTGGCCGGCGGCGGGTCGTCAGCGGCGTCCACCGCGGAACCAGGAGGCTCCGGGCCGCCGGACGCGGCCAGCAGCGTCGACAGGCGGTTGAGGCTGCGCGCGTCCTGAGCGTGCTGCTCGATGAGCTCCTCGACCTGACGCAGCAGCTCCTCGCGGTGGGCGCGCACGGTGTCCAGTTCGTCGCTGAGCGCCGCGGCGCGCGCGTCGGCCTCCGGGTCGGAGACGTCGGCGGGGGCCGCCGCCAGCGCGGCGGTGCGGTCGCGGAGCTTGTCCTCGGCGGCGGCGGCCCGGGCCTGCGCGTCGCCCAGGCCCCGCTCGGCGCGGTCCGCGCGGGCCCGTTCCTGGGCGTGGTCGGCTTCGGCGGCCTCCCGTGCGTGGCGGGCGGTCTGGACCTGGCGGCGCAGATCCTCGACGCGGGCCAGCTCCTTGTCGGCCTGCTTGCGCTGGGCGGCCATGTCCTTCTCGGCGGCCTCGGCCTCACGCAGGCGGGCGAGCAGCGGGGAGTCGGCGACGTGCGCGTGGGTGAGGAACTTCTCCCACGAGCCAAACACGTCGATGATGTAGTCCGGGTGCGGCCAGGGCTCCTTCTTGAGCCACTCCTGGGCCTTGGGCACCTCGCCGGTGAGGATGATCCAGCGGTACAGCTGGTAGACGTAGTCGACCTCCTCGACGAGCATCGAGACCTCCCGCAGGCGCACATCCGGCTCCAGCGGCGGCGGACCGTCCTGCTCGTCCTCCCCGGCCGCCTGGGCGTCGTCCCCCCCGGACGGAGCGTCGGGCTCGATGCCCTTGCGTCGCGCACGCTTTCCCATCGCGTCCGTCCTACGCCGGCGCCGGTGCGTCGGCGCGCCTCGCCACGGCGTCGGCGACGACCTCCCGCGGCGGCAGCTTGCGAGAGACGACCTTGGAAACGCCGTCGTCGCCCATGGTCACGCCGTAGAGGGTGTCGGCGGCCTCCATGGTGCGCTTCTGGTGGGTGACGACGATGAACTGCGCGCGATCGGAGTAGGTCTCCAGCAGGTCCAGGAAGCGGCCGATGTTCAGGTCGTCCAGGGCGGCTTCGACCTCGTCGAGGATGTAGAACGGGCACGGCTTGGCCAGGAAGACGCTGAACAGGAAAGCGATCGCCGTCATCGACTTCTCGCCGCCGGACAGCAGGGTCAGGCGCTTCATCGCCTTCCCCGCCGGGGTGATCTCGATCTCCACGCCGATGTCATCGTCGGGGTCCAGCGCCGTCTCCCCATCCGCCTCGGCGTCCGCGGCGGCCTCGGCGTCGGGATCGCTCTCGCCGGTGTCCTGCCCGCCGAGGACCGTCCGCGGCCCGGCGTCCTCGCGGACGAGGCGCAGGCGCCCGCGGCCCCCGGGGAACAGCCGCTCGGAGAGCTCCTCGAAGTTCTTGGCGGCGGCGGTGAACGTCTCCTCGAAGCTCACGCGGATCTGCCGGTCGGTGTCGCGGATGAACGTGCGCAGCTCACGCAGGGCGGTCTCCAGGTCAACCCTCTGGACCTCGAGCTCCTCCACGTGCGCGAGGGCCTCGTCGTGCTCGGCCTTGGCCAGCGGGTTGACGGGGCCCAACTGCTCACGGCGCTTTTGCAGGCGCTCGATGCGCTGACGCAGCTGCTCGGCGGCCTCGTTCTCCAGCGCCTCGGTGGCCGGCTCGGCGGGCAGGCCGAGCACGCCGGCGAGGGTCTGCAGCTCGGTCTCGGCCTCGGCGGCCTGGTCGCGCAGCTGCTGCGCGCGGACCTCCGCGCCCGTCAGGGCGTCCCCGCACTCGCGCAGCCGCTGCTGGATCTGAGCCTCGGCGCCCGCGCAGGCGCGCAGCTCGGAGCTGACGGACTCGCCCGCCTCGCGCTCGGCGTCCAGCTCGCGCTCGGCGGCGACGACCTGCCCCCGCAGGCCCTCCAGCGTGGCCTCCAGCGCCGTGACCAGGCGTCCGCACCACGGGGCCAGTGCCCGGTCGCGGGCCAGCTTGGCCTCCAGGAAGGCGATCTGCTGGGTGCGCTGCGCCCGCTCGTGCGCCGCGCGCTGGGCGACCCGCCGCTCGGCCTGCAGCTCTCCCTCGATCTGCGCGCGGCGGACGGCCGCGGCCCCGTCCTCGGGGGCGCGGCGGCGCTGGGCCTGCAGCAGCTCGGCCTGGCGGACATCCTCGCCGGCGGCGTTCCGGGCGCGCTGCGCCTCGCGGGCGGCCTGGTCGTGCTGCTCGCGGCTGGCGTCGGCCGCCGCCACCGCGGCCTGGGCGGCCTCCACCCCGGTCAGCGCGGTCTGCTCGGCCCGGACGGCCTCCTCGGACCGGGCGATGAGCGCGTCGCGCTCGTTGCGCTGGGCCAGGACGCGCTCGGAGCCCCCGCGCGGGGCCTGGTGCAGCTCACCGGTCGCGCCCATCCAGGCCCGGCCGTCCCGGGTCACCGCGATACCGGTGAAGGCGGCGCCGCCG
The DNA here is from genome assembly GCA_038234375.1 of Solirubrobacterales bacterium. GTDB lineage: Bacteria > Actinomycetota > Thermoleophilia > Solirubrobacterales > Solirubrobacteraceae > Paraconexibacter. Next base: position 8,371 of record JBBSUL010000080.1, on the reverse strand, counting down.
GCGACCGCCGCAGCGTCGGGGACGACCCACGCGTCCGCGAGCAGGCGCTGGGCGAGGGCGAGCGCCGGCTGCGGCCCGTCCACGAGGTCGGCCAGGCGCTGCGCCCCGTCGCACGGGGCCGTCGCGGCGGGGGTGTCGTGGTCGCCGGGCGACAGGACGAGGGCCCACCCACCGTCGGTGCCGGCGCGGTCCAGGACGCCGCCCGCCTGCCCGACGTCGGCGGAGATCGCCGCGGTCAGCCGTCCTCCGAGGGCCGCCGACAGGGCCAGCTCGTAGCCGGCCCGGACCCGCAGCTCGTCGGCCAGCGCTCGGGCGTCCGCGCCCGCCCACCCCACGCTCGTGTGCGAACGCAGGAACTGGTTGGCCGCCGCCAGCTCGGCCCCCAGACGCGAGGCCTCCCGGCGGGCGGACTCGGCGGTGACCTCGGCGGCCTTCCGCGCGCGGCGGGCGGTCTCGGTCGCGCCGTCGCTCTCGGCCAGCTGCGCCCGCGCCGCTGCCACGGCGGCGTCGGCCTCCCCCACCCGCGCGTCGGCCGCCGCGCGCTGTGCATCCAGGGCCTCCAGCTCCCGCGCCAGCGCGGCCTCGCGGTCCTCGTCCAGCTGGCCCAGCTGCGTCTCCAGCGCCTGGATGCGGTCGTGCCCACGGTCGTCGGGACGGTCCTCGGCGGCCTGCTCGCGGAGCACCCCGAGCTGGCGCGTCCGGGACTCCACGCGCTCGCCCACGGAGCGGTCGGTCTCGCGGGTGCGCTCCAGGCGCAGCTCCACCCGGTCCACCGCGCCGCGGGCGGCGGACGCCCGCGTCATGAGCGCCTCGCGGTGCTTGCCGCGCGCGGCGAGGGCCCGTTCGGCGGCCTCGCGGCGGGCGGCGACGGCGCCGAGCTCGGCCTGGGCTGAGTCGCGGGCCCCCCGGGCCGCGGTGGCGGTCTGCTCGGCGGCCGCCCGGTCGGCGCGCCGGACGCGCACGGTGTCGCGGATCAGCTCCCAGCGCGCCTCGACGGTCTGGCGCTCGAGGCGCTCGTGCAGCTCCGCGGCCTCGGCCTGGCGCTTGAGCGGGCGCAGCCGCGAGCGGGCCTCCCGCTCGACGTCGAGCGCCCGGTCGAGGTTGTCCTGGGTGCGCTCAAGCTTCAGCTGCGCCCGGCGACGGCGCTTTCTGTGCTTGCCCAGGCCCGCGGCCTCCTCGATGAGCAGGCGGCGTTCCCTGGGCTTGGAGGTGACGATCGCCTCCACGCGGCCCTGGGAGACGACGGAGTGCATCTCCTTGCCCAGGCCGGTGTCCGACAGGATCTCCAGGACGTCGACGAGCCGGCACTTGGCCCCGTTGAGGCGGTACTCGCCGTCCCCGTTGCGGTCCAGGCGGCGGACGATCGAGATCTCCCCCAGCGGGATGTCCAGGGTGCCGTCGGCGTTGTCGAGGATGATCTCGACCTCGGCGCTGGACCGGGCCTGCACACCGCGCCCGCCGCCGCAGATGATGTCCTGCATCGTCTGGCCGCGGACGGCCACCGGCGACTGCTCGCCCATCGCCCACAGCACCGCGTCGGTGACGTTGGACTTGCCCGAGCCGTTGGGGCCGACCACGACCGACACCCCGGACCCGAACTCCAGGCGTGTGCGGTCGGGAAAGGACTTGAAGCCCTTGAGGGTGATCGACCTCAGGTGCACGGCGTGCCGACCTCGGCGTCGTCGACGATGACGTCGGTGTCGACGTCCAGCAGGGCCAGCGCGGCACGGGCGGCCTCCTGCTCGGCCGCCTTCTTGGAGTGCCCGCGCCCGGTGCCCATGGGCCGGTCGGCGACCGACGCCGACACCTCGAAGGTACGCTCGTGCGGTGGCCCCTCCTCGGCGGTCACCGCGTAGGTGACGGCCTCACCCCGCTGGGCCAGGCGCTCCTGCAGCGTGGACTTGAAGTCGATCGGGTGCTGCAGCGCCTGGGTGATCTCGGGGGTGAACGCCTCGACGACGGCCGCCGCGGTGGTGTCGTACCCGTGATGCACGTAGACCGCACCGATGACGGCCTCCATCACCGAGGCCAGGACGCGCTCGGTGTCCATCAGGCCGGCGGCCGTCGTCCCCTCGGGCGCGTGTGCGGCCAGCCGGCCCGGCACGCCGATCCGCTCGGCCACGCCGCGGCAGGCCACGCCCGACACCGTCTGGGCGCGGATCTTCGTCAGGCGGCCCGCCCCGTAGCGCTCGGCCTCCAGGCGCGGGTACAGGTGCGAGGTGATCGCCAGCCCGAGGACGCTGTCGCCCAGGAAGGCCAGGCGCGCGTAGGAGTCCGCGCGGCGGTCCGCCCACGAGGCGTGCGTGAAGACCTGCCGGTGCAGGTCCTCCGGCAGGGCGTCCAGGAGTGTGACGAGCTGGCGCAGCGCCGGACCTCAGGATGCTGCGGTCGCGTGCTCGAGGACGAAGTCGATCGCCTGGGCGACGGTGCGGATCCCGGCGGCCTGCTCGTCGGTCATCGCCACGCCGTAGGAGTCCTCGAGCTCCTGCACCAGGGTGTACAGGTCCAGCGAGTCGGCCTCCAGGTCCTCCTTGAAACGGGTGGTCTCGTCGATCGCCGCAGGGTCGGCGTCCAGCTCGTCGGCGAGGTGGGCCTGAATGAGGGCGAAGACGGACTCACGGGTCATGACGAGGACACGCTAGAGCCTGGAGCGGACGACGGCTGCGGCGGGCGCTTGAGGGCGCCGGCGGCCTCAAGCGCGGCGTGCGTGACGCCCACCAGGTCGCCGCTGACCCCGCGGGCGGCGAGGAGGATGGCCTGCGAGAACCCGTAGCGGGTGAAGCGCCCGTGGGGGACGACGCCGAGGCGCCGCAGGCCGAGCAGGTAGGCGCCGCCGGGTCCCTCGGGGTCCAGTTCGTCGCGCAGGGTGCGCAGGGCGGGCTTGAGCAGCAGGCCGCCGGCCTTGGCCCGCGGAGAGGATGTCGCGGCGTCACGGACGGCGCCGAGCAGGGTCTGCGACACGCCCTCCATGAGCTTGAGGGCGATGTTGCCGGTGAACCCGTCGCACACGACGACGTCGGCGACGCCCGCGGTCACGTCGGTCCCCTCGACGTTTCCCACGAACTCGAGCATGCCGCTGCCGCCCACCCGTGCGGCCAGGGCCTCGTGGGCCTCCAGGACGGTCGGCGTGCCGCGGGTCGCCTCGGTGCCGTTGGACAGCAGGGCGACGCGGGGACGGTCGACGCCGAGGACGGTGGCGGCGAGCGCCGCGCCCATGAACGCGAACTGCACGAGGTGCTCGGGCCGGGCCTCGGCGTTGGCCCCGACGTCCAGCAGGGTGACGGGGTGCCCGGGGACGGGCACGGGGATCGCCAGCGCCGGGCGGTGGATGCCCCGCCCGCGCTTGACGTTGAACAGGCCCGCGGCCAGGGCGGCGCCCGTCGAACCCCCGCTGACCAGGGCGACGGCCTCGCCGGCGGCGACGGCCTTCGCCGCCCGGACGATCGACGCGTCCGGGTGCGCGCGGACGGCGCGGGCGGGGTCGGCCTCCTTGGCGATCGAGACCGGGGCGTCGACGACCGTGACCCCGTCCGCGACCTCGCCGATCTCGGCGGCGGCGCCGAACAGAAGCACGCGCACGCCCTGCGCGGCCGCGATCGCCGCGCCGGCGGCGACCTCGGCCGGTCCCAGGTCCGCGCCCCCCGCGTCGACGGCGATGGTCACGTCAGCCATGAGGATTCACCCGCGGCGGCCGATCGCCGCGCGCCGGGCGGCGGGGCTACTCGTCGTCGGTGCCGGGCATGACGGACTTGCCGCCATAGGTCCCGCAGGTCGGGCAGACGCGATGCGGCCGCCGGGGGGTGTGGCACTGCGGGCACGCGTTGTACGTCGGCGCGGTCAGCTTGTGCTGGGAGCGACGCTTGGTGGTGCGCGAGTGCGACTGCTTCTGCTTCGGGACGGCCATGGCGACGTCTGAGGGTAGTCGATCGCCACCGTGGTTGACTTGCGCCCGTGCCCGACGAGGTCGTCATCCGCCCGCTGCTGCCGGCCGACGTGCCGGAAGCTGAGGCCATCAACCGCCGGGCGATCGACGCCTCTGCCCCGCGCGACACCGCGGCGGACGCCGGCGGGGTGCCGATCGCCCGCGGCCGCGCGCGAATCGCGCATCTGCAGCGCACCGACCCCGACGGCGCGTGGGTGGGTGGCCGACCTCGACGGGCGGATCGTCGGGATCGCGCTGGCGCTCCGGCGTGAGGGCGTGTGGGGCCTGAGCCTGTTCGGGATCGACGGCGAGCATCACGGTCGCGGGATCGGCCGCCGGCTGCTGGCGCCGGCGCTGGCCTACGAGGCGGGTTCGCGAGCGCAGATCATCTGCGCCAGCGTGCACCCGGCGGCGATGCGCCTGTACGCGCGCGCCGGGTTCCGGGTGCTGCCGTGCGTCTCGGCGGCCGGGATCGTGGAGCGGCACACGCTGCCGGGCGGTCTGCGCGCGCGACCGGGCGCGCTCGATGATCCGGGCGACCTCGGACTTTGTGTGGCCGCCTCCCGCACAGTGCGCGGCGCCTCGCACGGCATCGACCTGCCGGCCCTGCTGGCCGCCGGGGCCGAGCTGCTCGTGTCCGACGACGGCGGCTTTGCCGTGCACCGCGACGGGTCCTGTGTGCTGCTGGCCGCCGGCGACGAGGCGACCGCCCGCGACCTGCTCTGGTCGGCGCTGGCGGCCGGTCCGCCCGGGGCGACGGTCGCCGTGGGCTTCGTCACCGCCGGGAACGACTGGGCCGTGGACGTGGCCCTTGGTGCCGGCCTGGCCCTCAGCGTCAGCGGGCCGGTCTTCGTTCGCGGCGACCCCGGGCCGCTGGCGCCCTACCTGCCCAGCGGCATGTTCCTGTAGGGACGCGGACGCCGTCGGCGGGCCCGGCGCCCGACAGCGAGCCGGCGGTGTCTCCCCGCCCAGGCGCACGCATGATGGCGCCCTGGACTGGCGCTAGAATCCAGCGACAATGACCTCCGAAACCGCCACGATCCGGGTGAAGCGCCAGACCCGCGACACCCTGGCCGCACTGGCCCGCGAGCGCGGCGTGTCGCTGGCCGCGCTGCTGGCCCAGATCGCCGACGAGCGGCACCGCGAGGCGGTCTGGCGCTCGGAGGGCGAAGCGGCGCGCGAAGACGCGCAGCGCCCCGACGTGCACGCCGAAGCCCTCGAGTGGGAGGCCACGCTCGACGATGGACTCGATTGACGCTCCCCGTCGCGGAGAGGTCTGGCTCGTCGCCTTGGGCGCCGCCCGCGCAGGCGAACCGGGGGGCAAGACGCGCCCCGCGGTCGTCGTGTCCGTCGACCAGTTGAGCACCGGTGGCCCGACCGACCTGGTCGTCGTCGTGCCGCTGTCAAGCTCACGGGCGCCATCGGCCATCCGCGTCGAGGTTGGCGTGGAGGTCGGAGTAGATCGGCCCAGCCGCGCGATGTGCCGATCGGTCAGGTCCGTCGTCGCGTCACGCCTGGTGCGCCGGGTCGGACGCGTGGAACCGGCCACGATGGGGCGCATCGAGGCGTCCCTGGTGCTGATCCTCGGACTCGACCACTGATCGCCGGCTCGTCGACGCCTACTCGAACGTGATCTCGCGCAGCTTGGCCCAGCGCGGATCCGGCTCACGCTCGTGCGCGTGATCCGGGTGCGCGTTGAGGTCCTCACCACACTGCGGACACAGCCCGGCGCAGTCCGGGCGGCACACGACCAGGGGCGGGATGGCCAGGGCGAAGGCGTCACGGACCCAGCTGCGCATGTCCACGACGTCCTCGTCCACATAGGGGCTGGTCAGCTCGTCCCCGCCGCCGGGCGCGTCGACCTCACGGGTGTCAACGGAGGTGGTGGGGGACGCCGGCTGCAGGCAGCGCATGCACGGGCCGGCCAGCGACGCGGAGAAGCGCAGGCGCAGCGCCCAGCCGCCCCCGGTCATCCGCGACAGGTCGAGGACCACGGGGATCAGCGCGGGCTCGGCGACGTAGGTGTCCTCCCCGAAGGCCAGGTCGTCGAGGCCGACCGTGAGCTCCAGGCGGCGACCGTCCCCGGGGACGAGCTTCAGCGGCGCCAGGTCGAGCGTGTCGGTACGGGGAGCCATGGACCGAGGGTAGAAGACCCCGGCGGCGGTCCGGGCGTGCGTCAGGCAGCGCCGGAGGCCGGCCCGGTGCGCTCCTTGAGCTCGCGCTTGAGGACCTTTCCGGTGGCGTTGCGCGGCAGCTCGTCCATGAACGCGATGTCGCGCGGCACCTTGTAGGAGGCCAGGTGCGCCTTGACGTGGGCGCGCAGGTCGTCCTCACCGAGCGCGTGGCCGTCGCGGAGCACAACGAACGCGGACAGCCGCTGCCCGAACTGCTCGTCGTCGACACCGAGGACCGCGGCCTCTTCGATCGCCTCGTGGTCGGCCATCAGGTCCTCCACCTCTCGCGGGAAGACGTTCTCCCCGCCGGAGACGATCATCTCGTCGTCACGGCCGTCGACGAACAGTCGGCCCGCGGCGTCGAAGTGCCCGACGTCCCCGGTCGACATCAGCGCGCCGATGCGCTCCTTGTTGCCGCCGCCGGTGTACCCGTCGAACATCATCTCGTTGCCCACGAAGATGCGTCCGGTCTGGCCGGGCGCGCTCTCGCGGCCCTCCTCGTCGTAGAGCTTGACGACCGTCCCGCGCGGGGGCAGGCCGGCGGTGCCTGGCGCCTGGCGCATGTCGCGGGGCTGGGCGATCGTCGCCCACGCCACCTCCGTCGAGCCGTACAGGTTGTAGAGCACGTCGCCGAACAGGTCCATGACGCGGGTCGCCAATTCCCCGGGCAGCGCCGATCCGCTGGCGGCGATGACGCGCAGGCTGGAGACGTCGTACTTGGCCAGGACCGCGCGATCGACCTCCATCGTGCGCTGGAGCATCACCGGGACGACGCAGAGGGTGGTGCACTCGTGCTCGGCGACGGCCTGCAGCATGCCCTCGGGCGTGAAGCGGCGACGCAGCACGAGCGTCGAGCTCAGGCCCATGCCCAGGGTGAAGTGGGCGAAGCCCCAGGAGTGGAACATCGGCGCAGCGATGTGGGTGGGCTCCAGGGCCTTCAGCGGGATCTTGCTGAAGAGGGCCGCGGCGGGCTCCAGGGACTCGGGCTGCTTGCGGTTGGCGCCCTTGGGGGTGCCGGTGGTGCCGGAGGTGAGGATGACGACCCGGCCCTTCTCCTTCGGTGGCGACACGTTGCCGGTGCTGCCACGGGTGATGAGGTCCTCGAGTAGGGGGTCGGTGTGTTCGGTGTCCCCGTCGGCCCAGGCCACGAAGCCCTTGCGGCCCTGCCGCGCGTTGCTGACCAGCTCGGCGAACTCCTCGTCGTAGACGATCGCCGCCGGCTGCTCGCGGTCGCAGACGTCGGTGATCTGAGGGCCGGCGAACATGGTGTTGAGGAACAGGGCGTGGCAGCCGAGCTTGGAGCAGGCGACGACGGCGTCGATGAAGCCCCGGTGGTTGCGGGCGAGGATCGCCACGGCGTCCCCCTCGCCGATCCCGTGCGCCGACCACTGGTGCGCCAGCGCGTTCGTGCGCTCGTGGACGTCCCGGAAGGTGAGGGTGCCCAGCTCGTCGATGATCGCCGTCGCGTCCGGCGTGCGGATCGCCGAGGCCGTGTAGCCGGCGGCCGGCGTGGGGCCCCACTGGACCAGGGCCAGGCCGGTGCGCAGCAGGCGGTCCGGGCGCGTGGGCCGCACCATCCCCGCGTCGACGAGAGTCTTGACGAGGTGGACCTTGTTGCCCAGTTGTCCGATGACGTTCACGTCAGCGATCCTACGGAACGCCCGCGGGCCGCGCAGAGCCGGGCCGGCCCGTCGCGGGCGGCGTCGGATCAGCCGGACGGCAGGACCAGGGCGGCCGGGAGCTCTCCCCGGTCGACGAGCGCGTGGATCTGCGGGGCCGCCCGCGGGTCCAGGTAGACGTGACGCTGGCCGACGCTCGTCTTCTGCGCCAGCAGCCCGCTGTCGAGCAGCGCCTCGCCCACCCGAGCGGCCAGCGCCCGCTCGTCGGGCGCGAAGCCCCGCGACAGGTGGACGAACTCGGTGTGGTAGCCGCCCCATTTGCCCATGCCGGCCAGGCGCTGAAGGATGCGGCGGGCGATCCGGCGGGCGGGGTCGGGGTCGTCGTGGGGGCGCGGCCCGTCGGGGCCGTCGACCTGCAGGACGGCGAGGACAGCCTCCTCCAGGGCGAGGACGGAGGCGGGGTCGGCGGGACGGCCGCCCTGGCGCGCGACCTCGGCGGCGACGAGCAGCGGGTGGCCGGCGCCGATCGGCGGACGCAGGTCCGCGATGTCCTCCAGCACGTGGGGCGGCACCGCGAGCGCCCGGGCGCGCAGGCGGTCGATCGCGCCCGCCTGCTCGTCGAAGGCCAGCGCGGCCAGTTCGGCGTCAGCGGCGTC
>JBBSUL010000079.1:0-16970 GCA_038234375.1 Solirubrobacterales bacterium | reverse complement strand
GGGTTCTTCGACGTCGTCTTCTGGTCGATGGAGATCGCCGGCGACAGCCCCTCGATCGAGTCAACGTCCGGTTTGTCCATCTGGCCCAGGAACTGACGCGCGTAGGCGCTCAGCGACTCGACGTAGCGGCGCTGCCCCTCGGCGTAGATCGTGTCGAAGGCCAGCGACGACTTCCCGGACCCCGACAGGCCGGTGATGACCGTCAGCGCGTCCCGCGGGATGGTGAGCGTGACGTCCTTGAGGTTGTGCTCACGGGCGCCGGTGACGACGATGCGGTTGGACGGCGGCATGAGGACATAACCCTAGCCGACCGAACAGACGTTCCCCTGTCACCAGACGCACCAGATCCCGCGGCCTGCGGCGTTTGCCGCCAGCAGTCGGCAACCGGGAGAAAGACGAAGTCTTTCTCCCAAGGTAATCCGCGCTAGCGGATTACCCTTCGACCGTCGCGAACGCCTCCGCCACCAGCGAGGCGCGGTCGGCCAGGTCGAAGTTGTCGCGCAGGTAGGCGTCGGTCTCCTCGCGGCTGGCGCCGTTGAGCGCCATGTTCAGCGCGATCAGGCGCGCGCCGTCGACGTCACTCTCTCCGCCCGAGGACGGCACATCGGCCGCGGGCTCCGGCGTGGCGGCGGGCGGCTCGGCGTACGGCTCCTCGAGCACCGAGTCGGACGTCCCTGGCGCCGGGGCGATCGGTTGGAACAAGCCCGGCGGGGTCACCGGCGCCTCCTCGTGCGGCATGGGGTCCGGCGCCTGGATCGGGATCGGCGGCAGGTCACGGTCCGGCGCGGCCTGCGCCTCGGCCGGGGGCTGCGGGTCGGGGTCGGGCTCGAACGGATCCTCGCGGCGCGGCGGCAGCGGCATGGACTCGATCGGCGCGGGCGAGGGCGACCCCGCCGCCCCGGCTCCGGCGGTGTCGTACAGCTCGCCCATATTGCCCTGCAGCAGCGACAGGTCCGCCCCCAGGCGGTTGGCGCCGGTGCGCAGGCTCTCCACGAGGGCGCCGATCTCGCCCTCCATCGCGTCGACCCGCTGCAGCATCAGCGACGTCGCCTCGCCGACGGCGCCGACCTGGTCCTTGTTCTTCGCCACCGCGGCGTCGCGGGTCGCCGCCGCTTCGGCCTCGGCCTCGCGACGGATCTGCGCGGCCTCGTCGCGCGCCTCGGTCTCGATGCCCGCGGCGCTGCTCTCGGCGGCCTCGACGATCGCCCGCACGGACTCGCTGGCGGCGATCGCCATCGACGCCGGGCTGCTCGCCGCGGCGGGCACGGGCGTGGCCGTAGCCGGGGCGGGGGGCCCGCTCGCGGCCTCGCGCTGCAGGCGCTCGACCTCACCGGCCAGACGCTCGAGGTGGGCGTCCACCGCCTCGGGGTCATACCCGCGCCGGGCGATCGGAAAGTCCTTCTTCTCGATGGATTGGCGGTCAAGGGCCACTGGTTGCTCCTCGTGCGTGGTTCCGGGACGGGCGCGACGGCGCCGCGCGTCCCACGGATCGGGTCGACTGGCGCGTCAACCCTAGCGAACGTGCCCCCGCCGACCGCCGCCTGCCGTCGACCGCGCGTCCCCGTCGGCAAGTCGCGGCACGCCGTCGGTCTCGCAGACCAGCCCGTCCCGGACGAGCCCGTCCAGCGCCCGCCGCACGCGCGCCGTGTCGATCTGCGCGGGAAGGCCGTCTCCGGCGGCGAGGGCCGCGACGATCCGCCCGCGCACCCAGCGGTTGGTGTCCTGGAAGCGGACAGCCCGCCCGTCGGCGGTCGGCACGGGAGCCGGAACCGCACCGCGGGACGCGCACCAGGGTGCGGCCGGACACACCTCGCAGCGGGCGGCCCGCGCCCGGCAGACCAGCGCACCGAGCTCCATCGCCGCCTGGTTCCACTCTGCCGAAGGACCGGGCGGGAGCAGGGCGTCCGGCGTCCCGCGGCCCAGCCGCGCGGCGACGCGGCGGACGTTGGTGTCCACCGCCGCCACGCGCTCGCCGAAGGCGAAAGACGCCACGGCCGCCCCGGTGTAGGGGCCCACCCCGGGCAGCGCGAGCAGCCCGGCGGCGGTGCGCGGCCAGCCGTCCCGGGCCACGACGGCGCACGCCTCGCGCAGACGCAGCGCGCGGGAGTTGTAGCCCAGGCCCACCCAGGCTCCGATGACGTCGGCGGCGCAGGCGCCGGCCAGAGCGTCGGCCGTGGGCCAGCGCTCCAGCCACGCCTCGTACCGCGGCACGATGCGAGCCACCTGCGTCTGCTGGGACATGACCTCGCTGACGAGGATCGCGTACGGGTCCGTCGTCCTGCGCCACGGCAGGTTGCGGGCGTGGGCTCCGTACCACGCCAGCACGGCCCGCTGGAGGTCCTGGAGTCCCGCGGACACGATCCGGACGGTACCCGGCCGGGCCCGAAGGCGGTCAGTCCGCGACGGCCCCGGCCTCCTGGAGGCCCTTCAGCTCGCGGTTGAGGTCGCGGATCTCGTCGCGCAGGCGCGCGGCGTACTCGAAGCGCAGCTCCTCGGCCGCCGCGAGCATCTCCTCCTCGAGCTCGACGATGGCCTTCTGCAGGTCCTGCGGCTCGCCGCTGTCGACCACGCGCCGCTTGCGCTCCGAGCGCCGGCGGCCCTTCGGGGTCTTGCCCTCGGCCTGGAGGAACTCGGCGATGTCGCTGACGCCCTTGGAGATCGTGGTGGCGGTGATGCCGTGCTCCACGTTGTAGGCCAGCTGGATGGCGCGGCGGCGGTCGGTCTCCCCGAGCGCCGCCTCCATCGCCGCGGTCTGCTTGTCGGCGTACATGATCACCGCGCCCTCGGAGTTGCGCGCGGCGCGCCCGATGGTCTGGATGAGCGAGGTCTCCCCGCGCAGGAAGCCCTCCTTGTCGGCGTCGAGGATCGCCACGAGCGACACCTCGGGCATGTCCAGGCCCTCGCGCAGGAGGTTGACGCCGACGAGCACGTCGTACTCGCCCAGGCGCAGGTCGCGGATGATCTGGATGCGCTCCAGCGTGTCGATCTCCGAGTGCAGATAGCGGCAGCGGAAGCCCATCTCCAGCAGGTAGTCCGTCAGGTCCTCGGACATCTTCTTGGTGATCGTCGTGACCAGGACCCGCTCGCTGCGTTCGGCGCGCAGGCGGATCTCGTTCATCAGGTCGTCGATCTGGTTCTTCGTCTGGCGGACCTCGACCGACGGGTCGACGATGCCGGTGGGACGGACGATCTGCTGCACCAGGCGCGCGGAGTGCGCGCGCTCGTACTGGCCGGGCGTGGCGGAGACGAAGACGATCTGCGGCGTGATCGACAGGAACTCGTCGAAGGTCTGCGGCCGGTTGTCCAGTGCCGAGGGCAGACGGAAGCCGTAGTCCACCAGCGTCTGCTTGCGCACGCGGTCGCCCTCGTACATGGCGCCGGTCTGCGGGACGGTCTGGTGTGACTCGTCCATGAAGCACACGAAGTCGTCGGGGAAGTAGTCGATGAGGCAGTACGGCCGGTCGCCGCGGCTGCGCCCGTCGAGGATCGCCGAGTAGTTCTCGATCCCGTTGCAGAAGCCCATCTCCTTGAGCATCTCCATGTCGTACTGGGTGCGCTGGCGCAGGCGGTGGGACTCCAGCAGCTTGCCCTCGGCCTCCAGCTCGGCGCAGCGCTCGTTCAGCTCGCGTCCGATCCCGGCCACGGCGGCGTCGACGGTCCCCTCGCGCACGTTGTAGTGCGACGCCGGCCAGATCGCCACGTGCTCCAGGTCGTCCTGGGTCAACTCGCCGGTCAGCGGGTCGAACTCCTGCAGGCGCTCGATCTCGTCGCCGAACAGCGTGGCCCGGTAGGCGGTCGAGTCGCTGTAGGCGGGAAAGATCTCCAGCGCCTCGCCCCGCACCCGGAACGACCCGCGGCCCAGGGCGACGTCGTTGCGCGTGTACTGGATCGACACGAGCTTGCGCAGCAGGGCGTCGCGGTCGACGGTGTCTCCCTTGACGAGGTTCTGCAGGTTGTCGTCGTAGGTCTCCGGCGAGCCGAGGCCGAAGATGGCGCTGACCGAGGCGACGATGATGACGTCGCGCCGCGCGAACAGGGCGGCGGTGGCGGCGTGGCGCAGGCGGTCGACCTCGGCGTTGATGGCCGAGTCCTTCTCGATGTACAGGTCCTTGGACGGGACGTAGGCCTCGGGCTGGTAGTAGTCGTAGTAGCTGACGAAGTACTCGACCGCGTTGTCCGGGAAGAAGGTGCGGAACTCGTTGCACAGCTGGGCGGCCAGCGTCTTGTTGTGCGCGAGGACGAGCGTGGGCTTGCGCATCCGCTCGATCGACGCCGCCATCGTCATCGTCTTGCCGGTCCCCGTGGCCCCCAGGAGGGTCAGGTAGCGGTCACCTCCCTCCACCCCGGCGACGATCTCGTCGATCGCGCGCGGCTGGTCGGCGGCGGGCTGGTAGACGCTGTCCAGGCGGAACTCGGGCACGGTCCGAATCTAGCGCCGGTTGCGGTCAGCCCGTGTCCGCTATGCGCCGACACCCGCCGCCGGCAGCACGGCCATCCAGCACACGACGCCGAGATCCTCGGCGGTCAGCGCGACCGGCAGCGGGGGCTCGGGCACCGCGCGCAGCCCGAACTCGCCGACGACACCGACGATCCGCGCCGCCGCGTCGTCGAGGGTGAGCGTCTGCCCGCGCACGGCGTCCTCGACCTCGCCCAGCGCCCGGCGCACCGCCGAGCTGCGCCCGACCGACAGCGCCTCCTCGGCCTCGTCGGCGCCGGTGACGTAGGCGACGCCCGGGTCCCGGAGCACGTCGAGCGCCCAGCGCTGGCGCGGCCCGATCGCCTCCTGCTCCTCGCGCACGTCGGCCCGGCGGTTGTGCGCGAGCACCACGTCGGCCGAGGCCAGCGACCAGGCGCGCTCCAGGTCCAGGTCGCTGATCGCGTCGGTCACCGTCACCCCACCGGTCGGGTCGATACGCCGCAGGATCTCCAGGTCCCCGGACACGAGCATCTCGTCGCCGAGCGGCACGTAGCGCCAGTACCGCCGACCGTCCGGCTCGTCGTCGGTCCCCGGGGTGCGCACCGCGAAGAACACGCCGGGCGCCCCCGTCGAGCGCCCGCCGGGCGCCTGGCGGAAGCACGCGCCGATCCCCCACGGAAGGCGGCGGACGCGGTCGACCTCGCCCTCGGCGACCGCGCGCTCCAACAGTCGCCGCAGCTGCTCCCCGACAAAGGCCCCGGACTCCGTCTCGCCCTCGTCCAGCAGCTCGGCGTCGCCGCCGGCCAGGCGGTTGGCGTACGTGCGCAACTCGCGCTCGAGGTCGGTCTCGATGACCTCGGACTCCATGCCGTACACGCCGCTGGCAGCCACGACCTTCGCCTGGATGCGGGCCTCCAGGCCGAGCAGTCGCTCCAGGTCCCCGACCTGCGCCAGCATCGTGGTCAGCAGCACCTCGGCGTGCGGCGAGCGCAGCCGGATCACACGCCCGTTGCGCTGGACGACGCGCTGCGGATTCCACGGCATATCGTAGGACACCACGGCCTGGGCCTGCTGCAGGTTCTGGCCCTCGGACAGCACGTCGGTGGACACCAGCAGGTCGACCTCGCCGTCCGGTGGCTCGTACCCGGGGCGCACGACGGTGTCCGGGGCGAAGCGGCTGAGCGCGCGGGTGCGCTCGTCCGGGGTGGACTCGCCGCCGATCACGACGATCCGCTCACGGCCGCCGATGCGCACGGGCAGGTGCTCATCCAGGTAGCGGACGGTGTCGCCGAAGGTGGCGAACACCGCGACCTTCTGCGCGGGGGACGCCTCCAGCACCTCGACGAGGGCGGCGAGCTTCGGGTCGTCGGCCGCCGTCAACGCCGTCAGGGCGGTACGCATCGCCTCCAGCTGCGCCCGGTCGGCCGTGACCGCGTCGGCGTAGACGGGGTCAAAGCGCGCGACCGGCAGCGCGCCCGCATCGGAGCGCAGCGCGTCGGCCGTCCAGCCGGCCAGCGCGGTGTCCTGCAGCCCGGCGCGGGCCGCGTCGCGCAGCAGGTCGCCGGACGGCACGGTGCCCCGCGCCCAGGCGGCCAGGAACGCGTCGTGCGCGGCGAGCATGTGGTCGACGGTGGACAGGCACGCCGCCCAGCAGGACTCGAAGCGCTTGAGCACCCCGGAGCGCAGCAGCCCGGCCAGCTGGGTCTCCACCGCGCGCTCGTCGGCGTCCAGCTCGTACGCGCTCGGGGTGTACCGCGCCATCGTCAGCGCGTCGATCGCGGTGGCGATGCGGTCGACCAGCCCCGGGTGCGCGGCGTCCAGGTCGTAGCGCCGGGTGGTCAGCTTGGGCGTCGGGAAGCGCACGGGCGTCCCGTCGGCGAACTGCTCGCCGGCGTACTCCGCCTCGATGAACGCGCGGTCGCGCCGGACGGACACCGCGTCGGCCAGCGGGAAGAGGACGTCGGGGCTGAGCGCCTCGGGGTCGCGCTCGTTGGCGCCGGCGGCGAGGAACAACTCGCGGACGGAGTCGATGCCGTGGGCGGCGAACGCCCGGTCGTGCCGGGCGAACAGCATCACCATGTTGTAGAGGTCCCACAGGCCGTTGTTGATCGGCGTGGCGGTGAGCAGCACGAGCTCCTTGCGGCTGCCGCCGAGCAGGCGCTCCATCGCCCGGTACCAGGTGGTGTCCTCGTTGCGCAGCGCGTGCGCCTCGTCGACGATGACCAGGCGGTAGGCGTCCTTGGTGTTGTGCAGCACCCGCCGCGCGTTCGCGCTGCGGGGGGCCAGCTGCTCGTCGGCGGCGAGGTCGTGGAAGGAGATGACCTGGGCGGGCAGCTTGGTCTGCACGACGCGCTCGGCCCAGCGCTTGGCCAGCTGCGCGGGGGCGACGATGAGGGCGTACACGCCGCTCTCCTTCGTGCGCTCCTCGACGAAAGCCAGTCCGATCTCGGTCTTGCCCGTGCCGACGCCGTCGGCGTAGACGACGCCGCCATGGCGCTCGCAGATGACGCGGGCGCGCTCGTAGCCGTGGCGCTGGAACGGCGCGAGCTTGAGCAGGGTGGGCTGCGTGGCGCGGTCGGCATCGTCGAGGGGCGGCTCCTGCAGCTCCAGCAGCGCGCGCAGGTACACGGTCTGCGGGTCGACGAGGCCAGGATCGGGGAACAGCAGCGCGCGCAGGTCCTCCTCGTAGTCCTGCGCGCGCGTCCACAGGCCATCGAACCAGGCGACGGCGTCGTTGGCGACGGGCACCGAGTAGTCGGTGAGGCCGAGCTCCAGGTTGCGCCACAGGCCCGCCCCGGTCAGGTTCGCGGAGGTGACAAGGGCCGCACGGGCGTCCGGCGGGGCGCCGAACAGGTACGCCTTGCCGTGCAGGAACTGCTCGACGTAGCGGCGCACCTGCACCTCGGGCCGGTCCAGCCACGCCTCCACCTCGTGGAGGCGCTCGGCAGCCCGCGACGGCGGGAAGCGCGACAGGTCGCGCTCCTGGCGCAGGCCCTCACGGTGGGTGTCGAACAGGCCGAGCGGGCTCGGCGCGCCCAGCCCCGGCCCGGGCTCGGCGCCGATGAGCAGCCGGATCGGGCGCCCGTCGGCGA
Source organism: Solirubrobacterales bacterium (assembly GCA_038234375.1). Taxonomy (GTDB): domain Bacteria; phylum Actinomycetota; class Thermoleophilia; order Solirubrobacterales; family Solirubrobacteraceae; genus Paraconexibacter. Next base: position 9,461 of record JBBSUL010000079.1, on the reverse strand, counting down.
GCGTGGCCAGGTGGTGCAGCCCGTCCAGGTTGACGTAGCCGGTCGCGACCGCGAGCGGGTGCTGGGGGCCGATGTCGCCAAGCAGGTAGGCCAGCGCGTCCCCGTGCCGGCGCTCCGGGTCCAGGTTGTCCAGGACGTAGGGGCGCGCCGGCAGGGTCACGCGAGCAACGGTACCGGCACGCCCGGGCTCGGCTGGGGTAGTCACGCTGGCCGCATGAATCCGTCCGCTGGCTCATTACGCTGAATGGACCACGACGATCTCCGTTCTCGGACAGGCCCGGTACCAGCCTTGTCCCCGAGACGAAAGGAGGAACCATGGAGACAATCGCGCTCCTCGTCGTGGCGACGGGATACCTGCTCGCGGTCTTCGCGATCACGCGCAGGTAGCCCAGAAAGAAGGAAAGCCCCCGGTTAGCGCCGGGGGCTTTCCGATATCCCGCCGCTCGGCAGCGGGCGGAGGCAACGCACAGAGTCGTCGTCTCCTCGTCGTGGCTTAGTGATCGTACCAGTGACCAGGTCCGGGGGCCACCCGTCCGGCCGCCCCACCGCAGGCTCACGGATCGTCCGGCGGCGCCACCCTAGCCTGATCAGCGTGCAGCTCCGGCACTTCCTCGTCGTCTACGACATCGCGGCTCACCACGCCGACGTGGAGCCGTTCGGCCTCGATCTCGACGGAGCGCTGGCGGCCTACGCCGCGGCGGAGGTGAGGTTCCTCGGCGACACGAACGTCGAAGTCGTCCTTCTGGGCTCGGACTCGCGCGAGACCCTTGAGCGGACCCACTCGAGCTACTTCGAGCTCGCGGACCGCCACATCGATTGGATCGTGGCCCGCGAGCTGTTGGACTTCGGCCTGCGGTAGGTGCCGCCTTCCGGCGGTCAGCGTCGGCGAGCGGTGGCGTGGATGGCTGCGACGTAGGGAAGATCGGCCGCCTGCGTCGCCGGCTCGAGTTCGGAGAACGGCCTCAGGGAGCGGTGGTTAGGGTCGTGCCCCTGCGTCCACGCCGACCAGGCGTCGTGGACGTCGCTCGCTGTTGTCGCCTCGCCCTTGACGAGCACGAGCACGGCGTACAGCCGGAAACAGCGCCTCGAGGTCTCCGTCCGGCCGCAGCTCGGGCGGGACGTGCGCGGCCACGTCCGCGGCGATGTCGTCGAGGTACGTCACCGATCCCGCGGACGTCCCGGTGCGCCGCGCACGCTGCGCTGGGGAGCGCTCGGCCGCGTCGGGCGCGCCGACCGGGCCGCGTCGTCGGGTTTCGGCGGCGGCGCGGTCGGCGGTGGTCCCTGCTCCGACGGCGAGATGCCTCCCCGCTTCCTGACGGGACGTGGCACGCGTTCGGGCTTCATCGGTCTACCTTCCTGGCCGCGATGGGTTGAGGTCGGCGAAGCGGTCGCGGACGCGGACGCGGTAGGCGGCGGGGACCGCGGCGAGGGTGAAGTCGGCGAAGACGACCTCCAGCTCGTCGGCCGTCAGGTCCCAGGCGCGGGCGACGCGGGCGTCGATGTCCGCGCGGAGGGCGTCGCGCTCGTCGTCGTCCAGCGGCCCGACCTCCACGCCGGTCGCGGCGGCGAAGTCGGCGAACCGCTCGTCGGGGCAGGACAAGCGAACGGCGGCGCGGGCGACGGCGGCGAAGGCGGCGTCGGTGATCGTCGGGACGGGAGAGTCCTCCAGGATGAACAGGTTCAGATGGAGTTCCACGAAGCGCCGCGCGTGCCAGTCGAAGACCAAGCTGTTGAGGACGCCGAGACAGCACGCTTCTGCTGTCGGATCGTCGTCCACGAACACGAAGTACGGCGCTGAGTGCGAAAGGAAGTGTTGCGGCGGCACCAGGCACGCTCGCACGGTCCGCGAATCGGTCGCTCGGGTGACATCGCGGAACGCGATACGCGCGCGCCCGACCGTCCGTTGAAGCGCCTGCCGACGCTCCGCAGTGTCCACGCGCTCCGCCACGATCGAGTCCGCGCCCGCGCGGGGCTTGTCGGCCTTCGCCAACGCGGCGGCAGTGGGCGGGCATAGACGCGCGCCGGCTCCGGTCGGGTCGTACTGGTCAAAGCTCTCGCCCTTCCACAGCGGCCAGCCCTCGGTGGCGCCGAGCCACAGGGCCTTGTCGCCGGTCTCATGGAACTCGCGCAACTGGAAGCAGCGCCACCGACCGCCGCCGAGCGGCAGCGGACCGCCTGCACGCAGCCTGGCCAGCAGGTCGGCGTCGGCCTGGGTCGAGAGCAGCGGCACCTCGAGACCACCGCCCAGCGCATCCCGTTGGAGCGTCAGTCCCGGGTTGCGGGCCTGCAGGCCGAAGGCCGTCTCGGAGCCCGCTACCCCAGCGACTTCCAGGTTGTCGATCGGCTGGGCACGATCGGCGACGAGGAGCGCGACCGAGTACTGCGGATGGATGTCGAAGGCCCACGACCGGCTGTTGACGAGGAGGTCCAGCCGCCGTGGTGCCGCCTCCTCGAACAGCCATCGCCGGAAGTTGCTGGAGCCCTTCGCGGCGAACACGCTCCGGGGCAGGACCACACCCATCGATCCCTGCCACCGGATCAGACCGCGGTACCGCTGGCAGAAGAGCTTGTAGGTGTCCGGGTCCGCTCCGGTGCGCGGGTACTGTCCCGAGGCCACGAAGTATCGGTCCTGACGCTGGATGCTGTCGCGACTGGCGGCAAGCTGTGGTTCGAGCTCAGGGCGGGCCTTCAGAAGCTCCGAGGTCGCGGTGCGACGACCGGCCTCCGGCAGTGCGCGAAGGCCGGGCTGGTAGCGGGCGTAGAACTCCAGCTCGGGCACCCGCAGCTTCTCCCATGGCGGATTGCCGACGACGGCGTCGAAGCCAGGGCGCTCGCGGGCGAAGACCTCGGCAAATGCCAGCGGCCAGTGCAGGACGTGCTCGGCCGCGCACACCTCCTCAGCCTGTAGCGACGTCGCGGTCGACCCGCCATCCAGCAGCTCGGCGCCGTGCATGCGGGCCTCGTCGCGGGCGCCGGTCTGTCCGAGCGGCTCGGCTGTCCACAGGTCGAAGACCGCGCGCACCCCGGTGACGCGCTCCTGGAGCGCCGCGTCCGCGGCGCGCGAGGCATCGACCTGCTTCGGGGTGGCGTCGTCGATGCGCGCGAGGGCGACAGCGGCGTGTGCCGCCTCGTCGATGCGCGCGCGCAGCGCATCGCCGAACAGGCTCTCCTGCGTGACCTCCTCTGCGCTGGCCACCCCGATGAGGGCGTTGCCGCGCTGGACGTTGTGGTCGAGGTAGGCGAGCGAGAGGCCGGGGACGAACGTCGTCAGCCACAGCGACACCTTGGCGATCTCCACCCCCATGGCCGACAGGTCCACGCCGTGCACGCAGCGCTTGAGGACCAGGCGCTTGAGCAGGGCGGTGTCCTCGATCCCGGCGCCGAAGGAGCCGGCGCGGGCGCGCAGGGCGTCGAGCTGCTCGCGGACCCCGGGCAGGGCGAGGTCACCGAGGAGCTGGGCGATGCGGTCGGCCAGCTCGTCGACGACCTCGGCGAGGAAGTGCGCGCTGCCGCACGCGGGGTCCAGGACATGGAAGTCGAAGAGGCGGGTGCTGGCCTGCTCGGGGTCGGTGGCGGCCAGCGCGCGGACCTGCTGCAGGTGGCGGTCGAAGGCGGGGCCGACGGCGCCGCGCACGAGGTGGCGGACGAGCTCGGTGCGCGTGTAGTACACGCCGCCGCCCTTGCGCCCGCCCTCGTCGGTGAGCCACAGCAGCTCGCCGGCGCGCACGTCGGGCACGGCATCGGGCGCCGGGGCGACGTAGCGGTCGGCGCGGACGTCGTAGCCGAAGTCGCGGTCGGCCAGGGACAGGCGCAGCGACAGCAGCCCCTCGTAGACGTAGCCCAGGTGCCCGATCTCCAGGCCGGAGAAGTCCACGCCGACCTCGGGGTCCTCGGCGTCGCGGGCCAGCGCGACGAGCGCCGGGGCCAGCGCCGCGTCGGCGATGGTTGCGGCCTCCAGCGTCGCGGCGCCGGCCACGCTGCCCGCCGCGAACAGGTCCCCGTTGTAGGCGGGCAGGTCCCACGCGGTGTGGCCGGTGCGCATCCGCCGCACGAGCGCGCCGACGTCCTCCCACAGCGCCGTCGAGGCGGGGTCGGCGGCGTCACGTTCCTCCCATGCGCGCTCGGCGGTGCGCGTCAGCGAGCGCTCGCGGTAGGTGGGGTTGCCCATCGGCAGGTGCCCGGCGCTCTCGGCGTAGAGCAGGAACAGCGCGCGGAACACCCACAGCAGGGCGCCGGCCTCCAGGTCGTGGCGGACGTCGTCGTCGGCCAGGTCGCGCCCGTCCGCCTTGGCCCAGCGCCCGAGCTCTGAGCCCAGGACCGGCAGGACGCGCTCGCGCAGGACGCGGTCCAGGCGCTTGCGCAGCTGCTGGCCGTAGTCGCGGGCCTCGGCCAGCACGTCCTTGAAGGCGCCGTCGGCCAGGTAGGCGGGCGCGAGCAGGCCCAACAGCGCCCGCCGCTCAGGCTCCAGGGCGGCCGCGTCGAGCTCCAGGTAGCGCGTCGCGGCGCCGGCCTCCTCGGCGCCCGCGGCGAGGAGGCGCATCCGGGTCCCGGCGGCCAGCAGCCCGTAGGCGGCGTGGTGGGCCCGGCAGTCGGCCAGCAGCGCGCCCTCGGGCAGGCGGCCCTCGTCGTCCAGACGCGCGAACAGCCACGCCTGCGCGCGCGGGTGCACGACGATCGCCGGGCGGCCGTCCGCTCGGCCCAGGTAGCCCTGGGGCTTGAGCGCCTCGAACGTGTACCCCAGGTCGGTCAGCAGCTCGCGCCAGCCGCTGCGGCTGACGCCGTCGACGGCCTCGGTGAGCGACGCCCAGCGCGGCGAGTCGGGCAGGCGCGTGCCGAACAGGTGCTCGGTGCCCAGGCCGCGGACCTTCAGGCCGGCGATGCGCTCGGTGTCCAGGCGGTCCAGCTCCTCGGCGAGCAGGCGCACGGCCTGCAGGCGGCGGACGCTCAGCGTCTTCTCGGCCACGCCGAGCAGCGCCACCGCGCGCACGCGGCGCAGGGGCCCGTCGCGCTGCGGGCCGAGCACGCGGACGTAGCCCGACTGCGCGGGGTCGTCGGCGAGCAGCACCAGCGGAGTCGCGCCGCCCCCGTGGCGGGTCTTGTAGGACGAGCGCAGGCGCGCCTCGTCGACCGCCACCGAGCGCGCGTACTCCACGCCGTTGACCAGGCGGCTGGCGAGGATGCCGTTGCCGTCGGCCCCGGCGTCCTGCGTGTTCGGGAAGGCGGCCAGGCCGTCGAGCAGCTCGCCGGCGTTCACGGCGCACAACGTCGGCAGCAGGACACGGCGCGAGGCTAGCGGACGGCTCGGAGGCGACAGCGGCACGCCCGCCGACGGTACGGACGACGGCGTGCCGGGTCAGCACCCAGGCGCAACGCGGGTGTGCCGATTGCGTGCGGGCGCCGTCACCGCGGGCCGGAGCCGGCCGGCAGCCCGAGCTCGGAGATGAACGCCGTCACCGCCTCCAGGTCGTCCAGGTCGACGCCCGACGAAGCCAGGGCCGTGGCGAGCGCGTGCGCGGGCCCGTGATCACCGCCGGCCGCGTCGCGGAGCGCGCCTGAGTGGGCGGCCACCGCGGCGGCCGCCTCCTCGGCGCGGGCCTTGGGGACCTTGCGCACCCGGCCGGCGTACCGCACCCACGGCGCCAGCACCTCGGGCACGCGGGCGAACAGCTCCTCGTCGTGGACCACTTTGCGCGGCAGCCAGTCGACCATGAACTGCTCCACCACGCCGGGGCTCCACATCAGCGCGTCCCCGCGGTGGTCCTCGGCGAAATCCACCGCCAGGTCGAGCACCTGCCAGGCCGACTCGTCACGGGCGAAGCGGCGGCCGCCGGCGGACTTCAGGAAGGCGCGGACGAGGTCCTCGAGATCGTCCGGCGAGCGTGGCTCGGGTTCGGGCAACGTGTGACCGTCGGGGAGCAGCCGTGCCCGGGCCAGCAGCAGCGTGCGCATCGCTCCCAGCTCGTCGGAGACCGGTGCCTCGAGCATGTGTGCGGTCTGGTCCAGAGCGTCCTCGATCCGGGCGCGAGCCTCGGCGAGGTCGAGCTCGTCGAAGCGGACCAGGTCAGGCAGCTCGCTCGCCGCGATCGTCTTGATCTCGGCCAGCGAGTCGGCGCCGATCGCGTCCTTGGCAAATCGGCCCTGGGAGCAGTCGACGAGCAGGCCGAGCACATGCCGGCCCTCGCCGTCGCGCTCGAACTCGAACTCGACGAGGATGGTGTGGGCGTCGTCGAAGTGCGGGTCGCGCATCACCACGGCCCGCAGCGGGCGGACCGGCGCGGCGGGCACCCAGGCGGGCTCGGCGACGCCCGCCGCAGCGAGGCGGTCGGCGGCGGCGGCCGCGCGCCCGTCGTCCTCCACGAGCGCGAGGCCGCGGAGCACCGCCAGCGCGAGCGCGTCACCGTCGCGCTCGATCGCGCGGTACACGCCGGCGACCAGCAGCTGCTCCGGCTCGTCGTCGAGCTGGAAGTCCGGCGGATGCCACAGCGCGCTCAACGCGGCGGCCTGCAGCTCGGCGCCGAGAACGTCCTGCACGTCGCCGACGGCCGTGCGGGCCGCGCGCACGATCTCGTCGAGCAGCTCGGCGAGCTTCCCGTCCACGCCCGGGGGCTGCGAGCGGGCAGACGGACGCTTCCGAGCGGACGAGCGTCTGCGAGCGGACTTGCCACGGCGGTTCTGGCTCATGACGTGCACCGTAGACCACGGATCCGACGCCACCGGGCCGGCGGACTGGTCGCCCGCGCCACGGTTCCCTGCTCGGCGATGACCTGGACGCGCGCTTCCCCGGGCGGCTGGACGCGCTCCTGGCCGCCAGGGCGCGCTGACCGTCAGGGCAGCCCGAGCTCGCGCGGGTAGGTTGAGCGGTAGTCCTCCCGCGCCGCCAGGACCTTGTCCACGTACTCGCGCGTCTCGGGGAACGGGATGTCGCTGAGGGCGAAGTCCCGCTCGGCGGCCGCCGCCGCGCCGATCCACTCATCCACGTTGCCCTCCCCCGCGTTGTAGGCGGCGAGCATGAGGACCGTGTTGCCCGCGAAGCGCCGCTTGAGGTAGCGCAGGTAGTACGCGCCGTAGCGGATGTTCACCTGCGGGGTGCCCAGGTCGTTGATGCCGAAGGCCGAGCCGCCGGACCTGCGCGCGATGTCCTTCGCGGTGTCGGGTGTGAGCTGCATGAGGCCGAGCGCTCCGGCACTGGACTCCTGACCGTCGCGGAAGCGCGACTCGGCGAAGATGACCCCGGCGATGAGCGCCGGATCCAGATCCTTCTCCCGCGCCTGCTGGCGGATGATGTCCTCGTGCTTGAGCGGCAGCGTGATCGACCGCACGGCGTCGGGCAGGCTGTTGACGACCACGACGACCACGACGGCCCCGAACGCGCCGGCGAGCAGGACCGCCAGCAGGAGCCACCCGCGGCGACGGCGACGGCGGCCCGCGTGGGCCGAGCTGCGGCGGGCCGGCGGGGACGGACGCGGGGCCCGCGGCGCGCGGGCGGTGGCGACGACGGGCGCGGCCGCGGCGGCGCGGCGGGGACGGGTGTCGGCGGGACGGGCGGGCACGGCGATCGCCTACAGCTTGGCAAGGACGGAGGACAGCGCGGCGCGGAGATCGTCGACGGTGCCGAAGTTCTGTACGACATACGTAGCGCGGTCGGCCTTCTCCTGCTGGGTCAGCTGGCGGGCAGCGCGCTCGTCGACGGCGGCGTGGCCCCTGGCCCCCGCCCGCTGAGCGCGGACCGCCTCGTCGGCGATTACCGCGATCGTCGCGTCGTAGGCGCCCTCCATGCCCGCCTCGAACAGCAGCGGGGTCTCGACGACGGCAGCGGGGGTGTCCGGGCCGGCGGCCTCGGCCGCGGCGCGGAAGTCGACGACGCGCTGGGCCACCCGCGGCCAGATCTGCTGCTCCAGCCACGCCCGCTCGTCCGGGTCCGCGAACGCGCGCGCCGCGATCACCGAGCGGTCGACGGCACCGTCCGGGGCCACGTCCTGCCCCCAGCGGGCGACCACGAGGTCGCGGAGCTCGCCGTCGTCGGCGTACAGCTCGTGCACGACGGCGTCGGTGGACAGCGTCATCGCGCCGAGCGCCTCCAGCTGCGCCAGCGCGGTCGACTTCCCGGACCCGAGGCCGCCGGTCAGGCCGACGAAGGGGACGCGGGTGCTTGGGATCATGTCGGCGGACGCGCGACCCCGCGTGCTCGTTCGGCACGCGGGAACGGCGGCGTCGGCACGCGGCTACCCGGCGGCGGGCGCCTCGGGGTCGGGGCTTTCCGCCGTGTCGCCCTCGTCCGCGGCGGCCTCATCGGCCGGGGCCTCCGCGGCCGGCTCGGCCACCGGCGCCTCGGCGTCCGGCTCGGCCACCGGCGCCTCGGCGTCCGGCTCGGCCGCCGGCGCCTCGACGGCGTCGGCGTCGGCGTCGGCGTCGGCGGCCGGGGTCTCCGGCTCGGGCTCGGTCACCGGAGCCTCGAGGGCGTCGGCGGCCGGAACCTCGTCGGCGGGCGCCGCGACGTCCGGAACCTCGTCGGCGGACGCGTCGGCGTCCCCCTCGGGCGCGGCGGTCTGGCCGAGCTCGTCGACCGGCAGCAGCGTCGGCGCAGCCGCGGGCTCGGCCTCCGAGGTGTACACCGTCTGGGCCATTCCGCCGGCCGCCATGTCGTCCAGGTCGGCGTCCAGCAGCCCCTCGATCGGACGCAGCGGCAGGACCTGGTCCTCGACGCGCTTGACCGACAGCGACAGGCGCCGGCGCTCGGAGTCGATCTCCAGGATCCGCACGCGGATCTCGTCGTCGGGCTGCACGACCTCACGCGGGTTCTCCACGTGGTGGTTGGCCAGCTCGGAGATGTGCACGAGGCCCTCGACGCCGTCGAGGATCTCCACGAACGCACCGAAGGTGACGACCTTGGTGACCTTGCCCGCGAGCTCGTCGTTGACGTTGTACGTGTCCACGACACGCTGCCACGGGTCCTCCTGCGTCTGCTTCAGACCCAGGGAGATGCGCTGGCGCTCACGGTCGATGTCCAGCACCTTCACCGCGACGGTGTCCCCGATGTTGAGGATCTCCGACGGGTGGTTGACGTGCGACCATGAGAGCTCGGAGATATGGATGAGGCCGTCGATGCCGTTGAGGTCCACGAACGCGCCGAAGTCGACGATGTTCGAGATCTGGCCCTCGACGACGAGGCCGGGCTGGAGGCGGTCCAGGATCTCCTGGCGCTGCTCCTTGCGCTCCTCCTCGAGCACCGCACGGCGGCTGAGGACCACGTTGTTGCGCGAGCGGTTCAGCTCGATGACCTTGCACTCGATGGTCTGGGACATGAACTCATCGAGGTTGGCCACGCGGCGGATGTCGACGAGCGACGCGGGCAGGAAGCCGCGCACGCCCAGGTCGATGATCAGGCCGCCCTTGACGACCTCGATGACGAGGCCCTGCACGGGCTCACCGCTCTCGGCGGCCGCCGCGAGGCGGCGCCAGGC
>JBBSUL010000078.1:0-17148 GCA_038234375.1 Solirubrobacterales bacterium | reverse complement strand
CAACTCCGCCGAATCCGGCACATCAACCTTGATCTCATACGCCGGCACGAACGGCAACCCACGATTGGCGTTATAGGACAACACGAGCCCGATCAACCCGACCGCCAGAATCATCGACCCGATGAGGATCGGGTTGGAGAACAGGTCGGAGGTGGAGCCGCGGGTTCTCATGAGCCGAGGAGGTACTCGAGGAGGTCGCCGGGGTTGCCGCCGGAGTCCTTGCCGGGGTTGCCGAGGTTGGGAAGCGCGGGCAGCTTGATGGGCGGCAGGCCCGGGATCTGCAGGCTCTGGCCGGGGGCCTTGGGGGTGGCGGGGGTCGGCGTCGGCGCCGGCGCCGAGGGCGCGGGGGCGGCCTCCGACTCGGGCGTCTCGGCTCCCTTGTCACCGGAGCGCTTCTTGCTCTCGGGCTTGGCCTTCGCGCGGGTGGTGGCCGTCTGGCCGTAGTTGGCCGAGCAGCCGGCGACCGGGGTCGCGGCGTAGAACCCGCACGCGCTGAAGAACAGGTGCGCGGGCAGGATGTGGGACACGGCGTCATACCGCGAGGAGGCCGCAGCGGCGCCGTAGACGAACTTCAGGAGGTTCTCGATGCCCCCGCGCTCCTGGAGGTTGACGAGCAGCGCGTTGAGCGAGGTGCCCGCCGGCAGGGCCCGAGCGGAGAAGGTCTTCAAGAGCGAGACGACAGGACGCGCGACCCGGATGGTGCTGCGCCCGGTGTCGGCGGCGACCTCGACGCGGTCCAGCGCGGGCCGCGCGACATCGGAGAAGGGCTTGAGCTGGTCGACCAAGGAGCTGAGGCCGGGGGTTGCCGCTCGCAGGTCGCGGAGCACGGGGGTGCCGTCGGCGGCGACGCCGTTGAGCTGGCGCATCGTCGGCTGCACCTCGTCCAGCAGCCGCGGGAGGCGGTTGATCGCCTGCTCCAGCGCGGTGCTGTGGTCGGCGGTCGTCTTGGACAGCTCGGCGGCCTCGTCCAGGAACCTCGTCACGCTCTGGGGCCGCTTGGCGAGGTCGGCCGACACCTTGTCGACGGCGACGACGGTGTCGCGCAGGGCACGGCGCTGGTCGCCGAGGATGTCCAGGGCCTTGCGCGTCAACGCCAGCGTGGGGTTGGCCCGCCGCAGGATGTCGTTGAGGTCCTCGCCGCGACCGGCGACGCCGATGCCCAGCGAGCTGAGCACGACGGTCAGGCGCTGGCGGACGGGCACCCGGAAGATGTTGAACAGGTCGGTGATCGCGACGGGAACCGAGGTGTTGGCCACGGGGACGGTGGCGACCTGGCCGTTCTCGGGCTTCAGCTCGTCCGCGGACGGGGTCCCGGGGTCACACTGGACGAAGCGCTCGCTGATGAGCCCCTCCGGCTGGATCTCGCACTTCGCGTCCGCGCGGAACGGGGCGAACCGGCGGTCGATCTCCATCTGGATCCGTGCCTTGAAGTCGGGCGTCAGCACGACGTCCTTGATCTCGCCGACGCGCGCGCCGGCGATCTTCGCGACCTGCCCGGGGATAATGCCCTTGGCGGTGTCGAAGATGACGTCGACGCGGTAGGTGGAGTCCGCCTTGGCGCCGCCGCCCTTCAGCGACGTGGCCGGTCCGAGCAGGACGGCGACGAGCACCGCGGAGGCGATGCCGATCGCGGCACTCCAGCGCAGCAGCGGTGAGCGGAGCGAGGCGATCACTTCTTCGCCTGGGCCGGGTCGCAGACGGAGGAGTCGGCGACGAAGGGGTTGGACTTGTCGGGGGCGGGCTCGACGGCGGCCCCGGGGCAGCGGGCGGTCAGCCCGGTCTGCAGCTGGCTCTGGGCGACGGCACCGAGCGCGCCGCTGAGCGCGGCCGACCCGGTGACCAGCTGGATCCGGGCGAAGTGGCCGTTGGCGTCGTAGTAGCCGGCGGTGGTGCCGGTGAAGCCGTTGAACAGGCCGCCGATGACGTCCGGGGCGTACGGGCGCAGGCCGGCGGCGATGGGCACCGCCGACTCCAGCGCGCTGGACGTCGAGGCCAGGGCCGGACGCGCGGCGGTGTCCAGCGGCGGCACCGAGTCAAGCCCCTTGCGCGCCGCCGGGATGAGGTCCCGCAGCTGGCCGACGACGGGCCGTGCCTCGCGCCCGAACCCGGGCAACTGGCGCAGCACGGCGGCCAGCGGGGCAGCGGTCGGGCGCAGCTCGCGCAGCACCGGCTTTATGGTCTGGAAGGTGTCGCTCGTCTTCTGGATGGTCTGGCCGGACTCCCGCAGGAAGGCGGGGGCGCGGATCAGCGCGTCCTGCAGCGAGGTGCGCTCGGCGGCGATGGCGTCCAGGGTGCGGGCGGTGTTGGTGATCGCGCCCTGCAGGTCGGTGCGGCGGCCCGACAGCGTCTTGGAGACGACCGCCGACGTGGTGATGAGGCGCCCGACGACCGCGGTGTCGCGGTCGATCTCGCTGAGCACGGCGTGGCCCTGGGCGACGGCAGGGTTCAGGACGGTGACGGCCTTGTTGGCGTCCTGGGCGGTGTCGTCGTCGAAGATCGACGCCCCGTTCTTGATGAAGGCCTGCAGCTGCTTGCGCGTCGGCGCATCGAGGGCGGTGAGCACCTGGTCCAGGTCAACGATCGGCCGGGTCTTGACCGGCTCGATGATGCCGCCGTCCGGGATCTCGGCCCCGGTCTTGCCCGGGGTGACCTGGATGTAGCGGTTGGCCACGCCGGACAGGCCGACCGCGCGGATGGCGCCGACGGTGCCCCTGCGCAGCGGCCAGAAGTCGTCGCCCTTGAGCTTGACCTTGACGTTGGCCTGGTTGTCGTCCGTCAGGGTGATCTCGTCGACCGAACCGATCGAGCGGCCGGACACCTCGACAAGGTTGCCCTTGACCAGTTGCCCGGCGTCGATGAAGCGGAAGTTCAGCTCGTGGGTGGTCCCGCCCAGCAGCACGCCGTAGAGCACCGCGGCAGCCGCCAGCAGCAGCACCGCGCCCGCGGCGATCTTGACCCGTGTGGCCGCCATGTCAGCCGCCGATCGGCGCCCTGGCGTTGCCGCCCCAGAACAGCTGGGTGCCGACGAGGCCGATCGCGTGGATGCCGAAGATGTTCACGACCATCGACTTGGCCGTGGCGGTGCCAACGCCGACGGGACCGCCGGAGGCGTAGTAGCCGTAATAGCAGCCGACGAGCACGACCATCGTCGCCATCAGCATCCCCTTGATCGCGGAGTAGATGAGGTCGACCGGGTTCTGGAACTGCCAGAAGATCTGGAAGTACCCGCCGGCCGAGACCTCGCCGATCTGCTGCACGACCGCGATGTAGGAGCCGACAAAGCCGACGCCGACTGCGCCGATGTATACGAACGGCAGGACCAGCCACATGCCCAGCAGGCGCGTGGCGCACAGGTACAGCAGCGAGTCGAAGCCCATGACCTCCAGGGCGTCGATCTCGTCGGAGATCCGCATCGACCCGAGCTCCGCGACGATGCCGGTCCCGACCTTGGCGGCCATCATGTAGCCGAAGGCGTACGGGGTGACCTCGCGCAGGTCGCACAGCGCGGTGAAGGCACCGGACACGCTCGGCGCGCCGATCGTGCGGGACGCGTAGGCGCCCTCGATGCCGCACTGCAGGCCCAGCGCGAAGACCAGGCCGAAGACGATGAGGACCGAGCCGGTGACCAGGATGCCGGCCTGCCGCAGGGTCTCGCCGAAGAACTTCAGCACGCGCAGGCGGTAGACGTCGCCCATGATCCGCAGCGCGAAGCGCAGGAAGTGCCCGAACGGGACCGTGGTGCGGGCGCCGAGGGCGCGGAAGGTCGACATCAGCGCGGCACCGTCAGCTCGGGGTGGGTGGCCAGCAGCGTCTGCGTGAACACGTAGTTGAACGCGCCGATGCCCAGGAAGCTGATGACGACCGCCTGGTTGACGGCGCGGCCGACGCCCTCGGCGCCGCCCTTGGCCGTCAGGCCCTTGTAGCAGCACACGATCGCGATGATCGCCCCGAAGAGGATCGTCTTCAGCAGCGACCCCCACAGCTCGGTGGACGTCGCGTTGGTGAAGAAGGTCGCGAAGAAGGGACCGAGCGGCGCGCCGTTGGTGACGGTGACGAGCATGCCGCCGAACGTCCCGAAGATCACCGCGTACACGTTGAACATGCCGGTCACGAGCATGAGCGCGAGGAACCGCGGGACGACGAGGTTCTTGATGGGGTCCACGCCGAGCACCTGCAGCGCGTCGAGCTCCTCCCGGATCTTGCGCGCGCCGAGATCGGCGCAGATGGCCGTGCCCGCGACCCCGGCGATGACGATCGCGCAGACCAGCGGGGCGAATTCGCGCACGACGGCGACGATGAACAGGCCCCCGAGGCGGTCCAGCGCGCCGAACAGGTTGAGGAAGTTGGCGGCCTGGATGCCCGACGGTCCGTAGGTGAAGGCCACCGAGGCGACGATCATCGGGAACCAGCACAGGCGGACCGCGAAGAGGAACTGGGTGACGAACTCCTTGCCGTACGGGTACGGCGGGCGCGCCGACGAGGTCAGCGTCTTACCCAACAGGACACCCATCGAGCCGATCGTCTCGATGCCCCCGCGCAGCGGCAGGAAGGTGCGTTCGCCTACGTCGCGCAGCATGTGCGTTCAGTCCCCAAGGCCATGTCTCCCATACGAAGTCACTCGCCGCTGCTCTCGTCCAGCGGCATCTAAAGGCTACGCTAACGTAGCTTGTCGGCGGATGGCAACACGGAACCGTCGAGCCAGCAGTGGTAGCGTTTCTCCGTTTTTCTGGAGTCAATAGCCCGGGACGTCGGTCACGCCGCGGGAGGCGTCCGACGGGCCGCCCGCCCTCGCCGACCTAGTAGGGCCCGCGCCGGTACGCTCACGCGCGATGGTGCTCTCCTCACGCCTCCGCGTGCCCGACTCCGCCGGCGCCCTGCTGTGGGACCTGGACGGCGTGGTCCTGGACACCCTCACGCTGGAGTACGACATCGTGCGCTCGCTGCTGGCCGAGCACGTCCCGGCCGCCGGCGCCGTCGACCGCGAGACCGTCCGCCAGGCCTTCCCCCACCCCATCCCCGCGTTCTGGCGCCGGATCCTGGCCGCGCTCGGCGCGCCGGCCGCCGACGCGCTCATCACCACGCTCACCGTCGCCCTCTCGAACGCGCGCACCACCGGTGCCCCGGCGGTCCTCCCGGGCGTCCGCGAGCTCATGGCCGCGGCCCGGGAGGCCGGCCTGCGCGTCGGCGTCGTCTCCAACAACGCGGTCGCCCACGTCGAGGAGCTCCTCTCCGGCGCCGGGCTGCGCGGCTGCGTCGAGACGATCGTGGGGAACGACCAGGGCCTGCCGGGCAAGCCCGCCCCGGACATGTACCTCGCGGGGGCGGCGGCCGTCGGCCTGCTCCCCGGCCAGTGTGTGGCGCTCGAGGACTCGCTCCTCGGCGCCCGCTCCGCACGGGACGCCGGGTGCTTCGTCGTCGGGGTGGCCACCGGTGCGGCCACCTTCGCCGAGCTCCAGGACGCGGACACCATCGACCTCGCGTGCCGCGCGTTCACGCCCTGCGTGGTCCACCTCGCCCCCGGCGACGTCACCCGCAAGCGCCTGGACACGCCGAACGAGTTCGTCAGCCACATGCTGGAGCACATCGCGTGGCGGACGGGCTGCACGATCGACGTGGCCTGGTCCGGCGACGACTGGGACGCCCTGGGGCGGGCCGTTGGGGCGCCGCTCGCGGCGCTGCTGGACGCGGGCGCGACGCAGACCCGGGCCATGGGGCTCATCGACGACGGCAGCTGCGAGGTGACGCTGACCCGCAGCCCGTCCGACGCCGGGGTCGTCGCCTTCGCCGGTGCGGTGGACGCCGAGCGCTTCGTGGGCCTCCGGGTGGAGCAGCTGCGGTCCGGCACCGCGCTCGTGCGTGTGCTGGAGGGCCTCGCGGGGGCGTGCGGCCTGCGCGCCGAGGTCGTCCTCGGGGGGCTCGAGGACCCCCACCACACGTGGGAGGCCGTCTTCCGGGCGGTGGGCGTCGCCCTGCGGGGCCTGTCGCACACGCTGACGGCCGTGGCCGACGGGACCGCCGACCTCCCGGCTGCCGCGAACGGCGACGGGCGCTCGGCCTCCGGCTATGGGCTCCTCGTCGAACAGGTGTCGCCCGAGGCCGTTCGCGTCCTGCGCACCACCGCCGAGAGCGCGTGCGTCGTCGACGTGAGCGTGGCCGGAGTGGAGCCCGGGGATCTGCGCCTGGCGCTGCAGACGTCGGATTCGGTGCACTGCGCCGGCCTCGTCGATCTCGTCGGGCGCCTGGGCGCCGCGGCCGGCCTGTCCGGCAGCATCGACTTCAGCGCCCTGCAGCTGTGCTCCAGCCACGTCGTGGCCGAGGACGTGGGCATGACGCTGGGCGCGGCCATGCGCGAGTTGGCGACCCGCCGGATGGAGGCCTTCGGCATCGAAGGGGCCGGGTCGAGCCTCAGCGACGCCGCGCCGGGCGACCCCGTCCGCGTCGGGGTGAGCTTCGAGGGCCGCAAGTTCCTGGCGCTCGTGCCGCTGGGCTGGACGCGCGAGCAGCTCCGCGATCAGATCATGGGCTCGACCCTGGCCAGCGGCCTGTTCACCGAGGACCTCGACGACTTCCTGGACGGCTTCGCCGGCGGGATGGGCGCGAGCGTCGTCGTGCACTGGGAGCCGACCGCCGACGTGGACGCCGCCTGGGGCCTCATCTTCTCCGGCCTGGGCACCGCCCTGCGGGGCTTGCTGACGCCCAACCACACCAAGCGCGCCCTCATCGCGGGCGTCAAGGCGACGCTCGCGTAGGGTCCGTCCCTTCTCGTCCGTCCCGCTCAGGAGCCTGACCTTCGTGCACATCGCCCGCCACGACCTCGCGCAGCTGGACCCGGCCGGCCGCGCCGCCCTGCTGCACCGCGTCCAGCAGGCCGACACCAGCGACATCGCCGACGTCGTGTCCGGGGTCGTGGACGCCGTGCGCGCCGAGGGCGACGCGGCGCTGATCCGCTTCACCGCCCAGTTCGACGGTGTCGACCTGGACCCGGGCGCGCTGCGCGTGTCCGATGCCGAGTTCGCGGCCGCCGAGGACGCCGTCCCGGCTGAAGTCAAAGCCGCCATCGAGCTGGCGGTGGCGAACATCCGCCACCATCACTCCGCCCAGGTCCCGCGGGCGGACTGGATGCAGGAGACGTCCCCCGGGGTCATCTCCGGGGAGCGCTACACCCCGATCGCCTCGGCCGGCCTCTACGTGCCACGCGGAAAGGGGTCTTTCCCCTCGGTCATGGCGATGCTCTCGGTGCCCGCCACGCTGGCCGGGGTCCCGGTCATCGCGGTCTGCACCCCCCCGGGACCGGACGGCGAGGTCGACGCCGCCTCGCTGTACGCGGCGCGGCTGAGTGGCATCGACGCCGTCTACCGGGTCGGCGGCGCGCAGGCCATCGCTGCACTGGCCTACGGCACACAGACGCTGCCCAAGGTCGAGAAGATCGTCGGACCCGGCAACCGCTACGTCACCCACGCCAAGCGCCTGGTCTACGGGCAGGTCAACCCCGGTCCCCCGGCCGGGCCCAGCGAGGCGATCATCCTCGCCGACGAGACCGCCGACCCGGCGACGGTCGCGCACGAGCTGCTCGTCGAGGCCGAGCACGGCCCCGACAGCGCCGCGGTCCTGGTCACCACGTCGCCGGCGCTGGCCGACGCGGTGACGGCGCTGCTGCCCGCGCTGGCCGACGAGCTGCCGCCGCAGCGGCGCGGATTCGTGGAGACCGTGCTCGGCGGCTTCGGCGGGATCGTCGTCGCGCCGGACCTCGACGCCGCCATCGCCTTCTGCAACGACTGGGCGCCCGAGCACCTGCACGCGATCGTCGCCGACGACCTCGGCGTCCTGCACCGTCTGCAGCACGCCGGCGAGGTGCTGCTCGGCGAGCACGCGTCGATCGCCTACGGCAACTACGTCATCGGCCTGAACGCGATCCTGCCGACCGGCGGCTTCGCCCGCGGCTACTCGTGCGTTGGCGTCGACGACTTCGTCAAGCGCTCGTCGTTCGCCTACGTGACCGCGGACGGGGCGCGCGCGCTCGGCCCGGCGGCGGCGACGCTGGCCGACTACGAGGGCTTTCCCGCCCACGCGGCCGCGGCCCGCCACGCGCTCGCTCGGGCCACGCCGGCGTCACGCTGACCGCCGACGGACCCCTGGGTGCGTCCGGTCCGTCCCGGGTTTCGGGACGCAGCGGGCGCACCCCGCCGACGACGGCGGCCGCCCCGGGTCGTCTACACGCCGCGGCGCGCCGTCCCGGCCAGGCCGGCCCGGGCCACCAGGCCGGCGACGAACCCACCGACGACCGCCCAGGCCACCGCGGCCAGACCCCAGTTGACCGCGATCTCGGTCTTCGGGTTGTCGATCGTGAAGATCCCGTCGAACGGCCCGACGAGCGAGCGGCCGAGGTCGGTGAAGAACGACACGAGGTCGTTGGACTGGTTGGCGCCGAGCACGCGCAGGAGGATCGCCACGACGATCACCGTCACGATCAGGCCGACGACGAAGCGGATGAGGCGCGCGAACAGCAGCAGGCCATCGCCGGCGCCGCCGGCGACCCCTGCACCGGCACCGGCACCGTCAGTCCGCCGCTCGGTGACCACCTCGCGGCGGCCGGCCCCCAGGCGCCCCCGGCGCCGCGGCTCCGCCGGCGGCAGGCCATCGGCGTCGGATCGGACGGTCCTGCGGGTTCCAGGCCTGCGCATCGTGCTCTCCTCGCGGTGACGGACGGACTCCGGCCTTCTACCCCGACACGCCGGTTTCAAGCGCAGGCGCGCCCCGGCTGGACGAGTGTCCGAGGCGGCAGCCGCCCGGGCCCGCGTCCCGCGCCGGGGTGCTGACGAACACCGCGAATGGCGCGGTCTTCGTCAGCACCCCCAGTCCACGGACCCGCGTGCTACAGGGTCTGCGCGAACCGGGTCAGCGCGTCGGGGTCGCGCAGGATCGGCCCGTGACCGAACAGCACCTGCTCGGGGCGCAGCTCGGCGAGCCGCTTGGCGCTGGCGAGGTTGTCGCTGACGCTCGGGGTGAACGCGGCCGGGGGCGTGTGCAGGCCCGGCACGGTGGTCAGGAGGTTCATGCCGTTGAGCACGTCGCCGCAGACGAGGATCCGGTCGGCCTCACGCCAGTAGGAGACGTGCCCCGGCGAGTGCCCGGGCGTGTCCAGGACGACGAAGCCGACGGCGAGCTCGTCCCCTTCGCTGAGCCGGCGGTCGACGGGGTGCCCGGGGAAGTCGGCGATCTTCTGCGCGACCCCGGCCAGGGCTCCGGGCAGGGCGACGGCCATGACCGCCGTCCCGCTGGAGGCGGCCGCGGCGTCGCGGGCGCCCGCCCAGTACGGGACCGACAGCGTCGTCGCGACCTTGCGCGCGCCGCCGGCGTGGTCCAGATGGGCGTGGGTGAGCGTCAACGCCCGGATCGTGCGCCCCTTCACCGCCTTGAGCACCGCGCCCGCGTGCAGGGTCAGGCCCGCGTCGACGAGCACGTCGCCGAGCAGGTAGGCGTTGATGCCGCTGCGGGGGGTCAGGGCGATGGCGAAGACGTCGTCGGCGACCGGCTGCAGCGTGGGCATGGTCGCGGAGCATACGCACGGCCGGCGCCCGCCCGCGGGACGGCGCCGGCGTCGTCGCCGCCGCGCGCTGACCGGGGCCCCGGGACACCCTGGGAGGCCGGGGGTCCGGACGGGCGGTCAGACGCGCTCGCCGAGCGGCCCGGCGACGGTGCCGTCCTCGTGCAGGCGACCGATCTCGGCGTCGGTGAGGGCGAGCACGTCGGCGAGGACCTCGTCGGTGTGCTCTCCCAGCAACGGCGCGCGACGGGCGGGAACACGGTCGCAGGCGTCGAAGCGCAGCGGGGAGCCGGGCATGAGGTAGGTGCCGATGCCCGGCTGGTCGACCTCCGCGAACATCGGGTTGGCCAGCGAGCAGCGCTCGTCGTGGTCCAGCAGCTCGCCGAACGTCCAGTACGGCCCCCACGACACGCCCTCGGCGTCGAAGATGCCCTTGATCTCGGCGAGCGTGCGGGCGGTCGTCCACGGCTTGATGAGCGCGCCGATCACCTCGCGCGCGACGAAGCGATCACCCTCCCGGGCGAAGTCCAGGCCGAGCATCTTCGCGGCCTGGTCGAAGGCCTCGCCCAGGCCCGTCGCGGTGACCAGGCTCTGCCACTGCTTGAGCGTGAGCGCCACGATCATGATGCGGTGGCCTTCCCGGGTGAGGAAGTCCCGGCCGAACGCGCCGTACAGGTAGTTGCCGTCCTTGAGCCGCTCGTGGCCGTTGACCTGGACCTCGGCGATCTTGCCCAGGTTGCCGACCATCGCCATCGCGACGTCCGACAGCGCGATCCGCACGACCTGGCCGGACCCGGTGCGCTGACGGTGGCGGTCGGCGGCCAGCAGGCCGGTGGCCGCCAGGCCGCCGGTGATCGCGTCCCACGCGGGCAGCAGGTGGTTGAACGGGACGGCCAGGTGGCGCGGGCCCGTCGCCCACGGGAAGCCCGTCGACGGGTTGACGGTGTAGTCCACCGCCGAGGACCCGTCGTGGTTGCCCTCGATGTTCACCGTGATGAGGTCCGCGCGGCCGGCGCGCAGGACCTCCGGATCAAGCCAGCCTCGCAGCGGGAAGTTCGTGAGAAACAGGCCGGCGTCCGGGCCCGGCGCGCCGACGAGGGCGGCGACGAGCTCGCGTCCGGCTGGCGACTTGAAGTCCACCTGGATCGAGCGTTTGCCCTTGTTCATGCCCGCCCAGAACAGGCTGTGGCCGTCGCGGGTCACCGGCCAGCGCCGCCGGTCCAGGCCGCCGCCGATCGGGTCAAAGCGGATGACGTCGGCGCCAAGCTGCGCGAGGGTCATGCCGCCGAGCGGCGCGGCGACGAACGCCGAGCCTTCGACGACGCGCAGCCCGTCGAGGATCCCGGTCATGTCCGCACGCCCCCTCGGAACCGTTGGGTCACATCGCCGCCTGAGGTCATGGGTCACGTTAGCCGACGGGACACACCTGCGTCGACGGATGCCCCCGCCGGCCGGCCCCGGCGCCCGTGGTCAACTCGCCGACGTTGTTGTTACGCTCCCGTACACCGTGCGGCGGGATGCCGCGCCATGACCTTCGAGGAGAGCAACATGACGCAAGGATGGATGCGCGGTTGGGTCCGTGCGGCGGTGGCCGCGGGCGTGCTCGCGCTGCCGGCGGGGGCGGCGGCTCAGGGGCCGCTCGGTCCGCTGAACGACCTCGGGGCGCTGGGCCAGGGCTCCGGCCAGACCCCGGCCACGGTGGCCACCCAGCACAGCGCCGAGCCCCCGCTGGTCGCCACCCCGCGCACGGTCTGCGACGCCGGATCCAAGCCCGAGCCGGACATCCAGGGCCGCGTCCCGGCCGGCACCGCGAACGGCGGGCTGCGCTGCAACGCCACCCTGGTCAGCCACCAGGGGACGTCCGGCGGGTTCAAGACGCTGCGGTACGTCGACAAGACCGGGCGTGAGTGCGCCTACTACGACACCGCCCTGCTCTTCCCCCTCAACGCCCTGAAGCTCAGCGGCGACTCCATCGGCGTCACGGTGCTGGACATGTCGGATCCCGCGCACCCGGTGCAGACCGACACGCTCACCGAACTGCCGATGCTGTCGCCGCACGAGTCGCTGACGCTGAACCCCAAGCGCGGCCTCATCGCCGCCGTCCTGGGCAACCCGTCCACCTATCCGGGCCTGGTCTCGATCTACGACGCCTCCGCGGACTGCCGCCACCCGAAGCTGCAGCACACCGGCCTGTTGGCGCGCTTCGGGCACGAAAGCGGCTTCGCGCCCGACGGCAACACGTTTTACGCGACCGGCACGGCGGTGCAGTCGATCGCCGCGATCGACGTGACCGACCCGAAGAACCCGCACGACATCTGGCAGGGCAACGTCGTGTCGCACGGCATGTCCCTGTCCGACGATGGCAACCGCGGCTACATCGCCGACCCCACCGGTGGCCAGATGGCGATCCTCGACACGAGCGAGGTCCAGGCCCGCAAGCCGAACCCCCAGGTCCGGGAGATCAGCCGCCTGACCTGGACGTCCGCGTCGATCCCCCAGAACGCGATCCCCTTCACAAAGAACGGCAAGCCCTACGTCCTCGAGTTCGACGAGTACACGGCCGCCACGCTGGGCAGCGGCAGCAACGACGAGGTCGGCGCGGCGCGCATCATCGACATCGCCGACGAGAAGCGGCCGCGCGTGATCTCGAACATGCGCCTGCAGGTCAACCAGCCCACCGACCACAAGGCGGCGTCCGGGGACCCGGGCGCGTTCAGCCCGGTGCAGGGCTACGCCGCCCACTACTGCAACATCCCCACCCGGGTGGACCCGCAGGTCGTGGCCTGCTCGTTCATCACCTCCGGCCTGCGGGTGTTCGACATCTCCGACGTCACCAAGCCCAAGGAGATCGCCTACTACGTCGCGCCCACCGTCCCCCGGACGGAGAACGGCTTCATGGCCAGTTCCTACGCGATGTCCCAGCCGTCGTTCGCGGCCGATCGGCGCGAGATCTGGTACACCGACGGCGCCAGCGGCTTCAACGCGGTCCGGGTGGCCGAGGACGTCTGGCCGACCGCCAAGCCCGCCGCCCTCACCTGCTCCAGCCGGCGCCGCTTCCGCGCCAACCTGCGCATCCCGCGTGACGCCAAGGTGTTCAAGCGGTCGGCGTTCCTCGCCGGCAAGCAGGTAAAGACGACGATCGCCACCAAGGGACGCCGGCGGTACGTGTCCGCGATCGTCGACCTGCGCGGCCTCCGGCGCACCGAGGTGAAGCTGACGCTGCGCGCCACCCTGCGCGGACGCGGATCGCGCAAGACGACGCGGACCTACCATCCGTGCCGGCACAAGGTCTGAACGGGGCCCGCCCAGCGAGTCGACGGCGCGTCAGCAGTCCGCGAGCGCGTCCAGGGCCGCGCAGATCAGGCCCCGGCCCTGCGCGTCGAGCGTCGTGATACGGGCGGTCAGCAGGCGACGGCTGATGGGCTGGAGGTTGTCGAACGAGGCCGCGCAGTCGGCGGGCAGGCCCTCGGACGGGCCCAACGGGATCTCGGTCGGGATCCCGCGCACCGTGCGCGTGAGCGGGGCGACGATCACCCGGTGCAGGACCGGCACCGCCTCGCTGCGGGTGACGACGAGGACGGGACGGCGCTT
Source organism: Solirubrobacterales bacterium (assembly GCA_038234375.1). Taxonomy (GTDB): domain Bacteria; phylum Actinomycetota; class Thermoleophilia; order Solirubrobacterales; family Solirubrobacteraceae; genus Paraconexibacter. The sequence continues at coordinate 4,013 of JBBSUL010000078.1, read as the reverse complement.
GTCCTGCGCCTGCGCCCACCACACCTCGCCCTGCCGCGGGACGGGAGCGGTCACCAGGGCTCCTCGGCGATCATCGCCGCACTGCCAGCGTCCGACCACAGGCCGTCGGCATCGCTCGCGGGCGTGCGCCGGTAGCCGTCGACGATCGCCTGTCCGACGGCACGACGACGCTGCTGCTCCACGACGGCCGTCAGGCCCGAGCGGACAGCCTCGGACCGAGACGCAAAGTGCCCGTCGCGCACGAGGTCGTCGACCGACGCGATGAGCGCGTCGGGCACACGCGTCACGAGCTGACCGGGCGGACCTTTTGTGCTCGCATTTAGCTATATGCTCAAATACACGATAATCAGCCCATCGACCAAGGACCCGCATGCCCCGTCGCCCGACCACCCCCATCGACCACCCTGAGCGCGCCGCGACGACGCCGGTGCCCGCGTGAGCGCTGCGGACGGCGTCGCCCTCCAGCGCGCGCTGGTGGTCGACCAGCTCCGCGCGGTCCACACGCTCAAGCTGTCGGCGCTGCGCATGTTCGATCCCATGCTCGCGGCGGTGGAGGCGGAGCGGCGGAACCCAAGGATGGCGCCGGTGCACGACCTGCTGGGCAACATGCTGAACGCCTTCGGCGGCCACCGGGCGCAGACCGCCGAGCACGTCCGGCAGCTCGAGCAGCGGTTCGCCGCCCTCGACCACGCCCCCCACGGTGCCCTCACCCGAGGAGGCGTGGGGCTCGGTGCCGCGCTCCGGGCCAAGCTCGGCGGGATCGGCGGCGAGAACCACGGCGCGAACGCCCGCGACGCCTTCGTCTTCGAGCACCTGGAGATCGCGCTGCTCGAGCTGCTGGAGCGGGCAGCCCGGCGGGCCGGGGACGTTCACAGCGCCGACCTGGCCCGCGCGTGCCTCATCGACGACCACGCGATGGCGGCAACGATCACCCGCAACTGGGAGAACGTCCTCAGCCTCACGCTTGCCTCCAAGCAGATCCCGTTCCAGCGGCCGGCCGCCGAGGGCGACCCCACCCCGACCCAGGAGGAACCCGCACCATGATCTTCCGCCAGATCACCCACGACGATCTCGGCTGCGCCTCGTACCTCATCGGGGACGAGAAGGCCGGCGTCGCCGCCGTCGTCGACCCGCGCTTCGAGATCGACGAGTACCTCGAGCTTGCGCGCGACATGGGCGTCGACATCGAGCATGTCCTGGAGACGCACAACCACGCCGACCACGTCTCCGGCCACGGCCGCCTCGCCGCGGCGACCGGGGCCACCATCCACGTCCACGAGCTCGCCGCGCCCGCCTACGCCCACGAGGCCTTCACCGACGGGTGGGAGCTGGCGCTCGGGACCCTGACCGTCCGCGCGCTGCACACCCCGGGGCACCGGCCCGAGCACACCTCATTCGCCCTCGTCGACACCCGCCGCGGCCCCGAGCCCTGGGCGGTGCTCACCGGGGACACGCTCTTCGTCGGCGACGTCGCCCGCCCCGACCTGGCGATCGAGAAGACCGACGGCGCCCGCGGCATCTTCCGGTCCCTGACCGAGACGCTGCTGACCCTGCCGGACTCGTGCGAGGTCTGGCCCGGTCACCTCGGCGGCTCGATGTGCGGCGGTCCGGGGATGGACATGAAGATCTGCTCCACCATCGGCTACGAGCGCGCGCACAACCCCACGCTGCGGATCACCGACGAGCAGGAGTTCGTCGACGCGTCGCTGGCCGCCCTCGGCGCGCAGCCGCCGAACTTCGAGAACATCGTCGCGCTCAACCGGGGCCCGCTGCTGACCGACGGCGTCGAGGTCCTCCCCCTCTCCCCGCGCCAGATCGAGCAGAAGCGCGCCGCCGGCGCCCTCGTCGTCGACGTGCGCACCGACCTGCAGTTCGACGAGGCCCACATCCCCGGTGCGGTGTGCATCCCCATGCTCCGCGCCGGCTTCGGGTCCAAGCTCGCCTGGGTCGCCAACCACGACCACGACATCGTCTTCGTGGGGCGAGACGACGAGGACGGGCGCCACGCGGCCCGGCTCGCCGTGGCGATCGGCATGCGCCGCCTTGCCGGATTCCTGGCCGGTGGCATGACGAGCTGGCGCCAGGAGGACCGGCCGACCGCGACCTTCGAGCGGGTGCCCGTCCACGAGCTGCACGCCCGGACGGGGGCCGACGGCGACCTGCAGCTGATCGACGTCCGCGACCGGCGCGAGTGGGACGCCGGGCACATCCCCGGATCGGCGTTCTGCCCCTGGCACGACCTCACCGAGGTTCCGGACGGCCTGGACCCAGCCCGGCCCGTCGCCGTGCTCTGCGGATCGGGGCAGCGCGCCGCCACCGCCGCCAGCCTGCTCGCGCGCCTCGGCGTCGACGATGTCATCCACGTCGTGCAGGGCGGTGTGCCGAAGTGGGGGCGCCTCGGGCACCCGTTCCAGACCGCCGACGACGCGCGCGACCCGGCCTGAGCTCTTGAGCTCATCGCTCCTGTTGGCGATCCCCTTCGGCCTGGTCATCGGTCTGATCGTCGGCACGGTCGGTGGCGGCGGCTCGATCCTCGCGCTGCCCGTCCTCGTCTACGTCCTCGGCGAGGGCGTCGGCCGCGCCTCCACCGCCTCGCTGATCGTGGTGGCGATCGCCGCCGGGATCGGGGCCGGCGCGCTCGCGCGCCGCGGCCACGTCTGCTGGCGCCTGGCCCTCACCTTCTCCGGCCCCGCCGCCGTCGGAGCGGTCCTCGGCAGCGTCGCCAACGGCGCCGTCAGCCCGAAGGCCCTCATCCTCGGCTTCGTCCCGGTGATGATCCTCGCTGCCGCCTCGACCTGGCACCGCGCCGGGGAGGTCCACGACGACGCCTGCGGCGTCTGTCCCACCGTCCAGACCTCCAAGCTCCTGCTCGCCGGCGCGGGGGTCGGCGTGATGACCGGCTTCTTCGGCGTCGGCGGCGGCTTTCTCATCGTCCCGGTCCTGACCCTGTGGCTCGACGTCTCCTTCCGCCGCGCCGTCGCCACCTCGCTGGTCATCATCACCCTCACCGGCCTGGCGGCGCTGGCCAGCCACCTCGTCGCCGGCGCACAGCTCGACCTCCCGGTCACTGCGACGCTCGCGGTCTTCACCGCCACCGGGTCCCTGGCCGGCACGATGCTCGGCCAGCGCGTCAAGCAGGCCGCGCTCGGGCGGGGGTTCGCCGTGGTCGTCGCCTTTGTCGCCGTCTTCCTGCTCGTCGACGTCGTCGCCCTGAACGGGCCGCCGACGGGCTGACCGCGTCCTCGACCCGGCTATCGGTCGGAGGTGGCGCTCAGGTCACGCTCGAGGTCCGCGCCCCAGCCGGCCCAGTCGGCGTTCAGGCTGCGGCACGTGACCTCGCACAGCTCCGACAGCGACGGGTCGCTGATCTGGTAGTGGATGAACGTGCCCTCCCGCCGGCGCGACACGACCCCGTGTGAGCGCAGCAGCGCCAGCTGCTTGGATATCGCCCCGTACGACGTGCCGACCCGTTCGACGAGCGCACCTACCGTGAGCTCACCGTGCACGTGCAGTTCGTTGACCAGCCGCAGGCGCGTCGGGTCGCCGAGGAGGCGGAACCGGTCGGCCACACGCTCGATGACCGCGTGCGGTAGCGCCGCGGCCGCGGCGGGGTCCGGGGTGCTGTGGCCTGGCGTTGTCACTAATCCAACGTAGCGTATTCGCCCGGTTGGTCAAGTAGGCGAACGCGTGCAGGGGGTGGGTCCGGCCAGGGCCGGTCGGCATCGGCCACGCTCAGCAACCCGTTGCGTTCTGCAGCGCCCGCCAAGCCTGGACCATCCGCGCCGGCGACAACCGGCGGAGCGTGAAATGAGGAGAGCCGCCCCGAAAGGCGGCTCTCGCACAAGGTGGAGACGGTGGGAATTGAACCCACGTCCGCAGACGCGTGATGCCAGATTCTACGAGCGTAGCCCGCGCTCTGATCTCGCCTCACGCTCGCCTTGCGGGCTGGGTTGCGTGGGGCCAACTTCCCTGAAAATGTCCCCGGTTCGGCGGAAGTGCTCCTCCCCAGGTTG
>JBBSUL010000077.1:0-17315 GCA_038234375.1 Solirubrobacterales bacterium | reverse complement strand
TGGCCACACAGCGTTCCGGAAACCGCAACGCTGTGTGGCCACCCCCCCCCGGCCGGACACGCGCCGGGGCGTGCGTGGGCGCCGCGCCGCGTCAGTGGTCGACGAGGTCGTCCAGTGCGGCTCGGAGCTCCGGGAAGGCGAACGCGAAGCCCTCGGCCTCGAGCCGCTCGGAGGTGACGTACCGCCCGTACAGGGCCAGTTCGGGGTCGGTGCGCAACAACAGGCGCGCGCCGATGCGCACCATCCACGCGGTCGCGGGCAGGCCCACCGGCGCGCCCGTCGCGCGGCGCAGGGTGCGCATGAACTCGCGCTGGGAGACCGGGTGAGGGCTGGACGCCACGTAGGCGCCGGCCATGCGCTCGTCGCTCAGCGCCCGCGTGAACAGCGCGTTCAGGTCGGCCTCGTGGATCCAGCTCAGGCCCTGCTCACCGGAACCGACGCGGCCGCCGAGGCCGACGCGGACGAGCCCGCGCAGCTTGCGCAGCGCTCCGTCGCCGGCGCCGCGGTCCCGCCCGACGACGAAGCTCGTGCGCAGGACGACCTGCCGCTGGCCGGGCAGCGCGGCGGCGGCGAAGGCGTCCTCCCAGGCCCGGGCGACGGACGGTGCCAGGCCGATGCCGTGGGTGGAGGACTCGGTGCACCACGCGCGGGGCGGATCGCCGTAGATGTGCGCGGTGCTCATCTGGACCCAGACCGGCGGCGGCGCGGCCACGGCGCGTACGGCGGCGCCCAGCGCGCGGGTGCTCTCCACGCGTGAGCGCAGGATCTCGTCGCGGCGATCGGGCGTCTTGACGCAGTCCACGCTGCGCCCGGCGAGGTTGACGAGGCCTGCGGCACCGTCGAGCTCCGCGGTCCACGGGCCGAGCGTCCGGCCGTCCCAGCGCGCGTGACGCCACGGTCCGCGCACCGGCGGGGGCGTGCGCGACAGCAGGACGACCTCCGTCCCTTCCGCGGCCAGCGCGGTGGCCAGGGACACGCCGAGGAAGCCGCTGCCGCCCGCGATGACGATGCGTCCGGCTGACGACTGGGCGTCCATGGGCACACGCTATCGCCGCGTCCGGGCCTGGCCGGTCTACAGGCCCGCCACGCGGGGGGTGGTCGTCCCGAGTCCGTCCCTGTGTGCGACCACCCCGTCGGCCCCACCCCCCACCCGTCCGCGTGGGGCCCCCGACCGGGGGGTGCGGCTCGCGCTTGGCCGCCGTGAGGGGGAGGGTGGACGGTGTGACTTCGCGCCACGACTGCACCGCCGTTCTCTTTCCCGGCCAGGGCAGCCACGTCGACGGCATGGGCGACATGGTCGCCGCCGCCGACCCGCGCCTGCACGCCCGGTGTCTCGAGCTCGTGGGTGACGATGCGTTCGTCCGGGCCGCCGAGGACACCCGCTTCGCCCAGCCGGCGATCTTCTGCGCCTCGCTGGCCGGCGGCGTCCACGAGACGGTGCAGGGCCCCGCCGTCTACGCCGGTCACTCCCTCGGGGAGATCACCGCGCTGGCTGCCGCCGGGGTGTTCGCCGTCGACGACGCGCTGGCCCTCGTCGTCGAGCGGGGGCGCCTCATGGCGCAGGCGGCGGCGCAGCAGGGCGACGGCGGGATGACCGCGCTGCTGAAGGCCACCCCCGAGCAGGCCGAGGCCGTCGCGGACGCGCACGGCCTCGTCGTGGCCAACGACAACGCCCCCGGCCAGCTCGTGCTCTCAGGTGGCCGCGACGACCTCAAGGTCGCGGCCAAGGCCGCCCGAGCCGACGGCATCCGCGGCCTGCACCTGGACGTCGCCGGCGCCTTCCACTCCCCGGCGATGGCGGCGGCGCGGGACGGCTTCACCGCCGCCCTGGCCGATGTCGAGGTCCACCGGTCCGACGTCACCGTCTTCTCGTGCGCGTCCGCGGAGCCCTTCCGCGACGTGCGCGCCGAGCTGGCCGCCGCGCTCACCACCCCCGTGCTCTGGCGCCAGACGCTCCTGGCCATGCAGGAGCACGGCGCGCAGCGCTTCGTCGACGTCGGCCCCGGCGAGGTTCTCACCGGCACCGTCACCCGCACCATCGGCGAGGCGGTCGCGGGCCGTGCTTGAGCAGGCCCCCGCGACCCCGCCCGCCGCCCGCGCCGCGCCGCCGCGCACCGCCGCGCTCGTCGGCCTGGGTGTCGCGCTGCCCGAGACCGTCGTCGAGAACGCGGAGCTCGCCGCCCGCGCGGGCGTCGCCGAAGAGTGGATCCCGCGGCGCACCGGCATCCGGCGCCGTCGCCACGCCCGTCCCGGCGAGAGCACCGCGTCGCTCGGCGCCGCCGCCGCGCAGGCCGCGCTCACCGACGCCGGGCTGACCGCCGCGGACGTCGACCTCGTCATCGCCGCGACGTGCACCTCCGACCACGTGCTGCCCGGGACGGCCCCCGAGATCGCCGACCGCATCGGCACCGACCACAAGCCGGCCTACGATCTCGGCGCCGCGTGCTCGGGCTTCGTCACCGGCCTGGACACCGCCGCAGCCCTCGTGGAGAGCGGACGCGCGGACACGATCGTGCTCGTCGGCGTCGAGGTCCTCTCGCGCTTCCTGGACCCGACCGACAAGGGCACCGCCCCGATCTTCGGCGATGGCGCCGGCGCCGTCGTCGTGACCGCCGCGCCGGCCGGTGCGGCGGGCGTCGGCCTCGCGGTCATGGGCAGCGACGGCTCGCGCTCGGAGTACATCATCGTCAGGCGCGAGCGCCCGGTCATCGTCATGGACGGGCACGCGACCTTCGGCGCCGCGGTGACGCGGCTGGCCCAGGGCGCGCTGGACGCCTGCACCGCGGCCGGGGACACCCTCGCCGACATCGACCTCTTCGTCTTCCATCAGGCCAACGCCCGCATCCTCACCGCCGTCGCCGACCGGCTCGGCCTGGATCCTGACCGGGTCGTCAACGCGATCGCGGAGATCGGCAACCTGTCGGCCGCGTCGATTCCCGTCGCCCTGGCCCACGCCCGCGACGCCGGCCAGCTGCACCCCGGCGACCGCGTCCTGTGCGGCGCCTTCGGCGCCGGCCTGACCTGGGGCTCGGTCGTGCTCACCTGGACCGGGACCCCGGAGGCGGACGCATGAGCCGGACCCCCGCCACCTCCCGGCCCGAGGGCGCCTGCGCGCTGGTCACCGGCGCCTCCAAGGGCATCGGCGCGGCGACCGCACAGGCCCTCGCCGCCGCCGGCTGGCCGGTCGCCGTGCACTATGGTCAGGACGCCGACGGCGCGGACGCCACCGCCGAGGCGATCACCGCCGCCGGGGGCCGGGCCGTCACCGTCACCGGCGACGTCGCGGACCCCGAGTGCGCGGAGACGATCCTCGCCGCCGCCGAACAGCAGCTCGGGCCGGTGCTCGCGCTCGTCAACAACGCCGGCATCACCGACGACGGCCTGGCCATGCAGCTGACCGACGAGGCCTTTGACCGCGTCATCGCGACGAACCTCTCCGGAGCCTTCCGCCTCACGCGCCGCGCGCTCGGGCCGATGGTCCGCGCGCGGTACGGGCGCATCGTCAACGTCGCCTCCGTCGTCGGCCTGCGCGCCAACGCCGGACAGGCCAACTACGCCGCCTCCAAGGCCGGGCTCGTCGGCCTGACGGGGACGATCGCCGCCGAGGTCGCGCGCCGCGGCGTGACCGTCAACGCGGTGGCCCCCGGCTTCATCGCCACCGACATGACCGCCGAGATCGAAGCCGACCAGCTCGGCGCGATCCCCGCCCGGCGCCCGGGCACCGCCGAGGAGGTCGCCGCCTGCGTGGCCTTCCTGGCCTCCGACGCCGCCGCCTACGTCACCGGCTCGACGCTCACCGTCGACGGCGGCCTGAGCGCCTGACCCCCTTCCCCCGACCGATCCCAGAACGCAACCCAAGGAGCATCACCCACATGGCCACCATCACCACCGACGCCGTCCGGAAGACCGTCACCGACGCGCTCGTGAGCTTCGGCGTCGAGGAGTCCGAGATCACCCCTGAGACCGAGTTGACCGCGCTGGACATCGACTCGCTGGACCTCGCCGAGATGTCCCAGGTCATCGACGACGAGTACGGCGTCACCCTCAAGAGCTCCGACGTGTCGAAGATCAAGACCGTCGGCGACATCGTCGACCTCATCGTCGCCAAGGGCTGAGCGCATGCGGGACGTCGTCATCACCGGCCTGGGCGCCGTCACCGCGCTCGGCGTCGGCGCGCGGCCCCTGCACGAGCGCTGGAGCGCGGGCGTGTGCGGGATCGTCGACGGCGAGGCGCCCTGCAGCGACTACGAGGCCACCGACCACTTCTCGCGCAAGGAGGCGCGCCGCAGCGACCGCTTCACGCAGCTGGCGCTTGTCGCCGGGGCCGAGGCCGCGGCCGACGCCGGCTTCGGCGAGGGTCCCGACGGCCTGCCTGTCGCACCCGACCGCGCCGGCGCCATCATCGGCACCGGGATCGGCGGCATCTGGACGCTGCTGGACAACTACAAGGCCCTGCTGGAGGGCGGTCCCGGCAAGGTCAGCCCGCTCGCCGTCCCGCTCATGATGGGCAACGCCGGCGCCGCCGCCGTGGCCATGCGCCACGGCCTGGAGGGCCCGGCGTTCGGCGTCATGTCCGCCTGCGCGGCCGGGGCCAACGCGATCGGCGTGGCCCTGCGCGCGATCCAGCATGGCGAGGCCGACGTCATCCTCGCCGGCGGCAGCGAAGCCGCCCTGCACCCCCTGACGCGCGCGGCGTTCGGCGCCCTGGACGCGACCTCCGAGACCGGGATCTCCCGGCCCTTCGACGCCCGCCGCGACGGCTTCGTCATGGGCGAGGGCGCCGGCGTCCTCGTGCTCGAGGCCGAGGAGGTCGCGCGCGAACGCGGCGCGAACATCCTCGCCGTCCTGCGCGGCTACGGCTCCACCTGCGACGCCCACCACCTCACCGCGCCGCGCGAGGACGGCACCCGCGCCGCGGCGGCCGTCACCATCGCGCTGGGCGACGCCGGGGTGGGGGCGGACACCATCGACTACGTCAACGCGCACGGCACGTCGACGCCCCTGAACGACGCGGCGGAGACGCAGGCGCTGAAGCTCGCACTCGGCGAGCGGGCGCACGCCATCCCCGTGTCCTCGACGAAGTCGGCGATCGGCCACCTGCTCGGCGCCGCCGGCGCGGTCGAGGCGGTGGCCACCGTCCTGGCCCTCCGCGACCGCGTCGCGCCGCCGACCCTCGGCCACGAGCAGCCCGGCGAGGGCCTGGACCTGGACTACGTCCCCGGACAGGCCCGCGCGATGTCGATCCCCGACGGGCGCCCCGCCCGCGCGATCTCGACCTCGTTCGGCTTCGGCGGCCACAACGCGGTCCTCACCCTGGAAGCGGCATGACCGGAAGGACCTCACCTTGACCCCCCTCGCCCTCGCGCCCCGCCCCGACGAGAAGCTCACCGCCCTGGAGCGCCTGGAGGTCCTTTGCGACCCCGGGTCGATCAACCTGCTGCGCACCGCGGTGCGGTCGACCGAGATGGGGGACCGCGCCGTCGCCGGCGACGGCGTGCTCACCGCCTCCGCGCGGGTCGACGGCCGGCCGATCTACTGCTTCGCCCAGGACCCGTCGTTCGTCGGTGGCTCGCTCGGCGCCGCCCACGCGGACTCGATCGTCGCCGTGATGCGCGCCGCCGGCCGGGCCCGCGTCCCGCTCGTCGGGTTCGTGCAGTCCGCCGGTGCCCGTCTGCAGGAGGGCACCGCCGCGCTCGGCGGCTACGGGCGCATCTTCCGCGAGCACGTCGCCCTGTCGGGGGTCATCCCCCAGATCTCCATCGTCTGCGGCGCCTGCGCCGGCGGCGGCTCCTACGCGCCCGCGCTGACCGACTTCGTCGTCATGACCCGGTCGGCGGCGATGTTCCTCACCGGTCCGGCGATCGTCAAGGAGGTCACCGGCGAGGACGTCGACGCGCAGGGCCTCGGCGGGCCGCGCGTCCACGAGAAGACGGGCGTCGTGCACGCCGTCGCGCCGACCGAGGTCGACGCCGCCCTCACCGCGCGCGACATCCTCGACCACCTGCCCCAGCGCGCCGGCGCCCCCGTGCAGCGCTGGCCGGCGGTCGACCCGCCCGGCCACGCCCCCGACGCGGTGCTGCCGGCCACCGAGCGCCAGGTCTACGACGTGCGCGACGTCGCCCGCGCGCTCGTCGACGGCGGCCGCATCCTGGAGATCCAGCCCAAGTTCGCCAAGAACGTCGTCTGCGCGATGGCCCGCCTGGACGGCCGCGCGATCGGCATCGTCGCCAACCAGCCGCGCTACCTCGGCGGGGTGCTGGACGCCGCGTCGGCCCAGAAGGCCTCGCGGTTCATCCGCACCTGCAACATCTTCGGCCTGCCGCTGCTCGTGCTGGTCGACACGCCCGGGTTCCTGCCCGGCGTCGCGCAGGAGCAGTCCGGGGTCATCCGCCACGGGGCCAAGCTCGTGTACGCGTTCGCCGAGGCCCAGGTGCCGCGGGTGACGGTCATGCTGCGAAAGGCCTACGGCGGGGCGTTCATCGCCATGAACTCCAAGGAGCTCGGCGCCGACCTCGTCCTCGCGTGGCCCAGCGCGCAGCTCGGCGTCATGGGGCCCGTGCAGGCCGTCGGCATCACCCAGCGCAAGGCGATCGCCGCCAGCGACGACCCCGAGGCCACGCGCGACCGCTTCGCCGACGAGTACGCCCGCGACCACCTCGCCGTCGACGCTGCCGCCGCGGCGGGCCACGTCGACGAGGTCATCGCCCCGCACGAGACCCGGGACCGGCTCATCGCCGCCTACGCCGGGCTCCAGGACCACGTCCCGACCCAACGACCGACAGGAAACGTCCCGCTATGACGACGACCGCGACTGCGACGACCCCGGTGACCGACTGGCAGGCCCCCTTCGAAGCGCTGTGCGACGGCGCGACATTCTCCAGCCGCGGGCGGACCATCACCGAGAGCGACGTCGTGCAGTTCGCCGCGCTGACCGGCGACTTCCACCCGCTGCACGTGGACGCCGAGTTCGCCGCCAACGGGCCGTTCGGTGAGCGCGTGGCCCACGGCATGCTCACGATCTCCTACGCGGTCGGGCTCGTGCCCCTGGATCCCGCGCGCGTGCTTGCCCTGCGCCGGATCTCCGACGTCGTGTTCAAGCGGCCGGTGCGCCTGGGCGCGACGATCCACGTCGACGGCGCCATCACCAAGCTCTCGCCGCTGACCGACGAGGCGGGGCTGGTGACCTTCTCCTGGCGGGTCCGGGACGGAGCGGACCGCCTGCTCACGCGGGCGTCCGTAGAGGTGCTGTGGGCGACGGACGCCGAGGTCGCCGCGCCCGCGCCGGAGGTAGAGGTAGAGCGCCGGACGCCGGAGCCGAGCGTCGCCTTCCTGGAGGACCTGCACCCCGAGGGCGCGTTCTGCCCGGTGCCCCTGTGATGCTCGAGGGCAAGCGCATCGTCGTGACCGGCGTGCTGACGCGCACGTCGATCGCCTTCGAGGTCGCCCGGCAGGCCCAGGAGGCCGGTGCCGAGGTCGTCCTCACCGGCTTCGGACGCACACGCCGGATGACCGAGCGCGCGGCCGGGAGGCTGCCGCAGGACGTCGACATCATCGAGCTCGACGTCAACGAGCCCGACGACCTCACCGCGCTCACCGCCGACCTGCGCGAGCGCTGGGGCCACGTCGACGGTGTCCTGCACGCCATCGCGCACGCCCCGGGCGACGCGCTCGGCGGCGGCTTCCTGGAGGCGCCGTCGTCCAGTGCCCTGTCGGCGCTGCAGACCAGCGCGATCTCGCTGCGCGAGCTCGCCGTGGCCGTCGCGCCGCTGATGGACGAAGCCGGCGGTGGCGCCATCGTCGGCCTGGACTTCGACGCGACCGTCGCGTGGCCGGCCTACGACTGGATGGGCGTGGCCAAGGCGGCGCTGGAGTCCGTCTCGCGCTACCTCGCCCGCGACCTCGGCGCGCGGAACATCCGCTGCAACCTCGTCAGCGCCGGACCGGTGGAGACCCCCGCCGCGGGCGGGATCCCCGGCTTCGACGGACTCGCCGACGCCTGGCAGGCCCAGGCCCCGCTGGGCTGGGACGCCACCGACGCCGCGCCCGTCGCGGCGGCGGTCTGCTTCCTGCTCTCCGAGCACGCGCGAGCGATCACCGGCGAGATCCTCCACGTCGACGGCGGCTACCACGCGATGGGCTCCCCGCTGCCCGAGCGCAGTCAGGCGGCCGCAGCGCCGCCGGCGTCGGGGGCAAGCTGACCCGCCGCGGGCTCGGTCGGCTCCAACCGACCACCCGACGCGCCGTCAGGGTTCACCCGTCGCAGCGGTGGAACTTCGGGCGTCCTGGATGGTGACGACGATCACGAGGTCGTCGTCCACGAGGTGCTCGTAGACGATCAGCATCCACGGCCACGGACCGCCGAGACACTGGAACAGCTCCCATAGGCCCCAGAGGTTCCGGCCGCTGTCCGGGAACGTGCCGACCGAGCGCAGGCACCCACGCACACGGTCCTTGGTGTCGGGCGGGAGGTGGTGGGTGCGGATGAGCGCTTCGAGGTCGCCGACCGCCGCCGGCGCAACGACGACGTCCGCCATCGCTACAGGTCCGCGAGCGCCAGCCCGAGCCCGTCGCGCCCTTGCTGCCGCCCGAGTTGCGCGCGCTCCAGCGCACCGGGGATGCCGTCGAGGATCTCGACGACGTTGTCGGGCGTGGACGGAGCGGTGTCGAGCTGGTCGAGGACGGTGCTGAGCAGCGACCGCGCCAGCGTGCCGTCCTTCAGATGCGTGCTGTCGGCCAGACGTCTGAGCTTGGCCGCGTGCTCGTCGTCCAACGTCACGTTCAAGCGGTACGAATCGGCCATCGACTCAGGGTACACGGAACTACACGTCGCGTGAGACGGGACCGCCAGGCTCGCACGTCCGTCCGCCGCACCCAAGAAACGGTGCGTATGCTGACCGTCCATCGGAGCCGCGGCCGCAGCGCGGGTAGAAGGCGATCCTCATCCCCAACGAACGGACGTCAAGATGGTCTACACAATCGTGCTCGTGCTGGTCGGCATCGCCGCTCTACTGATCATCCTCAACCGCCGCTGACCGGCCCGGCGCAGACGCCGTGCCGACGCCCCGCCCGCCCGACGGCCGGCGGGGCGTCGTGCGTCGTCGGGTCTGAGAGCACGTCAGGACCGTAGGTCGTACGTGCCCCCGGGTCAACACGTTCCGGGCGCGTCGGCGCTGCCGCTCAGTCGCGGTCGGCGACCGGCGAGGCGGGACCGTGGCGCGTTACGGTGATGGCCAGCGGTGTCGGGTCCACGGCGACCGCCGGCTCCCGGCCGTCCAGCCTGTCGTGGAAGGCGCGGGCGACACGCTCGGCGTGGGACTTGGCCAGGTCCGCGCGCGGGCCGGCGAACAGCTCGTCCACCGTGGCTCGCCACAGCGTCAGCCAGCGCTGGAAGTGCCCCGAGCGCAGCGGCACGCGGGCGTGGAGCGCGGCGTGGGGCGCGAAGGCGCCGCCGGTGTACGAGCGCGCGCCGAGCAGGATCGTCTCCCAGAACGAGGCGATCACCGGGACGTGCGCCTCGACGTCCAGGTGGGCGATGTCGACGAAGATGAAGCCGATCACCGGGTCGCTGAGCGCGCGGCCGTAGAACGCGCGGACCAGCGCTTCGCAGTCGGCGCGATCCTCGATGTCGCGCGGCGGCGCGGGCGGGGCCATCAGGCGAGGGTAGCCCCGGCGCGGCATGATGCGGCCATGAGCTGGTGGCGCTACGACCGGACGGCCTCGCTGCACGACCGTGTGCGCTTCCACGTGTGGCGCGCGTTGATCCTCGGGGTCGCCGTCGGGCTGATCCTGTGGAGCTATCCCGGCGGGGTGATCTTCGCGCTCGTGTACGGGCCGATCAGCGCCGGGATGGACGAGCTGCGCCGTCGGCACCAGCGCAAACGCGGGGGCTGACGCTCAGAGGGAGGCTGCGGCCTCGCGGGCGAGGTCCTCGGCCACATCGACGATCCAGTCCTCCTGCCCGGCGACCGCCTTGCGGCGTCCGAGCTCCACCAGGATGTCGCGCGGGTCCAGGCCGAGGCGCTCGCCGTGGCGCTTGGCGTGCAGCAGGAACGTCGAGTACACGCCGGCGTAGCCGATGGCCATCGACTCGCGGTCGGGGAAGGCTGGAAGGGCATGAACGGCTTCACGACGTGCTCGGGGCGTCGCTCAGGGCGAAGGCGTCCAGCGGGGGTGCACGACGATGCCCGGGCGGCTGCGGAGGGACCGGGTCGTCGCGACGTGGGCCGGTTCGTCGCGCTCCTTCGGGCCGAGGCCGTGGTAGGCGGCGGCCGACGTGTGCGGGCAGCGTCGCCCCGGCCCGCGCGCGCTTCGAGCCTGGTTTCCTATCCCGGGCATAGACGGGGATAGGTCGCACGCCCCCAGATCCGCCCCCGTCAGAGCGTGATCGTGTCTCCGGCGTCGTCCGGATCGTTGAGGATCTCCGCCTCCCCGCGGCGCAGGACGCGCAGGCCGAGGGCGACGGCCGACAGCATGGCCAGGGTGGCGAGGGTGATCTGGACGCTGACGATCCCCTCCTCGGTCCAGTAGACGTCGTCGAGGGTGAGCAGCAGAGCGGACTCGTCGAGGGTCAGCGCCAGGCCGGCGCCGAAGGGAACCGCGAGCACCGGGTCCAGGACGTCGTTGTTGCGCGAGACGATCGAGACACCGCCGGACAGGAAGCACAGCGCGATGCCGGGCACGAAGTGGTGGATGTGACGCTCGCCGACCATGAGGTTTCGGAACGGGCCGAAGCGCCCGCGGTTGCGAATGACCGTCGTTGACGTTCGGACGATGCCGAAGGTCACCAGGAACGTCAGCAGCAGGTTCAGCAGCGCGTTCTCGCGGGCGGTGCCACCGCGGTAGCCGGCCATGGCGATCTCCACCGTCTGCTCGATGGCCTGCTCGGCGGCGAGGACGACGTCGTCGGTGCCGGCGGGCAGCGGCGTGCCCCCACGGCGCCAGACCCGAGCGACCTCCAGGCCCAGGACGCCACCGGTGGTGAGGATCGCCGCCGCGGCCAGTCCCTGAGTGCGGCGGTCGGCCGCCGCCCGGCGCCGGGCGGCCTCCCGCGAACGCCGCCGGGCGACGCCGGCCGGCGAGAGGCGTGCGGGGTGCAGGCCCATGCCGCCAGCCTATCCCGGCGGCGCATCGTCGCCGGCCGCTCCAGGCGCGTGCGCCAGTTCCGCACAACCGATTCGGCCGAAGCGTGCGGCCGATGCGCATCGGTGTCTCGACCGCCTACTGGCCCTGGCTGACCCTCGAGCAGCAGCTCGAGATCGGGGGTGCTCGCCGACGAGATCGGCCTCGACAGCGTGTGGGTCAGTGAGGCGCGGGGCCGGGAGACCGTCTCGATGCTTCGCCGCTCGCCGGTCGCACCGAGCACGTCCGCCTCGGCACGGCGATCATGCAGATCCCGGCGCCCAAGGCGCCGGCGGCGGCGTCGGGCGCCGCCTCGGTCTACGTCCTCTCCGGCGGGCGCATGATGCTCGGCCTCGCGCCGTCGCTACGGCGGCGGTCCGCTGCGGGCGTCCTGCCAGCGGCGGGTCCGCGTCCCCGATGAGCGCAGGCGGACCCGACGCTCGGCCGGGACCCGTGGTCAGGCGGCCGTACGCTCTGTCGCCCGCGCGAGGTGGCCGGTGACATGGCCCAGCCAGTCGTCCGGCCGCTCGATGTGCATCCCGTGGCTAGAGCCCGGCCCCTCGACGAGCACGTACTGCGCCCCGGGGATCGCGTCGGCGACCTTCTTGGACTGCCAGCGCGGGGTCAGCAGGTCCTGCTCGCCGACGAGGACGGTGGTGGGACAGCCGATGTCAGCGAGCCGCCCAGCGGTGTCGTGGGCGAGGTCGGCGTCCCACTGGTTGACGGTCATCTGGACCTGCTCGGCGGTCTGCGGGAACAGCGGCAGGAAGCTCTGGAACGTGGCCTCGAAGTCCGGGCTGTCCAGCAGCTGCGGCGAGAAGGCCACGCCCAGCGCGCCGAACGCGGTCTCCAGGTCGCCGGTCGCCCACGGGTGGCGCAGACCGGCGAGCAGCGAGCTCTGGAAGCCGTCGACGTGGTCCCAGGTGCCGTAGAGCACGAGCGAGGCCACCAGGTCGGGCCGCGCCAGGGCGAGCTCCTGGGCGGTGGCGCTGCCCAGCGACCATCCGATGACGTGCGCGGGCCCGGTCCCGACCGCGTCCAGGACGGCGGCGGCGTCCTGGGCCAACGAGGCCATCGTCACCGCGCTCGTGTCCGGCGACGACGCGCCCATGCCACGGTGGTCGTAGGCGATGACGCGGTGCTCGGCCGCCAGCGCGTCGAGGACCGGCGTCGTCCACAGCCCGATCGACGCCGAGGTCCCGGTGATGAGCAGGACCGGCGGGCCGTCATCCGGGCCGTGGGTCTCGTAGTGCAGCTGCGCGCCGCCGTCGACGGTGACTGTGGGCATGGGGGCTCCCTTTGCGGATGGTCCGGCCCGCCACGCTTGACAGACCGTCAACCGCGAGCCTCGCGGTGGCCGGGCGCCGGTGTCAAGGCGCGGTTCCCATCGGCTCACGCTGCCGACCCGGTCGTGTGTGCGGTCGAAGAAGACGATCGCCCGGACCCTGGTGGTCTCGGCCTGGGCGACGAGGTAGGCCTCTGCGAAGTCGAGGCGGTCGGCGCCGTGGCCTCGGCTCGCGGGGCGCTGGAGCGGACCGTCGCCTACGCGCTGGGCCGCAAGGCTTTCGGCCAACCGGTGGGCACCTTCCAGAACTCCCGCTTCTAGCTCGCCCAGTGCTGCGCATCTACGGCGGCACGACCGAGATCATCGGGCGCACGATGGGCCTCGGGGAGCCGCGTCCGTCTTCCCGCTGACGCCCTGCGACCGGTCCCGGCCACACCGCTCGGCGGCGGTGCGATGATGGCGCGATGACGGCGGGAGCGGAGGCGGAGCGCGGCTGGGTGGGCAGCGAGATCGAGGAGCAGTTCCCCGAGCTCGGCCTCACGTACCTGCCGGCGACGGTGGGCAACAAGGAGGACCGCTGGTTCGTCAAGCGGCGGATGCGGGTCCTGGAGGAGTACTTCAGCGGCGCGATAGCCATCAGCCTGCCGGCGCGGCCCGTGACCTCCGCCTACCGCGTCTTCTACCGGCAGATCGGCCTGAACCCCGACGTGGACCGCACGCCGCTGGAGCTCATCGTGCGCCAGCGCCTGTCGCGGGGCCGGTTCGTCCCCCGCAGCCTGCTCGAGGACGCGCTGACCGTCGCCGCGGTGGAGACGGAGATCCCGGTGTGGGCGATCCGCGCGGCGGACGTGCTCGGGCCGCTGGGCATCACCACCTCCCGCGACGGTGAGCGCCTGGACCGCGAGGAGGGCCACGAGGACCCGGCACCGAGCCGCACCGAGCGCGGGATGGCCCGGCTCCGCGGCGACGGTGTGCCGGGCGGTGGCGAGGCGAGCGAGGCCGAGGACGTCGACCGCGGCGCGCTGTCCGCGGGAACCCTTGTCGTGGCCGACGCGGTCCGCCCGCTGGCGGTGCTGTTCGCCCGCGAGCAGGACCCGACGCCGCATCGCCCGACCAAGGCCGACCGCGACGTGATCCTCTACGCGATCACCGTCCCCGGCATCCCGCAGGCGACGGTCGAGGAGGCCCTGTGGTTGGCCTCCACGACGCTCGGCCAGCAGGGCGAGGAGGACGACGAGGAGGCCTGAGGACCGTCCCGGCCGTCGGCCGGCCGATCAGTCGAAGATGATGACCGGTCACCCTCGATGACGCCGGAGAACGTGCGGCCCAGGAGCAGATGGCCCTGGTCGACGGTGATCTCGTTCTCCAGGCCCTGGAAGCCGACGGACGCGCAGTGCCCGGGGCTCCGAGCATCTCCAGCGCCTGTCGGACGACCGGCTGGGGTCGACGCAGTCGAACGACGTCCACGTGAGGTGGAAGACCATGATCGGGTCCACAGCCGACCGCCTTGGCGGCCATGACCGCGGGCAGGCCGACGCCGCCGAGACCGAAGATGGCGATCGACTGGCCCTCCTGTGCCTTGAGGGCGTTCAGGACGCTGCCGCCCCGGTCTGCAGCCCGCAGCCCAGTGGTCCAAGGAGCTCCAGCGGCAGGTCCTTGTCGACCTTGACCGCGTTGTTCTTGGAGCAGATGGCGTGGCCGGCGAAGGAGGACTGGCCGAAGAAGTTGCCGGCGATGTCTTCGTCGTCCTGGCCCGAGGACCACGCTGAAGCCGCGGAGCGCCTGGCCGATGGACATGGTCGGGCGGTGGGGGGACAGCGATCCGCTCCGCCCCGGTAGCGTGGGCGCATGCCGCTCAAGCTGCCGTCCGGCGTCGCGAGGTTCAACCAGCGCGTGACCAACCCGCTGCAGGGCCACTGGGCTTGGCTGCTGCCGCCGTACGCGATGATCCTGCACACCGGCCGCCGCACGGGTCGGCGCTTCTCGGCGCCGGTCGTCGCCTTCAGCTCGGGGAACCAGCTCGTCGTCCCGCTGCTCTACGGCCGCGACTCGCAGTGGGTGCGCAACCTCGAGGCGTCGGGCGCGGGCGAGGTCGTTCGCCACGGGCACCGGTACGCGCTCGCCGAGCCCCGGGTCGTGACGAGCCTGCCGTCCGGCCTGAGCGCGGTCGCGCAGCGGGTCTGCGCGGCCCCCGAGCATCAGCTTGTCGCCCGCATCGGGGCGGAGATCCCGTCCACCAAGGGCGAGCTGTACGCCCTGCGCCCGCGCAGCCGCCGCCGCGGCAGCTGACGGCGAGGTTTGTGCCCAGACTCCCGCATAGCGGGCCGTAGGGCACACGCCTCGGTCAGCGGCGCAGCGCGCCGGAAGCGTCGAACTCCGCCTCGCGGCCGTTCATCTGCGTCCGGTACCACGCCTCCCGCACGCGGCGCGCGCGGCGGTCCAGCCGGGCGTCGGCCCCGGGGACGGCGAGCCGCACGAGCTCCCGCACGGCGATCAGCGGCCACCGCAGCGGCGGCAGCAGCACGCCGGGCAGTGCGGCCGGCATGTCGTGCCGGCGGCGCGTGGTGGGCAGCATGAGCATCGCCACGAACCCGTTGATGAGGTGGTAGTCCAGGTGTGAGCGGACCCGCTCACAGGCACTGCCACCGCCGCGCGGGGCGAAGGCGCGCGGAAAGGACTCGATGAGCTCCGCGCCGTGCTGCCCGGCCGTGAAGGATCGGCCGATCGCCGCCAGGAAGGTGATCTGGACGGACTCGCGGATCGTGGCCGGGTACCACCGCGGGTGCACGCCGAGCACGTGGCCGAGGTACCGCTGGTAGTGCAGCAGCGCCCGGATCTCCCGCGGCGAGGTCTGCCACCCGAACAGGAAGCCGAACAGCGCCGGGGTGATGCTGCCGCCCATCAGCGTGAGCATCATGTAGGCCTGGCTGATCGGCAGGCCCCAGCGGCCGGCGTCCCACTCGGGGTGCTCGGCGACGCGGCGGCGAACGGATACGTGCATGACGCGCACGCGCATCGCGGTGACCCGGCCGGGGCTGCCCGGCGCCAGCAGCGCCCCCGGCTCGGACACGTCGATCCAGAAACGCGCGGTCTCCAAGAAGCGGCGCAGAGCGTTGTCGCCGGCGTAGCCGCCGGCCAGCGACAGCGGGACGGCCACCGCGCTCTCGGTGTACATCTCCAGGGTCTCGGCGCCGGCGATGCGAAACAGGTCGGTGCCCCAGCGCCGCCAGACGGCCGCGCCCTGTTCCACGAGCTTCGGGTCCACCCAGTCGGGCAGGCGCTCGAACTCGTCGAACAGCGCCTGCATGGCGTCCGGCGGGTCGTCGATCGCGTCGATGCCATCGATGAGGGCGCGGTCGAGCAGATTGCGGCCCCGGCGCGGCCCGCCGGGGCCGAAGAAGACCTCGTCGACGAACCGCTCGGCCACCGGGTCGCCGGTCCACATGTCGTCGGCGAAGGCGTCGATCACGTGGTCGGGCGGGCACGGATCGAAGCCCAGCGTGCGGGTCCACGCCGCGCGCAGGGCCCGGACGCCGGGTCGGCGCAGCGCCTCGGCGTACCGGAAGTCGGTGGGGACCGGGTGCTCGGACATGGTGGCGGGTGCGGCGGCGGTGACGGGCGGCACGCCGAGAACCCTATACCGCCCCCTGCTCCCCGCGGATGCGGGGCGGAGCGGCGCTAGACGAGCGCCAGCGTGTCCGCGATCCGGTCCTCGCAGACGCCCGCCAGCAGCTGCAGGTCGTGCTCCCGCGTGTAGCTCGTCGCTTCAGGACAGGTCCATAGACCGAACATAACGATCGTTACGACAAGGTGGTAACGATCGTTTCATTCCTGATAGCGTCGCCGCCCATGCGCACGAACGAAGCCTCCCGGGTCGCCCTGGTCACCGGCGGCGCCAGCGGCATCGGCCTGGCCACCGCCCAGCGGCTGGCCGCCGACGGCCACGACGTCGCGATCGCCGACCTGTCGACCGACGCGGCCGAGGACGCGGCCTCCGCGATCGGCGGCAACGCCATCGCCGTGACGATGGACGTTTCCGACTCGGGCGGCGTCGACGCGGGCATGGCCCAGGTCGTCGGCCAGCTCGGCCAGGTCGACATCCTCGTCAACTGCGCGGGCTGGGACGACCTCATGCCCTTCGTCAAGAGCGACGAGGCGCTGTGGGACAAGGTCATCGAGATCAACTACAAGGGCGTCCTGCGGACCACGCACGCCGTCCTGCCGAACATGATCCAGCGCGGCTACGGGCGCATCGTCAACATCGGCTCGGACGCCGGGCGCGTCGGCTCCTCCATGGAAGCCGTGTACGCCGGCGCCAAGGGCGGGGTCATCGCCTTCACCAAGACCGTGGCCCGCGAGGCGGCGCGCAAGGGCGTCACCGCCAACGTGGAGTGTCCGGGACCCACCGACACACCGATGCTGCGCGGCATCGTCGAAGCGGCACCCGACGCCGACAAGGTCATCGCGGCGATGACCTCGCCCGTCGCGATGAAGCGTCTGGGCCAGCCCGAGGAGATCGCCGCCGCCATCGCCTTCTTCGCCCGCGAGGAAGCGGGCTTCATCACCGGCCAGACGCTCTCGGTGAGCGGTGGCCTGACCATGGCGGGATAAGCGGACAAGGAGACAGACACCATGAGCATCCTCGACGAGCTGATCGCCGCGTTCAAGAACGCGTGGGCCAGCCCCGAGGTCGGCGTCGTCTGCCTCACAGGCGCGGGCGAGAGGGCCCTTCTCGACCGGCGGCGACCAGAAGCAGCGCGCCCAGACCGGCGACTACGGCCCGTCCGAGACCGGCCTGTTCGAGATCGACGCGCTGCACCGCGTCATCCGCGACTGCCCCAAGCCCGTCATCGCCGCGGTCAACGGCTTCGCCATCGGCGGCGGCCACGTCCTGCACGTGCTGTGCGACATG
>JBBSUL010000076.1:0-17348 GCA_038234375.1 Solirubrobacterales bacterium | reverse complement strand
GGCCGGACCCCGACCGAGAGGACGAGCACCATGGCATCGAAGGGCAACGCGAAGTGGGAAGGCGACCTGAAGGGCGGCAAGGGGACGTTCACCGCCGGCGACTCGACCACCGGCGGCTACTCGTTCAAGTCCCGGTTCGAAGACGGCGACGGCGCGAACCCCGAGCAGCTCATCGGGGCCGCCCACGCGGCGTGCTACTCGATGGCGCTGTCGAACATCCTCGACGAGGGCGGCCATGACCCGACCTCCGTGGAGTGCGAGGCGACGGTGACGCTGAAGCTGCTCGACGACGGCCCCACGATCACCAAGATCGCGCTGAAGGTCGTCGGCACCGTGCCGGGCCTGGACGAGGAGCACTTCCTCAAGCACGCCGAGGAGGCCAAGGCCGGCTGCCCGGTGAGCAAGGCACTGGCCGGCGTGGAGGAGATCACGCTGGACGCGAGTCTGGCGGGCTGACGAACGCGGGCGCCGCCGGGCGGGCCTGATCCGCCCGGCGAGCGAGGCCGTTCGGACTCAGCGGTGCCCGCCTTGCACCGCACGATCGCGGGCAGGGGACGCCCGGCCACCGTCGAAGGCGGTCGCACCCGAACCGCGGGGCGTCTAGGCCGCCCCGCACGCGGGCATGACCGATCCGTGCACGTGGTGACACCGATGCCTGCCGACCCCGCACAATACGCATGGTGACCGCCACCGTCGGCACGCTCCTCTCCGGCCGCTACCGCCTGGACGCCAAGATCGGCGCCGGGGGGATGTCGACCGTCTACCGGGCCTTCGACACCACGCTGGAGCGCCAGGTGGCGATCAAGCTCATGCACCAGGTCTTCGCTTCCGACGACGACCAGCTGGAGCGCTTCCGGCGCGAGGCGCGGGCCGTCGCCCGCCTCAACCACCCCCACGTTGTCGGGGTCATCGACGCCGGCGAGGACGAGGGCACGCCGTACATCGTCTTCGAGCACATCCAGGGCGAGACGCTCAAGGAGCGCATCCGGCGCCTGGGCACGCTGCCGATCGCCGAGGCCGTCGCCTACGCCATCGAGATCGCCCGTGCCCTGGGCGCCGCCCACGAGCAGGGCATCGTCCACCGCGACGTCAAGCCGCAGAACGTCCTGCTGGACGAGGAGGGCTCGGCCAAGGTCACCGACTTCGGCATCGCCCGCACCCGCGACCAGGACGGCCTCACCCAGGACGGGCGGGTCCTGGGCACGACGGACTACGTCTCCCCCGAGCAGGCCCTCGGCCACCACGTCACGGGACAGAGCGACCTGTATTCGCTGGGCATCGTCCTGTACGAGATGCTCACCGGTGCGGTGCCGTTCACCGGCGAGGGCCAGGTCGCGGTGGCCATGAAGCACGTCCGCGAGGACCTCCCCGACGTCCAGGCCCGCCGCCCGGAGGTGTCCAGCGCCCTGGCCGCCGTGGTGGACCGCGCGACCGCCAAGGAACTGGAGCACCGCTACGCCGACGACGCGACCCTGATCGGCGACCTGGAGGACGTCCTGTCCATCGAGCTCGCGCGCTCGGGCCACATCACCGGCGAGGCGACGGCGGTCTTCCGCTCCCTGCCGGCGCAGAAGCGCCGCCGCGTACCCAGCGGCGTGCTGCACCCGACACGGATCTTCGTCGTCCTCGCGCTCATCGCCGCCGCCGCGGTGATCCTGGCGGTCGTGCTCAAGGACAACACGCAGCGAGGTACCCGCAACGCTGCCCAGCCTCCGGCCCGCAGCGTCCCCGGCGCCGGCAGCGTCAGCGGCGTGTCCCTGTCCCAGGACGCCGCGCACGACTTCGACCCGCTCGGCACCCCCAAGCAGGAGGAGCACCCGGAGCTGGCCAAGAACGTCCTGGACGGTGACCCGAGTACCGCATGGACGACGGAGCGCTACCGGGGCGGCACGCTGGGCAACAAGGCGGGCGTCGGCATCTACGTCGACGCCAAGCCCAGCGCCAACGGCGTGCGCCTGGAGATCGACAGCCCGACGCCGGGCTGGAGCGCGACGGTCTACGCGGCCAAGAACGGGCCGCCGAAGGACGTGGGCGACTGGACGGCGGTCGGCGACATCGGCAAGGCCGACAAGCAGACCGAGGTCACGCTGAACGGCGCGCCGTACCGCTACTACCTCGTGTGGCTGCAGAAGCTCCCCGAGGGCAAGGACAGCATCGAGATCGGCGAGATCCGGCTCTACCAGCGCGGCGGAGACGACGCCGCCACCACGGGCGCGCGACGCCGCCCGGCGCCCGGCTGAGACAGCTCAGCCGCGGTGGGCGCGTTCGGCGGCGAATCGCGCCAGCGCCACCTCGCACAGCGCCGACAGCACGTCGGCGTACGGGCGTCCCGACGCCTCCCACAGCTTGCCGTACACGCTCGTCCGGGTCTGCCCCGGCATCGTGTTCAGCTCGTTGAGCAGCACGGTCTCACCGTGCACGAAGAAGTCGGCCCGGGCCAGTCCGCTGCAGCCGGCCACGGTGAACGCGCGCGCGGCCAGCGCGCGCACGCGCTCGGTCGCCGACGCCGAGATCCGGGCGGGCATCACGAGCTCCATCCCGCCCGGGGTGTACTTCGCGGCGTAGTCGTACCACTCGCCGGCGATCACGATCTCGCCCGGCACCGAGACCTCGGGGGCGTCACCGGGGCCGAGGACCGAGCACTCGACCTCCAGCGCGCCGTCCGGGGCGGAGGCCTCGATGATCACGCGCCCGTCGTGGACGAACGCCGCGTCCAGCGCGGCGGGCAGTTCGGCCGGGGCCCGGACCTTGCCGATCCCCACCGACGAGCCCAGTCGCGCCGGCTTGACCCAGCAGGGCAGGCCCAGGCGGCCGGCCGCCTCGTCGGCACTCGCGCGGGTGGCGGCGAGCACCGGTGCGTAGTCGACCTGGGCCAGGCCGGCCTGCGCCATGAGCTCCTTGAAGACGATCTTGTCCATGCAGCCGGCGCTGGCCAGGACCCCGGAGCCGACGTAGGGCACGTCCAGCAGCTCCAGCAGGCCCTGCACGGTGCCGTCCTCCCCGAACGGGCCGTGGAGGACCGGGAACACGACATCACAGCCCAGGAGGCCGCGGCCGGCCGACAGGGCCACCTCCGTGTCGGCGTGCCACCACGTCCCGTCGCGGTGCAGGCGGACGTCCAGCGCCTCGTGCCCGCCTTCGCCCAGGCCTTCCCGCACGGCCGCCGCGCCGGCCAGCGAGACGGCGTGCTCCGACGAGCGACCGCCGGCCAGGACGGCGACCCTCACGGGGAGGCCGGGGTCGTCGACGTCGAGGTGGTGGGGGTGGTGGACGTCGGCGTGGTCGGTGTCGGGGCGGTGAAGCTCCCGACGGTGATGGTGACCGTGTCGCCGGGCTTGAGCTTTTTGCCCGCGGTCGGGTTTTGCGCGACGACCACGCCGTCGTCGTCGGCCGATTTGACGTCGCGCGAGCGCTGGACCACCTTGAAGCCGGCTCCGGAAAGGTCTGACACTGCGTTGGAGGCCGACTTGCCGGTGACGTCGGGCACGGCCTTGGTCGACGGCGTCGCCGCCACCATGATGGTCACCGTGTCGCCCTTGGTCACCATCGTGCCGCCGGCCGGGTCCTGGCTGAGGACGGTGCCCTCGTCCTTGGCGGACTCCTGCTCGACCACCTTGACCTTGAGCTCGGCGTCCCGCAGGATCGCCTGCGCCTCCTCCTGGGTCTGGTCGACCACCGAGGGGACCGACACGTCCCCCGGACCGGTGGAGATCACCGCGGTGACCGTCTCGCCCTTGTCCAGCGGCACGCCCGGCCCGGGGGTGGTCTCGATGACCCGGTCCTTGCGGATCGTGTCGTCGGCCTCCTCGCGCTCGGTCACCTTGAAACCGGCGTCCACCAGCGCCCGGTTGGCGGCGCGCCGGCCCATGTTCGTCACGTCCGGCACGCGGGCCTGACCGGGCCCGGAGCTGACCGTCAGGGTGATCGTGTCGCCCTTGGAGGCCTTCGTCCCGGCCCCCGGCAGCTGTCCGATGATCGTGCCCTTGGGGGTCTTGTCCGTCCGCTCGACGGTGTCGGTGGAGAAGCCCTTGCCCCGGAGCGTGATCTCGGCCTGGGCCTGGTCGGCGCCGAGGACCGAGGGGACGGTGATCTTGGAGCCGCCGCCGAAGAGCAGCACCCCCCCGATCACGAGGGCGATGACCACGAGGGCGGCGATGAGCGCCGCCACCCAGCGGCGGGAGTCCTTCGGGTCGGGCTCGACCGGCTCGACGGGGGCGACGCCGTAGGTCCCAGAGGCCGGGAAGTAGCCGACGCCGTCGGTCATCGGGACCGGACCGGTCCCGGCGACGCCGACCATGCCGACCGGCGGGATGGTGCTCGTGAGCGCGGTGGCGTCCTCGGGGGCGTAGGCCGAGCCCAGCCCGCTGCGTGCCGCCTCCAGCTCCTGCACGAAGGCGTCGGCGTCCGCGGGGCGCTGCATCGGGTCCTTGGCCAGCGCGTGCATCATGACGCGCTCCAGGGCCGGGGAGATCGCCGAGTTCAGGTGCGACGGCGGGACGGGCAGGGCGCTGACCTGTTTGAGCGCGATGGTGACCGCACTGTCGCCGTCAAACGGGACGCGGCCGGTCAGGAGCTCGTAGAGCATGATCCCGACCGAATACAGGTCGCTGCGGGCATCGACGGCCTGGCCTTGGGCCTGCTCGGGCGACAGGTACTGCGCGGTGCCCATGATCGAGCCGGTCTCGGTCATGTCGCTGACGCCGGCCAGCGCAATCCCGAAGTCGGTCACCTTCGCGCGGTCCTCGGCGTCGACGATGACGTTGTGGGGCTTGAGGTCACGGTGGATGATCCCGCGCTTGTGGGCGAAGCGCGCGGCGCGCAGGACCTGCTCGACGAGGTCGATGGCCCGGCCGGGGTCCAGTGGCCCCTCCTCGACGACGATCTGCTTGAGGGTGCGACCCTCCAGGTACTCCATGGCGATGTACTGGGTGCCGTCCTCCTCGCCGCGGTCGTATACGCCGACCACGTTCGGGTGCTGCAGGCCGGCGGCCGACGACGCCTCACGGTGGAAGCGCTCGACGAACTCGCCGTTCTCGGCGAAGCGCCGGTACAGCAGCTTGAGCGCGACCTTGCGCCCGAGCTGCAGGTCCTCCGCACAGTAGACGTCCGCCATGCCCCCGGAACCGAGCCGGTCCAGGACACGGTAGCGGCCGTCGATGATCGTGCCTTCGGTGGGGCGGCCGGTCATGGTGTCGATGTCTTCTCGTCGTTGAGCAGGGTCTGGATCAGCTGCTTGGCAATCGGCGCGGCGAACGCGCCGCCGAAGCCGACGACCTCGTTGAGGGTCACGGCGATCGCCACCTTGGGGTCCTGCGCCGGGGCGAAGGCGATGAACCACAGCTTGTTCTTCGTGTTGGCGCCCGTGGTGGTCTCCGCCGTGCCGGTCTTGCCGGCGACCTGGACGCCCGGGATCTTCGCCTGGCCACCGGTTCCGCGCTCGACCACGGCGACCATCGCGGCCGTCACCTCGCGTGCGGTCTTCTCGGACATGACCTTGGACTGCTTCTCGGGCTCGATCGTCTTCGTGGTGCGCCCGTCGCGGTCCACGAGGCGGTCGCCGATGTGCGGCTTCATGAGCACGCCCTGGTTGGCGACGGCGGCGGCGACCTGCGCCATCTGCAGCGCCGGCACCTGCAGCTGGTCCTGGCCGATGCCGAGGCGGCCGATGTCCACGAAGCGGCTGGTCGGCTTCAGCAGCTTGCCGTTGCGGTACACCCCGGCAGCGGACATGGCGTCACGCGGGTAGTCCAGCTCGGGCTTCTTGTCGAAGCCGAAGCGCTCCATGTACTTGCGCATCGTCTTCTTGCCGAGGCGCTCGGCGACCTGCGCGAACACGGTGTTGACCGACTTGGCCAGCGCGGTGGTCAGATCGATGGCGCCGAAGGACTCGTCGAAGTCGTTGCGCAGTGGCACGCCGGAGATCACGGCGTTGTTCTTCCCGTTCACCGGGGTGTCGATGTCGAACTTGCCCGAGTCCAGGGCGGCGGTCAGGGTGACGACCTTCATCGTCGACCCGGGCGCGTACCCGAACTGCAGCGCGCGGTTGACCAGCGGCTTGTCCTGCTCGTCGCGGTTCAGCCGGGCCAGGGCGCCGTCCTGGCGCAAGGCGTTGGGATCGTAGCCCGGCACCGAGGCCATCACCAGGACCTCGCCCGTCCTGGGGTCCAACGCCACTGCGGACCCCCCGCCGTCGGGCTTGGCCGCGCGGATGAGCTGCTCGGCCTGCCGCTGGGCGTCGGGCCGCAGCGTCGTCTGGAGGTTGTCCCCGCCCTGATCCCGGCCGGTCAGCTCGCTCAGCAGCGAGTCGGTGTCGCTCGGCGCGCCCGCCAGGTCCTCGTCGTAGAAGGCCTCCACGCCGGTCTGCCCCAGCGAGGCGTACGAGTAGCCGACCGGATGCCCGAAGAGGTCGTCCTGCGGATAGCGGCGCGAGTAGATGCCCTCGCTGTTCTTCACCGACCGGGCGATGACCGATCCGTCGGCGGCCCGGAGGACGCCGCGCCGGATCTTCAGCCCGCGCAGCAGGGCGCGGCGGTTCTGGTCGACGTGGTCGTGGTTGAGCGACTCGGCGTCCACCACCGTCCACCACGAGGTCGCGCCGACGAGCAGGGCGAACAGGAGCATCGTCACCATGAACACGCGGGCGATCGGCTGGTTCACGGCTACGCCTCCCGCCGGGCCCGGTTGGAGACAAGCAGCAGCAGCGCCAGCAGCAGGAAGTTGGCCATCACCGACGACCCACCGTAGGACACGAAGGGCAGGGTGACGCCGGTGAGCGGGATCACCTTGGTCACCCCGCCGACGATCACGAAGACCTGCAGGGCGAAGACCGTCGTCAGCCCGGCCGCCAGCAGCTTGGAGAAGGAGTCGCGGGCGAGCATGGCGATCTTGAAGCCGCGCTGGACGACGAGCAGGTACACGCACAGCAGCCCGGAGGCCCCGATGAGGCCGAGCTCGTTGACCACGACGGCGTAGATGAAGTCGGTGTGGGGGGCGGGCAGCAGGGTGCACAGCTGCGGTCCGGAGCCGCACTGGCTGCGCGGCAGCTCCAGCACCGCCCCGCCGAAGCCCTTGCCCAGCACGCCACCGTCGGCCTGGGAGAACAGGCCCTGCGCGAGCTGGTAGCTGCCGCCCGCGCGGTCGGGGTTGAAGAGCTTCGGGTCGAACGGCGTCTGCCAGGCGTCGATGCGGTCGGCGATGTGGCCGACGTGGCCGGCGACGAGGTAGGCCCCGCCGAAGAACAGCAACAGGCCGATGACGACGAAGGACAGGCGGTTGGTCGCGATGTAGACCATGGCCAGGAAGCCGCCGAAGAACATCACCGACGAGCCGATGTCACGGATGAAGAACAGCAGCAGCATCGCCGTACCCCACACGAGCAGCAGCGGGCCGAAGTGCTTCAGCGGCGGGATCGTCACGCCGAGCACGCGCGTCGCGCCGAGCACGAGCACCTGGCGCGTGTCGCGCAGGTAGCTGGCCAGGAAGACGACGATGGCGATCTTCGCGAACTCGGCGGGCTGGATCGAGATCGACCCGAGCCGGATCGACAGGTACGCGTCGTTGGTCGGCGTGAACAGCCGGGGCAGGAGCAGGAGGCCGATCCCGGCCAGGGCGATCGTGTACCGGTAACGCTCGAGCTTGCCGTGGTCGCGCAGCACGATGATCGTCGCGGCCATCACCGAGACACCGGCGACGAACCACGTCGCCTGCTGGCGGGCGAGGTCGGCGTCGATGCGGTAGATCTCGACGAGCCCGAACGCGGCGAGCAGCGCGACGAGCGGGAACAGGTAGGGGTCGGCGTGCGGCAGCACGACCCGCAGGACCAGGTGTGCGGCGACGCAGACTCCGAGGAAGATCCCCCCGTAGGTCAGCGAGACGTCGGAGACCTCGTTCGTCCCGTTCAGGCCTCCGAGCAGGTCACCCCGGGACAGGAAGATCGCCGCGAACCCCGCGCTGAGCAGCAGCGCAGCCGGAACCAGCGCAAACAGCTCCCGCGTCCTAGCACTCACGCGTCATCACCCGCCGCGCAGGCGAGCCCCCGTGGCGAGCCCGCGCAATGGACGCCAAGCCCTCGTGGCGCAGGCGTCCACGCGCTCATTTTTCTTGTCCGACCAGGGTTCCCCGCTCGATCTGGCGGACGAGGTCGGCACCGTCGTCGCGCGAGCGCAGCTTGTGCCCGGTGACCGTGGAACGGACCTTCGGCGACAGCGTGGCGACCGGCACGCCGGAGGCGTAGTTGACGGAGAACAGGCTCACGCCACCGGGCAGCTCGTACGGCATCCCCCGGTAGAGGGTCACGAATCCCTGGTCGTCGGTGCCCACGAAGTACACCGACTGGCTGGCGATCCACGCGCCGGCGACGATCGGCACGGCGACCACGCCGGCGATCAGCAGGCCGCGCACGATCCGGCGGGCGCGGCGGCCGCGGCGGCGCTTGGGGGGCGCGGCCGCGGGGCCGGACCGCGGCACCCGCCGGTTCGGGGACGCGTCGGCCGCGGCGGACTCGGGCGCCTGAGCGGTCGGCGGTGGAGCGGCGGCGACGGCCGCCTGGACCTCGGACGCCGTCGGCGCGCCGGACCCGATCATCGTGTGTTCGCCGGGGCCGGTCTCGGCCGACGTTCCGGCGGTGGCCGCGTCCGCTGAGCCTGAGTCCACCTCCACGATCCGGAAGAGCACGACCGTGATGTTGTCGCGCCCACCAGCGGCGTTGGCGGCATCGATGAGTGTCTGCCCGGCTTCACGGAGGGTCGCCGACCCGGTGATCAGCTCGGCGACCTTCTGCTCGCTCTTGACCATCGACGTCAGCCCGTCCGAGCAAAGCAGGTAGATGTCGTCGGCCTGCGCGCGATGGGTGAAGTGGTCGACGAGGACGTGCGGCTCGGGGCCGAGGGCGCGCGTGATGATCGAGCGCTGCGGGTGCTCCTCGGCCTCCTCGGGCGTCAGGCGCCCCTCGCGGACGAGCTCCTCGACGAGCGAGTGGTCGCGCGTCAGGCGCTCGATCGCGCCGCCGCGCAGCGCGTACAGGCGCGAGTCGCCGACGTGCGCGATCGCCAGCTCGCCCTCGTCCAGGTACGCGGCGGTGAGCGTCGTGCCCATGCCGGCGCGCGCCTCGTCGGACCGGGACAGCTCGTGGATCTGGGCGTTGGCGTCCTGCACGAGCATCGCCAGGCGCTCCTCGCAGCTGGCCTCCTGATCCTCGGGCAGCCCGTGCTCGAAGACCGACACGGCGATCCCGCTGGCGATCTCGCCGGCCTGGGCACCGCCCATGCCGTCAGCGACCGCGAACAGGGGGCGACGCGCGAAGTGCGAGTCCTCGTTGCCGCGGCGCTGGCGGCCGCGGTCTGAGTCCGCGTAGAAGTCGGTGCCGATCGCGAGCATCAGCCCACGTCCTCGAGGTAGGTGAACTCACTGTCGCCGATGCGCACGCGGTCGCCGGGGTGCAGCGGCTGCGGCCCGCCGACAAGCTCTTCGTTGAGGTAGGTGCCGTTCGTCGATCCCAGATCCTCAAGAATGACAACTCCGCCCTGCCGCGTGAGCCGCGCGTGCCGGGAGGAGGCGAACGGGTCCTGGAGGCGGATCTCCGCCTGGTCGCCGCGACCCAGGACCGCGCCGGGCCCGACCTCGTACTCCATGCCCGAGGTGTGGCCGGGCGCGCGCTCCACCACCAGGCGCGGGTCCAGCTCGGCCAGCGCCGCTTGGTTGCCGCCCGCGGCCGCGTGGATCGACGTCTCCTCGCCGATGTCGCCGCCACCGGACAGGGCGATGGCCTGTGGCGCCTGCGCCCCGCGCCGCAGGTCCTTCAGCGCGCTGCGCGACACCCAGAGCAGGAACACGTAGAGCACGACGAGAAAGCCGTACTTGAGCATCACGGAGATGGGGTCGAGGATCATACGCGAGCCCCGGTCATCGCTCGACCTCGAAGCCGAGGGGCACCGTGCCGAGCTCGATGCGGTCACCGGAGGCGACGGGCGTCGGCCCGCTCGTCGGGCGGCCGTTGACGCGCACCCCGTTCGTCGACCCCAGGTCCAGGACCGTCCAGCCGGAGGCCTCCCAGCTGAGCCGGGCGTGCTGTCGGCTGATGTTCGCGTCGGCGAGGACGATCTCGCACTCACGGCTGCGGCCGATGGTCGCGCCCTCGGACGTCACCGGCCGGCGCTTGCCCTCCGCGACGACGAAGGCCCGGGACGGACGGGCCGGGGCCCCGGACGCCTCCCGCTCACGCTGCAACGGCTCCTGCACACGGGCGGCGGTGGAGTACACCATCGTGTTGCCGTGCTCGGCCTGCTCGACGACCGCCGGCGCGGCCTGCGCCGCCGGCGCGCCGGCCTCCGCGGGCCGGACCAGGCGCGCCTGGATGCCGAACTCCCCGAGGCTCAGCGCGTCGTCGGTGCGGAACTCGATCACCGGCGTCGAGACGAGCGAGACCCGCTCGCGACGCGCATGCTCCAGGAGGTAGGCGGCCAGCTCGTCGGCCACCTCGTGCTCCACGCCGTCGTAGCGCGCCCGGTCCTTGGGCGAGAGCCACACGACGTACTCGTTGGGCACGTAGGTCCGGGATACGGAGACCGTGCGGTGCTCGTCCATCTCCTTGGCGAGCTTGCGCGCAAGCTCGACGGGGCGGACCTCCGTCTTGAAGACACGGCCGAACGTGCCCTCGACGAGGCCGGCGATCCTGCTCTCGAGGTTGCGCAGCACGCTCATGTCTGTGGTCAGGGCGCACGCAGGCGCCGGGTGCATCGTAGTTGCTCGACCGCCGCAGCCTCCCAGACGGGCGTCGTCCCCGTGCGTCGGACGAGGTCATCGCGCCGGAGGTGATGCCCTGACCGCGGCCAGGCCGACGACGATCACGCCCGCGAGGATCGCAGGCGCGAGCACACCGTGCACCGCCGGCGGCCCCTCCGGCCACCGCAGCGCACCCGCGACGGCCCCGGTGGCCGCCGCCACGCCCGCGGCCCATGCGGCGGCCGCGACGAGGTCGACGACCGCGGCCCGCCCCCGCACAAAGACCGGCAGGCAAAGGGCCGCCACCCCCCAAACGAGCGCAAGGCCGACCGCTCCGCTGGTGATCAGCGGCGCGACGACGTGCCCGAGCGCCTCCGCGGCGCTGCCGGACCATCGTGCGGGTTCACGCACCCCGGGTACGGGGCCGACGAGCAGCACGCGCCCGGTCAGCGCCTGGGCCAGCAGCAGCCACCAGCAGCCCAGAGCGCCGAGGACGAACCGGTGGGTGGCCCGTCGCGCCTGGCCGGCGATGGCGGGCCACGCGGCGGCCAGGGCCAGGACCCCGAGCGCCGGCGCCAGGGCCGGCGCCGTCCACCACCCCGGTCGCGCCCGCCACAGGGCCAGCGTGCCCGGCACGGCCGCCGCCAGCAGGACGAGCGCCAGCCCGCCGTAGCCGACGGTGATCCTCGTCGGGTCCACCTGGACGCCCGAGGGCGAGGGCGCGCTCGGGGCGATGCCCTCCGGCGCGGCCAGGAGCCACGCCACGAGGCCGCCCAGCGTCAGCAGGCTGCCGACGCGCGGCAGCGCGGCGACCACCACCCCGACCAGAAGCACCGCGGCCGGGACCGCGATCGGGGACCGCGGCCCCGGACCCGTGAGCGCCAGCCCGGTGAGCGCGGCGGCCCCCGCGGCGGCCACCAGGCGCGCGGACGGCGGACTGCGCCGCCAGGCCGACGACCCGTCCGGCACGCCGGCCTGCCCTGATGCGGGCACCGGCGGGTGGTCCACCGGCGGCTCCGTCGCCGATCGTCGCCGCACGGCCAGGCGGGTGACGCGGGTGACGGGCTCCAGGGTCGAGGCCTCGACGATCCCGCTCTCGTCGCCGACGACCTTGACGTGGGCGCGCAGCGCCGTCCGCAACGCTCCGACCTTCCCGCGGGACGCCGGATCGGGGTCCACCGCCCGGTCGATCGCCGCGCACAACTCCCGCGGCAGGTCACGTCGGAGTCGCTCGAGAGCAGGCAGCCGGGCGCCCACCCGGCGGACCGTCGCGGCCGGGGTGCGTCCGCGCACGGGGTTGGTCCCGCTCAGCGCCTCGTACAGCACGAGGGCGAGCGAGTAGAGGTCCGACTGACCGGTGACCTCGCGGCCCTCGGCCTGCTCGGGCGCCATGTACGCGAGCGTGCCGACCACGTCGCCCGTCCGGGTCAGCACGTCCTCGTCGAGCAGCATCGCGATGCCGAAGTCCGTCAGCTTGGCGACCCCCGCGCCGCTCTGCCGGGTCTCCGGCACCATGACGTTCTGCGGCTTGACGTCGCGGTGCACGACCCCGCGGCCGTGGGCGTGGGCCAGCGCGTCGCACAGCGCCGCCCCGATCCCCACGATGTCACGGTCCGACAGGGCGCCCTGGAGCAGCAGCTCACCGAGGGTGCTGCCGACCACCAGCTCGGACACCAGGTACACGGCGTCGTCGTCGCGGCCGGTCTCGTGCAGCGCCACGATCGCCGGGTGCGCCAGGCGGGCGGCGGCCTTGGCCTCGCGGGCAGCCCGCCGGGCCACCGCGTCGTCGTCGACCGGGATCCGCTTGACCGCGACGGGGCGATCCAGCTTCTCGTCGTGGGCCAGCCAGACGACCCCCATGCCGCCGGCGCCGATCCGCCGCACCGGCCGGTAGCGGCCGAGGACCAGCCCGCCGCCTCCGGGGTCCCTCGTGGGTTGCGCGGCCTGATGCACCGCCTGGGATTTCGCCCCGGCCCCGTCCGGGCCTGCTGCCACCGTGCAGGAAAACGCCTGCTGACGACAAACTTGCAGTGACGTGCCGTCCTGCTTCAGTGGTCATACTCAGGCTTTGCTGCTTCCTGCGGGCCTCTCGGGGTCCGCGCATCCGTGATGTCGTTCTTCGACGACGAGCCCACCCGCGCCGCACCGAGCGCCGGCCGACCGGCGCCGCGGCCCCGCCCGCGCGCCGACGCCCCCGCTCGGCGGCCGCCGCCCCGGGGAGGCGGTGGACCCGGCGGGCCGCGTGGCGGCACGCGCACCGCCGACGAGCAGACCCTGCTCGTGCGCCGGCTCGTGGCCGGCGGCGGCGGGCTCCTCGTGCTCATCCTCTTCGTGGTGTTCGTCAACGGCTGCCTGGACAGCCGCACCCAGCGGGCGCTGAAGGACTACACCCGCAACGTCGCCACCGTGGTGGGCTCCAGCCAGTCCGACGTCGCCACCCCGCTGTTCCAGTTGCTCAACGCCGGGGCGGACAACCCGGGGGACCTTCAGGCCACCATCAGCCAGTACCGGGTCGCCGCCGAGGAGCAGGTCAAGCAGGCCCGCGGGTTCTCGGTCCCGGGCCCGATGGTCCGAGCCCAGGACTCGCTGCTGCTGACGCTCAACCTCCGCGCCACCGCGATCGCGAAGATCGCCGATCGGATACCCGCCGCCCAGGCCAAGGGGCGCGCCAACGCGCAGAGCGTCGAGCAGGCCGTCCAGCAGATCGCCGGTCAGATGCGGGCCTTCGATGCGTCCGACGTGATCTACAGCCAGCGCGTCGTCCCCTACGTCCAGGGGGCACTGAAGGACGCGGGCGTTGACGGTCCCGCGCTTCCGTCCGGCCAGTTCCTCCCCGACATCCGGTGGCTGCGGGTCGACGCGATCGCCGGCGTCCTGGGTTCCATCCGGGCGGGGGGCGGCACCGGCGCCAACCCGGAACCGCCCAAGGGCCTGCACGGGCACGGCCTGGTGAGCGTCGCCGTCGGCGACACCAGCCTGAACCCCCAGCCCGCGATCAACCGGGTGTCGGCCTCCGGGACGGTCACGTTCAATGTGAAGATCGCCAACCAGGGCGAATTCGACGAGCAGGACGTCAAGGTCCGCGTGTCGATCAAGGCCGGTACCGCGAAGGCCATCACCGCGACCGCGACCACCGCCACGACCACGACCAAGACCGAGGCCACGGTGGAGGTGCCGCTCGACACCCCGCCCCCCATCGGCGCGGCGGCGGTCATCACCGTCGAGGTCGTCAAGGTTCCCGGCGAGAAGAACGTCGAGAACAACAAGATGACCTACCGGGCGCTGTTCCAGCGCTGATCGGCCCGCGCGCGCGGCGCCCGCCGGCGGCCGTATCCTTGCCCTCGTGGACGAGCTGACCTCCACCACCGGTGTCATCGCGCTGGCCGCCGCCGTCGGGGCGCTCGTGGCCGTCGCGCTGGCGGCCGTCGCGCTCGTGCGTCTGCGGCGCCTGCGCGCCGACCAGCGCCTGGTGCTCGGCGACGCCGGGGAGGCCGACCTTGTCGCCCATGCCGCGGACCTGTCGCGGGAGTTCCGCGCCCTGCACGGCTACGTCGAGGACATGGCCACCCACCTGGCGGCCCGGCTGGGCACCGTCGAGACCCGCGTGGACGGGGCGATCGCCCACACGAGCCTGGTCCGCTATGACGCCTACAACGAGATGTCCGGACACCAGTCGACGACCCTGGCGCTGCTCGACGACCGCCGCGACGGGATCGTCATCTCGACCATCCACCACCGCGACACCGCCCGGATGTACGTCAAGCGGGTGGTCGACGGCGCCGGCGAGCTGCAGCTGTCGCCCGAGGAGGACGAGGCGATCCGCCTGGCACTCTCGTCGCCGGCGTCGGCATCCACGCCTTCGCCGGGCCCCGAGTAGCCGCCGTGAACACGGGGTACCTGGGCCCGGAGGGCACGTTCTCGCACGAGGCGCTGCTGGCCGCCGGAGACCAGACGACCGTCGGTGTGCCGCTGGCCACCGTTCACGACGTCGTCGTCGCCGTTCAGGACGGCACCGTCCCGCGCGGCCTCGTGCCGATCGAGAACGCCCTCGAGGGCGCGGTGAGCTCCACGCTCGACGCCCTCGCCTTCGACGCGCCGGACGTCGTGATCTGCGGGGAGCTCGTGCTCGCCGTGCACCACCTGCTGCTCGCGGCCGGCCCGGTGGCGCTGCCCGACCTCGAGGCCGTGGTCTCGCACCCCCAGCCGCTGGCGCAGTGCGCGCACACGCTGCGCCGCCTCATGCCCCAGGCGATGACCGTCGCGGCGTCGTCGACCGCGGAGGCGGTCCGCGAGGTGGTGTCGTCGGGAGGCTGCCGCGCCGCGATCGGCACCGCCGCCGCGGCCCGCGTGTACGGGGCCCACGTGCTCGTCGACGGCCTGCAGGACGCTCCGGGCAACGCCACGCGCTTCGTGTGGCTGACCCGCCGCGACGCCGTGGACGAGGCCGCCCTCCCGACCGGTCCGGGCGCGCGGACGTCGCTGGTCTTCCACGGCCACGGGGACGGCACGGCCGGCTGGCTGGTGGACTGCCTGTCGGAGTTCGCCACGCGCGAGGTCAACCTCACGCGCATCGAGTCCCGGCCGTTGCGCTCCGCGCTCGGGCACTACCTGTTCCACGTCGACCTGGAGGGTGGCGTCGCCGACGGTCCGGTCGACGACGCGATCGCCGCCCTGCGGCGCCGGTGCGAGCAGGTCCGGGTGCTGGGGACGTATGCCGTGGCGGGCGCTACCATTCGCGCCGACCATGGGGGATCAGCCTGATCGGGTGCCGTCCACGCCGCTGCGCGAGCACCGGCGAGGTGGACGTGAGGGTGGCCGGGTCCTCGTCCTCAATGCGACGTACGAGCCCATCAACGTGTGCACCGTCCGCCGCGCGGCCGTGCTGCTGCTCAAGGAGAAGGCGGAGGTCATCGAAGGCGGCGCCGGTGAGCTGCGCTCCGAGCTGACCGCGCTGGTGCGCCCGCTGGTGATCCGGTTGCTGTCGTTCGTCAAGCTCCCGCGGGACCGGCACCGCCGCAAGATCACGCGCCGCGCCGTCTTCGCCCGCGACGACTGGACGTGCCAGTACTGCGGCTCGCGGAACCATCTCACCGTCGATCACGTGATCCCGCGTTCGAAGGGCGGGTCGTCGGACTGGCAGAACATCGTCGCGTGCTGCGCGCCGTGCAACCGCCGCAAGGGTGACCGCCTGCCCAAGCAGGCCGACATGCATCCGACCTGCGTGCCGGGGCCCCCGAGCCCGCACGTCTTCATCCAGGTGGCCAGCCCACGGATCCCGAGCGCGTGGGAGCAGTGGCTCCCGGACCTACGCGCCTCGGCCCTCGTCCCCGACGCCGCCTGACCCGCGCCCTGGTGCCGCCGACGGGCCCGAGGTCTTCCAGGGTCCGAACCCTGACCACAGCCACCCAGGCGTCGTGGTGGGCGGCCCCAAACACAC
This sequence comes from Solirubrobacterales bacterium, assembly GCA_038234375.1. Lineage (GTDB taxonomy): Bacteria > Actinomycetota > Thermoleophilia > Solirubrobacterales > Solirubrobacteraceae > Paraconexibacter. Next base: position 1,192 of record JBBSUL010000076.1, on the reverse strand, counting down.
GAAGGGCCCCATCGACACGGGGCCCTTCGCGTCCATTTCTGACTGGAAAAACGTCGGCTGACTCAAACGCTCCGGGGGGACCAGCTCCGGCTGTCGGTCGACGGGTGTCCCGGTTGGATTCCGCAAAGCGGTTCCAGCCCTCCGGCTTAGCGGCCGGTCACCTCCAGGGTCCCGCAAACACTGTGACTACAGATTCGGACCACCTCCTTTCTCTGGTACGGCCAAAGATACCAACGGCGCGGACGGAATCCACCAGTTGCACGAACGCGGGCGCGGTGGCGTCAGCGCGGGCTCCGCCGCGCCGCGCCGTCAAGCCTCTTCGTCTGCTCCCGCGTCCTGCGGCGGCGCCGCCTCACCGGGTGCCTCGCCCTCGACCACGACGGCGTCCGTGTCGGCGAGGACCGGCAGCTCGGCGGCCACGGCGGAGCTGTCGGACTCGGCGACCAGCGCCACGGCCGACACGCGGTCGGAGTCCTTGAGGTTCATCACCCGCACGCCGGTGGCCGCGCGTCCCTGCTGGGAGATGCCGCGCACCGCGGTGCGCTGCACCATTCCGGACTCGGAGATGAACACGAGCTCGTGGTGCACCTTGACCACCAGCGCGCCGGCGAGGCCGCCCTTGGCCTCGGTCATGCCGATCGTCTTGACGCCCTTGGCCCCGCGTGAGGTCTTGCGGTACTGCTCGACCTTCGTGCGCTTGCCGTAGCCGTTCTCGGTGATGACCAGCAGATCCTGCTCGTCGCGCGCCACGTCCATCGCGATGACCTCGCCCTTCGGGCCCACGTCCATACCCCGGACGCCCGAGGTGTCACGGCCCATCGAGCGGGCGTCGGCCTCGGAGAAGCGCACGGTCAGGCCGGCCCGCGAGGTGATGACCACCTCGTCACCCGAGTCGACGTTGCGCACGGCGACGAGCTCGTCGTCGTCGCGGATCTTGATGGCGATGATGCCGTCGGCCTTGATCGGCGTGTTGTAGGCCTGCAGGTCGGTCTTCTTCACGGTGCCGGTCCGCGTGGCGAAGATCAGCGACTGCGTCTCCTCGAACTTGCGAGTGGACAGGACGGACTGCACCCGCTCGCCCTCGCGCAGCGGCAGGATGTTGCCCAGGTACCGGCCCTTGGCCGTCCGCTGGGCCTCCGGCAGCTCGTAGACCTTGGAGCGGTAGACCTTGCCGCGGTTGGAGAAGAACAGC
>JBBSUL010000075.1:0-17631 GCA_038234375.1 Solirubrobacterales bacterium | reverse complement strand
GACAAGGGCGCCTCGTTCAAGTCCGGCACGCTGAAGCCGGGCGAGACGTACACGTTCACGCCGAAGCAGACGGGGACGATCACCTACCGCAGCAAGCGTCAGAGCGGGGTGACCGGCACGATCGTCGTCAAGTAGGCGCCGGAAGATCCCCGGCGGCGTGCGAAGCTGAAGGCTGGAAGCCGCACGCTCGGCAACGATCGTCGTCGAACAGCCGCCGACGCGTCAGCGGCGCGCGGCGCCGAAGCCCTGCAGGAGCATGAGGGCACGCTGCCCGGCCGTCCCGGCCTTGGGCAGCGCCCCGAGCTGCGTGGCCGCGCCGTAGACGTCGTAGAACGCGCGCACGCGCCACAACCGGCGGCCGGCACCTTCCAGCTCGCAGTACAGCAGCGCGTGGGCGACGAGGAAGCGCCCGGTCGCCGGGACCGGGCCCAGGTCGCCGCGGTGCGTGCCCACGAGCTTGCACGGGGCGGCCAGCAGGCTTCCGCTCACCGGCGCCGGGCCGGTCGGCTCCAGCCGCCCGTCGGGGAAGGCCTTCCACGCCGCGCGCAGGTGGTCGACAAGGGCCTCCACGCCCTCCAGCGGGGAGGCGGCCAGCGGGTCCTCGTAGTGCACGTCCTCGGCGCAGCAGGCCCGCACTCCGCCTGAGTCCTGGGCGTCGAAGGCGGCCAGCAGCGCCGCGACCGGCGCGGGGACGACGGCCTCGCCGGTCACGTCGACGGCTCCGACCCGAAGTCGGCCAGCCCGGTCTCGGGGGAGGAGGCCTCGGCGTACAAGCGCCGCGGGATCCGCCCGGCCACGCGGGCCAGGCGCCCGCCCTCCACGCCGGCACGGATGGCCAGGGCCATCGACACCGGGTCCTGCGCACGGCTGATCGCGCTCGCGCACAGCACCGCGTCGCAGCCGATCTCCATGGCCAGCGCCGCGTCGCTGGCCGTCCCCACCCCTGCGTCCATGACGACCGGCACCGTGGCCCCCTCGACGATGAGCGCCAGGTTGTACGGGTTGCGGATGCCCATGCCCGAGCCGATCGGCGAGCCCAGCGGCATGACCGCGGCGCAGCCGACGTCCTGCAGACGCCGGGCCAGGACGGGGTCGTCGGTCGTGTAGGGCAGCACGGTGAAGCCGTCGGCCACGAGCATCTCGGCGGCCACGAGCAGCTCGGGCGCGTCGGGCAGCAGGGTGCGCTCGTCGCCGATGACCTCGAGCTTGATCAGGTCGGTGGTGAACGCCTCCCGGGCGAGCTTGGCGGTGAGCACGGCGTCGCGCGCGGTGAAGCAGCCGGCGGTGTTGGGCAGGACCTCCACGCCGCAGCGGTCCAGGGTCGCCACCAGCGACCCGCGGGCCTCGGGGTCGACGCGGCGCAGCGCGACGGTGACCAGCTCGGTCCCGCTGGCTCGCACCGCGTCCTCGAGGGTCTGCAGGCGGGGGAAGCCCCCGGTGCCGAGGATCAGGCGCGAGCGCAGCGTGCGCCCGCCGATCCGCAGGACGTCGTTGGCGGTGGCGGTCTCCGGCTCCATACGCTCATCCTCCCTGCACGGCGACGAGGACCTCCACCACGTCCCCGTCGGCCAGGGCGGTGGTACTCCACGCCGAGCGGGGGACGACGTCGGCGCCGACGGCCACCGCGACCCCCCGGTCCCGGTGCGGGAGCTCCAAGAGGTCGAGCAGGCGCTCCACGGTCGTCCCGTCCGGCACGTCGTCCCGCACGGCGCCGTTGACGGTGATCATGCGGGCACCGCCGAGAAGCGCGCGGGGTCGAAGGCGGGGTCCAGCCCTGTCGCCTCGCCGGCCAGCAGGGCGGCGATGCGGTCGGCGGTGACCGGCGTCAGCAGCACCCCGCCCCGATGGTGGCCGCAGGCCAGCACGACACCGTTCCAGCTCCCGAGCAGCGGGGCGTTGTCGGGGGTGGCGGGGCGCAGCCCGGCGAGCGCGCTCTCCAGGTCCAGCTCGAGCACTCCCGGGACAAGCTCCCCGGCGTCGCGCAGCAGCTCGTAGACCGCGAGCGCGGTGACCGCGGTGTCGTAGCCGCGGTCCTCCATCGTCGCCCCGAGGACGACGCGTCCGTCGGCGCGCGGCACGAGGTACCCGCCGTCCCAGCGCACGACGTGGTCCAGCAGCGGCGCCTCCCCGCTGCGGGCGGCGAGGCGCAGGACCTGGCCCTTGACCGGGCGCACGCACAGGCCCGGCAGGCCGTCGATGCGAGCCGCCCACGCGCCGGCGGCGACGACCACCCGACCGGCGGCGATGCGGCCGCCGCCGGCCAGGGTGACGCCGTTGGCGGCCACCGCGGCCACGTCGTGACGCGGGTGCACGCGCACGCCGGCGCGCCGGTAGGCGACCAGCAGTGCCCAGCAGACCGCGCGGGGGTCGACCGCGTGGTCGGCGGGCGCGTGGAAGGCCGAGCGGATGGCCGGGGCCAGCGCCGGCTCCAGGCGGCGGGCGGCCGACGGCAGCAGCCGGGCCACGGGCACGCCGAGCTCCTCGCGCAGGCGGATCTCCCGGTCCACGTGCTCGGCCTCGTCGCGGTCGCGCGCGACGACGAGCGTGCCGCACCGGCGGTAGGCCACGTCGACGCCGGAGGCCTCCTGCAGCTCCTGGGCGAAGCGCGGCCACCGCTCGGCGCTGTCCAGGCCCAGGCGCAGCAGCGCGCGCTCCTGGGCGTCGGCCTCGGCGACCGGGGCCAGCATGCCCGCGGCAACGTGCGCAGCCGCCCCCTCGGAGGGGAGCGCCTCGCGCTCGCACAGCGTGACCGACAGGCCCCGGGCGCGGGCGCGCCAGGCCACGGCGAGGCCGACGATGCCGCCGCCCACGACGACGACGTCGCAGGGCTTCTCGGGGGCGGTGAGGGGCGCGGAGGGCATCGGCGGCGGGCAGCCAGCGTAGCCCGCCCGCCGACGGTGTTCGGACCCACCACCAGTCCTGCGACACTGAGACTGAGCATGGACCGCCGCGCCCGCCTGCACGCCGCCCGCCTGTACCTGGTCACCCCGGCGATCACGCCCGCCCGCCTGCAGGCCGCGCTGGACGGCGGCGCGGACATCGTGCAGCTGCGGATCAAGGACGCCGCGGACGAGGACACGCTGCTGCGCGAGGCCGGCATCATCCGGGAGGCCTGCCGCGCGGCGGGGGCGCTGTTCGTCCTCAACGACCGGCCTGACCTCGTCGAGGCCGCCGGCGCCGACGGCGTCCACCTGGGGCAGGACGACGCGCCGGCCGCCGAGGCCCGGGCACTGCTCGGGCCGGAGCCGCTGATCGGCGTGTCGACGCACACGCCCGAGCAGGTCGGCGCCGCCCACCGCGCCGACCGGGCGGTGGACTACATCGCCGTCGGACCCGTCCACGCGACGCCGACCAAACCCGGCCGCCCCGCCGTGGGGACGGCCCTCGTGGCGCACGCCGCCGCCCACGCGTCGCTGCCGTTCTTCGCGATCGGCGGCATCGACTCGGACACGATCGGCGCGGTGGCCGACGCCGGCGCCGCCCGCGTGGTCGTGGTGCGCGCGATCGTCGACGCCGAGGACCCCGAGGAGGGCGCCCGCACGCTGCGCGCCGCGCTGACCGACCGGGACGCCGATGGGCTCGCGTAGCCGCAAGCGCAAGCCGTCGGGCGCAGCCGCGGCCAAGCGGCCGGCCGCCGCGTCCACGCCGGCCACCCCGCCGTCCGGCCGGCCCCGCCGCGAGCGCGCGCCTGGCCCGCTGGACGACTTCAGCGCCGTCGCCGCAGCGCCACCGGCAGCGGCCCCGGCCTCCGCGGAGACCGACCGTCCCCCGAAACTCCGTGGCGAGGCGGCCAACGAGGCCGTCCGCGCCCGGCTCAAGCCCCTCGGACCCGGCGAGCGGCCCGGTGCCCTGCTCGTCGCGGTCGGCGTCACGCTGCTGCTCGGCCTGGGCAACCTCGTCTCGTTCCTGCTCGGCTTCGAGGTCGACGGCAAGGTCCCGCCGGCCGGCGGCGTGATCGGCTTCGCCGGCGTCATGTTCATCATGGCCTGGGGCATGTGGACCCGGCGCTACTGGGCCATCCTCGGCTTCCAGTCCCTGCTCGCGCTGATCGTGATCATCTTCGCGCTGTTCCTGCCGACGGCCTCGAACCTCGCCGCCGTCGGCGTCTGCCTGGCGGTGGCCGGGCTCGGCGGGTGGCTGTTCTGGAAGCTCGTCCGGGTGCTCTCGCGGGTCGGGATGCCCGAACGCCCGGGGCGCTGAGCCCGGCGCCGGCGAGGCTGACGCCCGGGGCGTTGTAATAGGCTCGGGCTCATGGCTGAGCGCGCGTACGACGTCGTCGTCATCGGGTCCGGACCGGGCGGGTACGTCGCCGCGATCCGGTCGGCCCAGCTCGGGATGAAGACCGCGGTGGTGGAGAAGGGTGACATCGGCGGGCGCTGTCTGAACGTCGCGTGCATCCCGGCCAAGGCGGTCCTGCGCGTGGCCGACATCCTCAGCGAGATCCGTGAGGCCGACGAGTTCGGGATCACCGTCTCAGAGCCCGAAGTTGACTTCGCCGCGGTCTGTGAGCGGCGCGAGAAGGTCGTCGGGACGCTGACCGGCGGGGTTGCCGGGCTGATGAAGAAGAACGACATCGATGTCATCGAGGGCACGGGGTCGGTGACCCGCGGTGGCAACGTCGTCGTCGACGGCGACGAGATCACGGTGAACAAGGGGGTGATCCTTGCCACCGGTTCGGTGAAGAAGCCGATCCCGGGCACCGAGTTCGGTGGCCGCGTGATCGGGACCGAGGAGGCGTGGGCGCTGGACGAGCTGCCCACGACCCTCGTCGTCGTCGGGGCCGGCGCATCGGGCACCGAGATCGCCTCCGCGTACGCGCGGCTGGGCACCGAGGTGCAGCTGTTCGAGGGGCTGGACCGTGTGCTGCCCGCCGAGGACGCCGATGTGTCCAAGCTCGCCCAGCGCGGCTTCAAGAAGCAGGGCATCGACGTGCACACAGAGACGTTCGTGGAGAACGTCGAAAGCCAGGACGACAAGGTCACGTTCACCCACGGCGATCAGTCCGGCCAGGCGCAGTGGCTGGTCATCGCCGCCGGCCGCGGACCTGACGTGGAGGGTCTGGGCCTGGAGGACGCCGGCGTCAAGCTGACCGACAACGGACTCGTCGAGGTCGACGGCACCCAGAAGACGTCGGTGGACAAGGTGTACGCGATCGGCGACCTGGTCCCCGGCCCCGCGCTGGCGCACAAGGCTTCGGACGAGGGCGTCATCGCGGCCGAGGCGATCGCCGGAAAGCCCTCGCACCCGATCGTGCACGTCGACATTCCGCGGGCCACGTTCTGCCAGCCGAACGTCGCCTCGTTCGGGCTGACCGAACAGCAGGCCAAGGAGGCCGGGCACGACGTCGTCGTGGGCAAGGTCCAGTACGGGGCGGTCGGTGCGGGCACCGTGTACGGCGACCGCACCGGCCTGGTGAAGATCATCGGCGACAAGCAGTACGGCGAGATCCTCGGCGGCCACGTCATCGGCGCCAAGGCCACCGAGCTGATCCAGGAGCTCGTCAACGCCAAGGCCCTGGAGGGCGGCTACCCCGAGGTCGCGCGCATGGTCCACGGCCACCCGACGATGAGCGAAGCGGTCATGGAGGCCGCCCGCGCCGCCGACGGCTGGCTCATCCACGGCTGACCGCGGTCTCCGCGGGCGCCACCGCGGACCTCGCGCATGACCGACACGCCGGCGATCACCGTGCACGGGCCCGGAGCGGGCGGCGAGGAGCCGCTGTCCCCGTGCTTCTACGTCGACCTGGCGAGTCCCGAGTGCTACCTCAGCGCCGAGCAGATCCTCGCGCTCATGCCCGTCCCCGTCGAATGGGTGCCCGTGCATCTGCAGCCGCCGGCACCCGACGACGCCGCGCGCGAGGCGATCGCGGCCGCCGCCCGGTCCCGCGACCTGCAGACGCTGCGCTGGCCGCCGGCCTTCGACGCCGAACTGGCCAACCTCGCCGCCACCTACGCCAAGTCGATCGGCCGGAGCGTCGCCTTCCTTCTCGCCGCGTTGCGCCAGGCCTACGCCGGCGGCCGCGACCTGTCGCTGCCGGACCACGTGATCATCGCCGCCAGCGCGTGCGAGATGCACCCCAACGCGGTCCTGCGGGCCGTCGCCACGCGCGGGACGCGCCGGACGCTGGAGACCGCGACGGCGACGGCGCGCGAGCGCGGGGTCACGCGCACCCCGGCGGTGTGGCTCCCGCCGGCGGGCGGCGGTAGCGAGAAGGGGACCGTGCTGCACGGCGACGCGCAGCTGCCCGAGGCGGCCGCCCGCCTGGCGTGATCTGCGACCATCGCGTCGTGCGCCGCCTGACCCTGCCCACCGTCGTCGCCGCCACGCTGGCCGGCGCCGGGCTGGTCGCCTCCGCCGGCGACGGCCCCGAGGCCCGCCAGGGCGCGGCCGGACGCGCCACGACCACGCCGATCCCCCGCCTGGCCACGGTAGCGGCGAGCGAGCCCAAGCCGCTGGCCGGCCACGTCATCGTGCTGGATCCCGGTCACAACGGCGGCAACGGGGGCGCCCCCCGGGCGATCAACCGCCAGGTGAAGATCGGCGGGGGCCGGACGAAGGCGTGCGACACCACCGGCACGTCCACGAACTCGGGCTACTCGGAGGCCTCGTTCACCTACGACGTGGCCAAGCGCGCCCGGCGGGTCCTGCGCAACCGCGGGGCGCAGGTCATCCTCACGCGGTCGGGCAACCGCGGGGTAGGGCCCTGCATCGACCGGCGCGCGCAGATCGCCAACCGGGCGCACGCCGACCTGCGCGTGTCCATCCACGCCGACGGCGGCCCGGCGTCCGGCCGCGGCTTCCACATCATCGAGCCGGCACGGATCAAGGGCCTGACCGACGACGTCTTCAGCGCCTCCCACCGTCTGGCGCTGGACCTGCGCGGGCCCTTCAAGGCCCGGACGGAGCAGCGGTACGCGACCTACATCGGCCGCAACGGGATCGACCGTCGCGGCGACCTCGGGGGGCTGCGCCTGGCCGACGTCCCCTCGGTGTTCATCGAGTGCGGCAACATGCGCAACGCGATCGACGCGCGACGGGTCCGCAGCGGGGCCTGGCGCCTGAAGGCCGCGCGCGGCATCGCCGACGGCGTGCAGCGCTTCGTCACGCGTCGGTAGCCGGCTCGCGTTCGGCGATCCGGGCCAGCCGCGTCACCAGCACCCCGACGAGCGGCGCGTACAGCGCCAGAGCGACCCGCGCCGCCGCCGGTCCGGCGAGGGTCACGGTGACCCGGCTGCCGCCCGCTCCCCGCTCGGCCACGCGGTGCTCCATGTCCACGAGGCCGGCCACCCGCCACGTCCACGACCACCCGGGGTCCACCGCCGTGACGCGGACGGGCACCGGGAGCACCCCGGCCAACCGGGCCGCCCCCCGTGCCCCGGCGGTGACCTCCCCACCGGCTCCGGCCAGTCCCCACGCCCCGCGCACGTGCGGCGCCCAGGCCGGCCAGCGGTCGGGACGGGCGAGGAGCGCCCACACGACAGCGGTCGGGGCGGCGCTGTCGGCGTGGCGCTCGATCACCTCCGGGGTACGGCCGCAGGTGGGCCCCGGATCGCACCGGGCGCCGACCATCTAGGCTCAGATCGAGTGGACGAGCGCGAGACCGAGATCACCCACGAGGCGCGGATCGCCCTCGACCTCCTCCAGACCCAGGGCCCGGCGTCCATCGACGCGCTACGCGCCGCGGGCGTGACGATGCCCGCCCAGGCCATGTACGCCCTGCAACTGGCGGGCTGGCGGGTCGTCCGGAACGGCGCCGCGTGGCGCCTCGTCGATCCCGACGCACCGGCGCCACCGCGTCCGGCGCCCGTCCCCCGGGTGCGCCGGGTCATCCGTGACGACGGCACGGGAGCGGACGGGAAGTAGGCTCCCGGCCAGGATGGCCTCGACGAGCACCCCGCCCCCCGTGACCGCGAAGGGCTCGACCACCACGACCGCGCTGACCCGCGCGCAGGCGGCGATCGCCCGCAGAACCGCTGAGTCGCGCGCGATCGTGCCCGACTTCACGGTGCGCAGGCAGGCAATCGTGGACACCTGCCTCGCGACGCCCGGCCGTCCCTCGCTGACCGCCCTCGTCGTGCGGGCGTCCGCCCTCGCCCTCCGCCGGCACCCGTCGCTGAACGGCGCCTACAGGGACGGGGCCGTGGAGCACTACTCGCGGGTGAACGTCGGCGTGATGGTTGACGTGCCCGGCGGCCTGGTGACCCCCACGGTGTTCGACGCCGACACCAAGGCGGCCACGACGATCGGGGCCGAGCTGGCCGAGCTGGCGGCCCGGGCGCGGGCCGGCGAGCTGACCTCGCCGGAATCCAGCGGCGCGACGTTCACGGTGTCCAATGTCGGCATGCTCGGCGTCGACGCCATCGTCCCCGTCATCGTGCCTCCCCAGGCGGCGATCCTCGGGGTCGGTCGCGCCGCCGAGCGCGTGGTGGCCGCCGGCGGGGAGCCCGCCGTCCGGCGGACGGCCGAGCTCTCGCTCGTGTGCGACCACCGCGCGGTATACGGGGCGGAGGCGGCACGGTTCCTCGCGCACCTGTCTGGGCTGCTGGAGTCCGGCGCCGTCCTCGCGGACTGAGTCCGGCGCGTCGGCTACGGGCGCGGGCCGGTGAGCCCATCGACGACCTGGCCGATGGCGCCGGTCACCTGGTTGAGCGCGTCGCCCACAGCGTCGGTGGTGTTCTGGACGACGGAGCCCAGCGGCGGCGAGACCGGGGCGAGGACCTTCCCCAGGCCCTTGCCCGTGTTGTCGACCGTCGTGTCGAGGGTCTGCCCGAGCTTGCGGACCGGGTCGCCGGCGGCGGGCTTCGGCGTGGCGGGCTTGGCCGGGGCGGGCGGCGAGACCGGGGACGTCGCCGCGGGCGCGGAAGGCGGGGTCGAGGACGTCGCGGTGGTCACGGTGGGTGTGCCGACCGGCTCGGACGCCGACTCGGCCTGCTGCTTCGGTGAAGGCTTCGCTGCGGGCGACGCGGAGGATGCGGTCGCAGTCGGCTCCGGTCGGGCGGAGGCCGGCGCCGGGACGGTGAGCATCGGCGGCGTCGCGGCGGCGACGGCCGCGTTCTCAGTCCGCACGCCCACGATGAGCGCCTGCTGCTCGCCGCCGTCCTTGACCCGCACCCCGGGCCAGCCCTGGAAGGCCACGACGGTGCTGGCCAGGCTGAGCATCAGCGTCGCGGCCAGGATCAGGCACGTCGTCGCCCCGAGGGAGGCCGCCATTGAGCGCGTGGTCCGCATTCACCTGCGTGTATCGGCATCCGGCCGGACGACCTTGAGGCGGGCGCGTCAGCCGCCACGTCGTCCGGGGCTGTCGACGCCCGCCACGCGCGAGTTCGGGCGCTGGTCGGGGTCGACGCTGATCGTCGGGTTCGGGCCCGACACGTCGACGTACAGGCACAGGTGCCGGCGCGGGTCGTTGCCCGGGACGCACGTGCGGTACTGGACGTCGGACTGCTTCCACACGCTCTCGCGGCCGATGTTGTGCACGTACTCCGGCGGAGCCTGATGCTCGAGATAGGCGCGCACCGCGCGCAGCTCACGCGCGTCGGCGTCCGCAGCGTCGAGCACCGACCCGTGGTGCAGAAGCCCGAGACCGGTGAAGAGGGCCAGTACGCCGAGCATGAGACCGCTCCCGGCCCGGTCGGCGGCCACGCTCCGCGGCAGCTGGGGGCGCCGGCGGCGCAGCCACCAGCCACCTCCGGGGGCCAGGACGGCGAGCACGGCCAGGTTGGCGAAGCCGCACAGCAGGAAGGCGCCGACCACGTCGATGGACTCCCCGGCGATCGGTCGGGTGGTCAAGATGGCGGTGCCGGCGAGCGTGGTCAGCGCGAAAACCGGCACCCCCCAGGCGCCGCTCATCCGCCAGCGCAGGCGGCGCAGGCGCCCGCGGACGCCGTCCGCGTCGTCCTCGCTGTCGTCCTGTCCGGGCCGGTCGTCCATCCGCCCGACAGCGTAGACCCCGTCCGAGCCCTCGGCGTAAGCTGGGCGCATGCCCGCAGACGAGCTCCGTGTCGTGTCGCTGGGCACCGTCGAGTACCGCCGGGCCCACGCACTGCAGCAGCGTGTGCGCGACGCGCGGCAGGCGGACGCGTGCCCGGACACGCTGCTGCTGCTCGAGCACCCGCCCGTGTACACCCGCGGGCGGCGCTCCACCGCCGGCGAGCTGCCGATGGGTGAGGCGTGGTACCTCGGCCAGGGCGTCGACGTGGTCGACACCGACCGCGGCGGCCGCGTCACCTACCACGGCCCCGGGCAGCTCGTCGGCTACCCGATCATGCGCGCCGGCCGCGTGGCCGACTTCGTGTGCCGGATGGAGCGCGCACTGATCGAGGCGCTGACCTCCGAGGCGCTGGCCGCAACGACGCGATCCGGCGAGGGCGCGGACCTCACCGGCGTGTGGGTGGAGGATCGGAAGATCGCGTCGATCGGCGTCCACGTCGCCGGCGGCGTCAGCACGCACGGCTTCGCCGTGAACGTCCGCAACGACCTGCAGCCGTTCAGCTGGATCACGCCGTGCGGGATGGCGGAGGTCCAGATGACGTCGGTGCTCAAGGAGACCGGCGGCGCCGACCCGGGACAGGCCGGGTTCGACGGCTTCGCCGACGTCGTCGCGCGGGCGTTCGCAGCCGAGCACGACCTGACGGTGGTCACCGCGGCGGCCGTCGCCCTCGTGGGCGACGGCGGCTGAGCGACCGGGGTTGGCGCGGAGTGCAACGGGTAGCATCGACCGCACCCGACCCCGTGAGACCACCATGACGCGCTTCCGCCTCCCCGCCCTCCGACCGTTCGCCCTCAGCATCGTCGTGCTCGCCATCGGCCTGGCCGTCGTCGGGCTGTTCGGCGGCATGTCGACGTGGGCCATCGTCGGCCTGGTCATCGTCGGCGCGGGCTTCGTGCTCGCCTACATCTACGGCCAGCGCGTGGTCGGCGATCTGCAGAACCCGGAGAACACGGCCCGGGGGTCGCGCCCGCGTCCGCGGCGCGATAAGGACTGACCGGACGCCGTCGACGGAACCGGTGGGTGGAGTCTTGCTGCTGCCGGAGGACAATGAGGTTCCGCGCGTGGACGTCCGGCCCGCCCACGTCCGGTGGACGGAACCTGACTGCTGGCAGCAACATCGAGCCTCCACGCAGCCCGGATCGCCGCTCGGGCACCGGCGACAGTCCGGAACCCTCAGGCGTCGTCGGTCTGCATCGCCGCGACCCCGAGGCCCGCGGCGGCCAGCGCGGTGCCGCCGGCGGCGATGGCGGTGAACTTCGACAGTGAGCCGTCGCGGGCACCGAGGTAGGCGGCGCCGGCGTCGGCGAGGTCGCAGGCGACGCCGATCTGCCACCACACGCGGCGCGACGGGCCGGTGGTCTGCACCGTGCCGATGCCCAGCGCCACGTCGCGGATCCCGAACAGGCGGGCCATGTACGGCAGCTGCGGATTGGCGCCAGCGTCCAGGCCGAAGAGCCGCCCGGTGAGGGCCGGGGTCAGCCACGCGCCGGCACCGATGGCCAGGCGCATCGCGGGAAGGATCTTTGCGGGTTCTGTGGGCATGTCCGCGAGCCTAACCGGGGCCGGGGTCCCACCGATACCCTGATCGGGTGTCGTCTTCCGAAACCCAGGCCGACCCGCAGGCCCGCCGCCACCCGACGCGCTCGCGCTCCAACCCCGGCGGGATGGACGTCCTCACCGTCCTCGGTGACGACGTGCGGCCCTTCCGCGAGCGCAAGCCGGCGTGGTTCAAGGTTCCCGCCCCGGGCGGCGCGCGCTACCGCGAGCTGTCCAAGCTGATCAAGGACGAGAACCTCAACACCGTCTGCCAGGAGGCCAACTGCCCCAACGTCGGCGAGTGCTGGGAGCGCGGCACCGCCACGTTCATGATCCTCGGCGAGACGTGCACGCGACGGTGCGGGTTCTGCCACGTGCAGACCGGCACCCCGACGTGGAACGACCCGCTGGAGCCCGGGCGGGTCGCCCGCTCGATCGCGCGGATGGGCCTGCGGCACGCGGTCATCACCTCCGTCGACCGCGACGACCTGCCCGACTACGGGGCCGGGATCTGGGCGCAGACGATCCGGGCGGTCCGGCGCAGCGCTCCGCGCACGAAGGTCGAGGTCCTCACCCCCGACTTCCGCGGCCAGGAGATGCCGCTGGCCAAGGTCATCGCCGCCGGGCCGGACGTGTTCAACCACAACGTCGAGGTCGTCCCGCGGCTCTACGGGATCGCCCGCCGCGGCTCCACGTGGGAGCGCTCCAACCGGGTGCTGGCCAACGCCAAGGCCATGGGTGGAGACACCGTGGCCACGAAATCCGGGCTGATGGTCGGCTTCGGCGAGACCCACGACGAGGTCCTTGACGCGCTGGGCACGTTGCGCGAGAGCGGCGTGCAGATCATCACCATCGGCCAGTACCTGCGCCCGACCGAGCGCCACCTGCCCGTCGTGCGCTACTGGGAGCCCGCCGAGTTCGACGCCATCTCCGCCGCCGGCTACCAGCTCGGCTTCGACCACATCGCCGCCGGCCCCCTCGTGCGCTCCAGCTACCACGCCGACGAGGCGATCCGTCAGGATGAACCCGGCATGGGCCCCCTCGCCACACAGGTCCAAGTTGCCCGCTAGCGCGACGCAGCGTCCGACAGGGTCGAGCGTGCGGCCCAGCGACGCAGCGAACGCAGAGGTCGAGGGTGTTCGGGGTGCGACGTTCGGCGCCGGCCCGTGGTTCGTCGGAGACCGGGCGGCCCGTCCGGCGCCGAACTCGCAATGGCCGGCGAGCCGCTAGGCGAGACGGCCACGTTTCCTTTAAGGGACAACATCCCGACGCGGAACCTGCCGCTCGTCACGATCCTGTTCATCGCGATCAACGTGATCGCGTACGTGTTCCTGCAGCCCAAGACCGGGATCGACCTGTCGGGCAACTCGCTGGACCAGTCCTCGCTGTTTCACTACGGCGCGATCCCCTACGAGCTCACGCACCCTGGCGAGCACTGCCAAGTCATCCGCGGTGGCGCGGCGGCGCAGTGCGGCAGCAACGTGGACGACGCGGGCATCCCGACCGCCCTGACCCTGTTGACGGCGATGTTCACGCACGCCGGCCTGCTGCACCTGGGCGGCAACATGCTCTTCCTGTGGATCTTCGGCAACAACGTCGAGGACAGCATGGGCCGCGTGCGCTTCGTGGCCTTCTACCTCCTCGGGGGCCTGGCGGCGATCGCGCTGCAGACCGCGATCGGCCCCGACGAGGTCGTCCCCACCCTGGGCGCCTCCGGGGCGGTGGCCGGGATCCTCGGCGGATACATCCTGCTGTTTCCTCGGGCGAAGGTCGTCACCCTCGTGTTCATCGTGCTGTTCTTCACCGTCCTGGAACTGCCCGCGGTGATCTTTCTCGGGGTCTGGTTCGCCCAGCAGGCTGTGTTCGGCGCGCTTGACCTCACCGATCCGGCAGGGGACGGCGGGGGCGTGGCGTACTTTGCCCATGTCGGCGGTTTTGCGTTCGGGCTCATCGCCATCAAGCTGTTCGCCGCGCGGCGCCCGGTGGCCCTGTCCTGACCGTGAGCGCCTGAAAGGCCCCGTGGAGAACCCCCGTCCCATCCTCATCACCATCCTGGCGTTCATCGCCCTGTTCGGCGGCCTGACGATCTCGGTCATCGTGCGTGAAGGCCTGGATCCCCTGACGGTCATCTCGATCGTCATCCTCGGGATGTTCGCCTTCGGCATCGTAGGCGCCCTGCGCCAGCCCCCGGAATGACCGCTGTGGGGTCACGCACCCGCCGCCGTCGCGCGCGCCGCCGTCGCGCGATGACCGCGCTGGTCGCGACCGGCGTGCTCGGCGGCGGGGCGGTCGCCGGAGTCCGCGGGCTGGAGGCGGCGAGCGCCGGCGGGCCGGCGGCCGCCCCCGGACAGGCCTCGGTGCGGCTCGTGCGGCCGGACGCCGCGGCCGCCGTCACCTACCCGTCGCAGACGACGAACGGCCCCAGCCTGCCCCTCGGGCCGCCCCCGTCCCCGCTGGCCGTGGACCTCGCCGACCCCGACGACCCGGTGCAGATCAACTTCAGCAAACCCCCGCGGGCCGGGCTGCTCTTCGACCTGGACACGGGCAAGGTGCTGTGGCGGCGCAACGCCACCCGGGTCCTGCCGATGGCGAGCGTCACGAAGATGATGACCGCGATCCTCGTGGACGAGCGCGTCCCCGCCGGCGGCAAGGTGCGGATCACCCGGCAGGCCGTCCAGGCCGACGGCTCCAAGGTCGGCGTGCTCCCCGAGGGCAAGCGCATCGGGGTCCAGACCATGCTCTACGGGCTGCTGCTGCCGTCGGGCAACGACGCCGCCACCGCGCTGGCCCAGCGGGTGAGCGGGAGCATGAAGGACTTCGTCGTCCTCATGAACGAGCGGGCAGAGGCGATGCGCCTGCAGTGCACGCGCTTCGCCTCACCGAGCGGGCTGGTCGATGAGGGCAACCACACCTGCGCCTACGATCTCGCCGCGCTGGCCCGGGAGCTGCTCGACCGTCCGCGCCTGGCGAAGATCGTCGCCAAGCGGTCGGCGACCCTGCGCTTCCCCGTCGAGGGGGGCAAGCTCGAGCTCTACAACCACAACCCACTGCTCAAGCAGGACTATCCGGGGACGCTGGGCATCAAGACCGGGTACACGGGCGCCGCGGGCAAGTGCCTGGTCGCGGCCGTCGAGCGGGACGGACGCCGCCTGGGTGTCATCCTGCTGCACTCGCCGGACATCGGCGCGCAAGGGATCAAGCTGATGGATCGCGGGTTCGCCTCCCCGCGCCGGGACGGCGCATGAGCGCGGCCGGATGCAGGACGACAGGAAGGGCCGACCGATGAACGCGACGACGATGCTGGACGAGGCGTGGGGGGCGGTCGGTGGGGACGCCGACGTCACCGCCCGCCTGACCATGACCGGCGGGAGCGCCGCTCCCCTGACCGGGCACCTGGCCGTCGGGGAGCTGGCGACGGCCACCGCCGGCACCGCGGTGCTGGCCGCCGCCGAGCTGGAGGAGGCGCGCGGCGGGAGCTTCCCCGCCGCGGCGCTGGACGCCGCCCACGTCGCCGCCGCCTTCGCCAGCGAGCGTCACGTGCGGGTGGACGGGGCAGTCCCCGGGCCGGTCTTCGATCCGCTGTCGACGTTCCTGTCCACCGCCGACGGCTGGATCCGCCTGCACGCCAACTACCCCCACCACCGGGCCGCGCTCATGCGCGCCCTGAAGCACCCGCGGGGCGGGGCCGCCGACGTGCCGGCCGCCGTCGCCGGCTGGGAGGCCGAGGCGCTGGAGGAGGCGATCATCGCCGCCGGCGGGTGCGCCGCCGCGGTCCGCGACCGCGAGGCCTGGCGCACCGGCCCGGTCGGCGCGGACCTGGCCGTCGACGGCCTGCTGGACTTCGAGCCCGGCGTCCCGCGGACCGTGGACGGTTTCGGAGACCGGCCGCACGTGCCCGGCGCGCCGCTGTCCGGCCTGCGGATCCTGGACCTGACGCGGGTGGTCGCCGGCCCGGTCGGCACGCGAATGCTCGCGGCGCTCGGGGCCCAGGTCCTCCGCGTCGACGGCCCCCAGATGCCCGAGCTGGCGCTGCTGTGGGCCGACAGCGGCGCGGGGCGCCGCAGCACCCACCTGCACCTGCCCAGCCGCCCGGACCGTGAGCGCCTGCACCGCCTGCTCGACGACACCGACGTGCTCATCGCCGGCTATCGGCCCGGCGCCCTGGACCCGTTCGGCCTCAGCGCCGAGGTCCTCGTCGAGAAGCATCCGCACCTGTGCACCGTCACGCTCTCGGCGTGGGGGCAGCTTGGCCCGTGGGCCGGGCGGCGGGGCTTCGACAGCCTGGTCCAGGCCGCCACCGGCATCGCGCACGAGCTCTCGGAGGACGGCGGTGCCACCCCGGGCGCGCTGCCCGTCCAGGCCCTGGACCACGGAACCGGCTACCTCATCGCCGCCGCGGCGATGCGCGCGCTGACGCTGCGCGCGCTGGACCAGCGCGCCTCGCACGCCCGCGTCGCCCTCGCGCGCACGGCGATGTGGCTGCTGCACCAGGCGCCCGTGGAGGGCGGCGGGTACGCCGGGGAGCCGGTCGCCGCCGAGCGCTACTGCGTGGATCTCGCCTCCCCGCTGGGCGACGTGCGGGCCGCCCGCCCGCCGGGGACGCTCGACGGACGGCCGCTGGGCTGGACGGCCGGACCGCCGCTCCCGGGCAGCGCGCCGCCCTACTGGGTCTGACCCCGACGGGCGTCACGTCGCCCGCCCGGCATGCCGCATGCGCCCGAAGCTGAAGTCAGTTCACCATTGCCCCTATCATGCGCGGCACGTCCCAGCGACCGGCCGTCCGCGTCCGGTCCGACCGAGGAGCACCAGGTGGATCTCAACGACACCCCCGACCAGGCGGCCTTCCGCGACCAGGTCCGCAGCTGGCTGCAGGACCACAAGGCCCAGGCGCCGCCGGCGACCGGCGACTCCCAGGACAGCGCCTACATCGACAGCCGCCGCGCCTGGCAGCGTGAGCTGGCCGAGGCCGAGCTGGCGGGCCTGACGTGGCCCAAGGAGCTCGGCGGGCAAGGCAAGGGCCCGATCGAGCAGGTCATCGTCAACCAGGAGATCGCCGCGGCCGGCGTCCCCGGGATCCTCGACATCATCGGCATCGGCATGCTCGGGCCGTGCCTCATCGCGCACGGCTCCCAGGAGCAGCAGTCGCGCTACCTGGGGCCGATGCTCCACGGCGACGAGGTGTGGTGCCAGCTGTTCAGCGAGCCGGCCGCCGGATCGGACCTGGCGGCCGTCCAGACGCGCGCGAAACTGAACGACGACGGGTCGTGGTCGCTGACCGGGCAGAAGGTGTGGACGACGAACGCCCAGTTCGCCGCCTACGGCCTGATCCTCGCGCGCACCGACGCGGACCTGCCCAAGCACAAGGGCATGACGATGTTCATCGTCCCGATGGACGCCGAGGGCGTGACGATCCGCGGGCTGCGCCAGATCACCGGCGAGGCCGAGTTCAACGAGGTCTTCTTCGACGAGGCGACCGTCCCCGCGGACGCCGTCGTCGGCGGCGTGGGCAACGGCTGGGGCACCGCCCTGACCGTCCTCATGTACGAGCGCCTGACCATCGGCCTGGGCTCGGAGGGCTTCGGGTACCGCTCGGACCGCTTCGCCAAGGCGCTGGCGGGCGACGCGGCGGCGTGCGCGGACCCCGAGGTCCGCCGGCGCCTGGCCGACATCTCCACGGAGCTGCTCGCCGTGCGCTTCACCGGCTACCGCACGCTGACCGCGCTGGCCAAGGGCCAGATTCCCGGCCCCGAGAGCGGCCTGGCCAAGGTGACCACCGTGAACGCGGCGGTCGCCGCCGGCGAGCTGCTCGCCGACGTCATCGGCCCCGAGGCGCTGAAGGAGTCCAGCGAGTGGTTCCACATGATCTCGTTCCTGCCGGGGCTGAAATCCGCCGGCGGCACCGAGGCGATCCTGCGCAACACGATCGGCGAGCGGGTCCTGGGCCTGCCGCCGGAGCCGCGGCTGGACAAGGGCATCCCCTTCTCCGAGCTGCGCGCCAAAGAGAAGGAGGCGGTCTCGTGATGCGCTACCGAGGTACTACGACGACTGGTGGTCTCGCATGAACCTGTCTTTGAGCGACGAGCAGGAGTTCCTGCGCGAGGCCG
>JBBSUL010000074.1:0-17722 GCA_038234375.1 Solirubrobacterales bacterium | reverse complement strand
TGATCCCGGGCAAGGCCGACTTCCTCGGCAACATCTACGCGTTCGGCGCGATGCTCTCGTTCACGATCGCGCACGTCTCGGTCATCCGCCTGCGCTACTCCCAGCCGGACGCCGTGCGACCCCACACCGGGCCCGGCAACGTGCGCTTCCGCGGCCGCTCGCTACCGCTCTTCGCCGTGGTCGGCGGCCTGGGCACCGGCCTGGCCTTCGTCGTCGTCACGTTCCTGCACCTGGAGGTCGCCGCCGCGGGCACCGCCTGGCTGCTGCTGGGCATGGTCGTGTACCCGATCTACCGCCGCCGGCAGGGCCTGGACCTCACGACGACGACGAAGATCGCGATCCCGCTGCCGGTGACCGACCGCGAGGCCGAGTACGAGTCGGTGCTCGTCGCTCTGGACGCCTCGCGCCCCTACTCGCCCGGCGCCCTGGCCACGGCGGTGAAGGTCGCCGCCCGCCGCCGCCGGGGCATCTACGTGCTCGTGACCATCCCGGTGCCCCAGTCCGCGCCGCTGGACGCCGACCTGTCCGAGCAGGAGCAGGCCGCGCAGGCGATGATCGAGCAGGCGCGCCTGCAGGGCGGGCGTCGCGTGACCGGGCGCACCCAGCGCGTGCGGGCCGGCCAGGCGGGCACGACGATCGTCGACACCGCCACGGCGATCCACGCGCGGGCGATCGTCCTGCCGCTGCCGCCGCGCTCGGCGGCCGGTGCCGTGTTCGGGCGCACCGTCGAGACCGTGCTGGCCAAGCGCCCGTGCCGCGTCATCATCCAGTCCGACCCGGCGGCCATGGCCGTCCTCCCCGAGCGCCAGCGCCTGTCCGCCCATGAATGAACCCCGCAACCTGCACCGCTCCAGCACCCGCGCGCTGTCGCTCGTGATGCTCGCCCTCGGCCTCGTCATGCTCGTGTCCACCCTCGCCCGCGGGGGCGGACCGCTGGCCATCGGCACGGTCATGGGCCTGCTGTTCGCGCTGGCCGGGGGCGGCCGGCTCTACGTCTCGCTGCGGGGCGCCTGATGCCGGGACCGGGGGCGGACCGCCGATGACCGACGGCTCGCAGCGCGCCGAGGCGGCCTTCGACGAGGCGGTCCGCACCACCGTCGGCTCCCCGGTCCTGTTCGCCGTGGTGTGGACGGCGCTGGCCAGCGGCGTGTACTTCTCGCTCGGTGTGGTGGCCGACCATGCCCTCGGCCTGACCCCGCTCGTCTTCCTCGTGGCCAGCGGCTTCTTCGCCCTGGCCACCATGACCTACGTCGAAGGCGCCTCCCTGCACCAGGACCGGGGCGGATCCACCGTGTTCGCCCGCTATGCGTTCAACGAGCTGTGGTCGTTCGTGGCCGGGTGGGCGGTGCTGCTGGACTACATCATCCTGCTCGCGATCTGCGCGTTCTCCGCGACCCACTACGCCGCGGCGTTCTGGTCGCCGCTGGGGGAGGGCACGACCGAGCTGTTCGCCGCGATCGCGATCATCGTCTACGTCGCGGTGGGCACGATCCGCGGGTTCCAGAGCACGCGGGCGACCCGCCTGATCGCCATCGTCCTCGTCGACCTGCTGCTCCAGCTGGCCCTGGTCGTCGTCGGCCTCGCCGTGTTCTTCGACTCGGGCACGCTCACGAGCTCGATCGACCTGGGCACCACGCCGGAATGGCCTGACCTCATCTTCGCGCTCGGGGTGGCGGCCGTCGTGGTCACCGGCCTGGAGTCCGCCTCGGGGCTGGCTGGGGAGGTCGGCGTGCGGGCTGCCGGCCTCAAGCGCCTGGTCACCAGCGCCACGGTGTTCGTGGGAGTCGTATACACCGGGATCGCCCTCGTCGCGGTCACGGCGCTGCCGGTGATCGACGGCAGCACGCGCCTGAGCGGCGAGTTCCTGGAGGCCCCCGTCCTCGGCATCGCCGACGCCTTCGAGCAGGACTGGCTGTCCACCGGCGCCCAGTACACGCTGGCCGCGGCGGCCACGGTCACCCTGATCGCGGCCGCCAACTCCGCCATGCTTGGCCTCTCCCGCCTGGCCTACACGCTGTCGCTGAACCGCCAGATCCCGTCGGCGCTGGGGCGACTGCACCCGACCCGCTCCACGCCGTATGTGGTCATCGTCATCGCCGCCGTGCTCGCGGTCGCCCTGGTCACCCCGCAGGACCTGGACTTCCTCGTCGGGCTCTACGCCTTCGGCGCGCTGCTCGGCCTGACGATCGCGCACGCCTCGGTCGCCCGGCTGCGCTTCGTCGAGCCGGACGGCCGCCGGCCCTACCGGATCCCGCTCTCGGTGCCCGTCGGCGGGTCCAGCCTCCCGCTGCCGGCCGTCGCCGGCGCGCTGCTGTCCGCCCTGGCCTGGGTGAGCATCATCGTCTTCCACACCGGGGCCCGGTACGTGGGCATGGGGTGGATGGCGTTCGGGGTCCTGTTCTACGTCGGCTATCGCCTCTCCCAGGAGAAGTCGGTGTTCGGGCGCGTCACCGTGCCCGAGGGCGCCCTGCGGCGGGCGGCGCGGCGACCGCCGGAGATCTCCTACGGCTCGATCCTCGTGCCGCTCATGGGGACGGCGCTGGACGACGACATCGTCCAGACCGCCGGGCGCCTGGCCGGCGAGCAGCACGAGGACTTCGACTCCGAGGAGGGCGCGGTCGTCGAGGCGCTGTGGGTCATCGAGGTCCCCATGTCGCTGCCCATCGACGCGCGGCTGCCCGACGCCCAGCTCGAGCGGGCCCGCAAGGCGCTGCGCCGCGCCAAGGCGGTCGGCGAGGAGTACGAGGGCGTCGAGGTGGCCACCACCACGATCCGCACTCGCAGCGCGGGGGCGGCGATCGTCGACGAAGCCAAGCGCCGTGGCGTCGAGGCGATCGTGCTGGCCGCCGAGGAGCCCTCCCGGATCCGCGGCGGCGCGCTGCTCGGCGGGCGCGGCGGGCCGCGGGACAACTTCGTGGGGGAGATGACCAAGTACGTGCTGGCCAAGGCGCAGTGCCCGGTCATCCTCACCGCCCCACCGTCCGACGACCGTCGCCTGCCGGTGGAGGCGGCGCCCGCCGACGGCGCGCAGCGCCCGTCCTGACGGGCCCGCGGACCGACCGGCGGCCGCGTGCGCCGAAGGACTATCGTGCCGCGTATGTTCGTGCTCATCGTGGGGGCCGGCCGCGTGGGCGCGGCGACCGCCCGCTCCGCTCTGGCCGCCGGCCACGAGGTCTCCGTCCTGGACGACGATCCGCTGTCCCACGAGCGCCTGGACGTCGGCCAGACGACTTCCTGGGAGGACGCCGGGGGCCGGTTCACCGTCGGTCACGGCATCGAGATCGAGGCGCTGCTGGAGGCCGGGATCGACCGGGCCGACATGTTCATCGCCTCCACCCACGGGGACAACACCAACCTCGTCCTCGCGCAGATCGCCCAGAAGCGCTTCGAGATCGGGCACGTCATCGCCCGGGTCATGGATCCGGCGCGCGCGGCCTGGTACGACACCCAGGGCCTGCGGACGATCTCCCCGACCCGCCACGCCATCGAGATGTTCGAGACGGCGATCAGCGAGGTCAGCTGACCATGTACGTCATCATCGCCGGCGGCGGCAAGGTGGGCTGGAACCTCTCCCGGGAGCTCCTGGCCAAGGGCCACGAGGTCACGCTGCTGGAGGAGTCGCGCGACCGCTACCTGACGATCGAGCAGGAGCTCGAGCACCAGGTCCAGTACGGCGACGCCACCGAGCTGTGGGTCCTGGAGCGGGCCGGCATCCAGCGCGCCGACCTCGTCATCGCGGTCACCGGTGACGACGAGGACAACATGCTCATCTGCCAGGTGGCCAAGGAGAAGTACCTGTGCGAGCGGATCATCGCCCGGGTCAACAACCCCCGCAACCGTGAGTGGTTCCAGCTGCTGGGCATCCAGCCCACGGTCAGCGCCACCGACCTCATCCTGCGCCTCATCGAGCACGAGGTCCCTTCCTACGGCCTCGTGCATCTCCTGGACCTGCGCGACGAGCGGCTGGAGATCATCGAGGTCGAGGTCGTGCCCGGCTCTCCGGCGGCCGGCCTGGCCGTGGCCGACGTGCAGCTGCCCGAGGGGGTGCTCATCATCTCCGTGCTGCGTGACGGCACCGGGTTCGTGCCCAAGGGCGAGACGGTCATCAACGCCGGCGACGAGGTGCTGGTCGTGTTGGATCCCGGGCTCGAGGAGTCGATCACCACGCTCTTCGCCGCGCCGGTCGCCTGAGCCTGGAGTCCTGCCGCGACCGCGCCCGCCGCCTCGCATTGCCTATACTTTGTCGTCTCTGGCCGTAGGGCCGGATGCCCCGCTGCGGGATGGTGTAATCGGCAACACGCCTGCCTCTGGAGCAGGTATTCAAGGTTCGAGTCCTTGTCCCGCAGCCTCGATCGGCAAGGCGCGTCGTTTCAGCCCTGTCCGTGTTCGCACGCGATCGCGTCCCCGACTCGGTCTTCGTCGCCACCTGCGTCGTCGGCCCTCCGTGACGCGGCCGTCAGGCGGCGGCCTGCTGCGCCCAGTCGCGGTACAGGCGCCAGTAGGCGCCCTCGGCGGCCAGCAGCTCGTCGTGGGTGCCCTGCTCCAGGACGCGGCCGCCATCCAGGACGATGATCCGCCCGGCCTGGCGGATCGTCGACAGGCGGTGGGCGATGACGATCGAGGTGCGGCCGGCCAGCAGGCGGCGCAGGGCGTCCTCCAGGCGGCTTTCGGTGTGCAGGTCCACGTTGGAGGTCGCCTCGTCGAGGATGAGGAGGCGCGGATCGGCGACGAGCGCGCGCGCGACGGCGACGAGCTGACGCTGGCCGGCCGATAGCTGCACGCCCCGCTCGCCGATCTGGGTGTCCAGACCGTGCTCCAGCCGGGCGACGATGTCCTGCGCGCCGACGGCGCGGACGGCAGCCTCCACCTCGGCGTCGGTGGCGTCCGCGCGGCCGAAGGCGATGTTGTCGCGGATCGAGCCGCTGAACAGGAACGCCTCCTGCGGCACGATGCCCATCTGCCGGCGCAGCGAAGAGGCACGCACGTCGCGCAGGTCGGTCCCGTCGACGGTGACCGACCCGGTGGTCGGGTCGTAGAAGCGCGCCACGAGCTTGGCGAACGTCGACTTCCCGGCGCCCGTCGCGCCGACGAGCGCGACCGTCTGCCCCGGCGGGATCTCGATGTCGATGTCGGTCAGGGCGAGCTTGAAGCCCTCGTCAGCGGTCTGGTAGCCGAAGGAGACGTCCCGGAAGGCGATCGCTCCGCGCAGCGGCGTCGGCAGGTCCACGGCGTCGGGCTTGTCGGTCAGCTGTGGTTCCTCGTCCAGCAGTTCGAAGATCTTGTCCAGCGCCGCCATGCCGGACTGGTAGGTCGTGTAGACCTGCGACAGCTGTCCGATCGGGTCGAAGAAGCCGTTGAGGGCGGCGACGAAGCCGACGAGCACCCCGACCGAGACCTCGCCGTTGATCGCCTGGGTGCCGCCGTACATGAGGATGCCGACGGTGGCCAGGGCGCTGACGAACTCGACGACCGGGAAGTAGGCGGCGTTCAGCCGGACCGTCGTGAGATTCGCGGCGCGGTTTGACTCGTTGAGCGCGGCGAACTGGGTGCGGTGATGGCCCTCCTGGGCGAAGGACCGCACGACGCGGATCCCCGACAGCGTCTCCTGCAGGTAGGCGGTGATCGACCCGATCGTCTCGCGGGTGCGCCGGTAGGCGTCGGCCGAGGCGATCCGGAAGATGAGCGAGCCGACGGCCATGACCGGGAAGATCAGGAAGGTCAGCAGCGCCAGCTTGACGTCGAAGGTCAACAGGATGACCACCGATCCCAGGAGGGTCAGCGTGGCCGTGAACAGGGTCGTGACGCTGTCGGTCACGAGGGCGTCCAGGGCCTCGACGTCGTTGGTCATCCGGGAGACGAGGACGCCCGCGGGCCGCTGCTCGTAGAAGCCGACGGGCTGCTCCTGCAGGTGGCTGAAGATCTGCAGGCGCAGGTCCTGCAGCGCGCGCTGCCCGATCCAGCCGGTGAGGTAGGTCTGCGCGTACGTCCCGGCCCACACGATCAGCGCGCTGGCCATGAAGGCCACGACGATGATGTCCAGGACGCCTGTGTCCTTGGCCAGGATCCCGTCGTCGATCGCCTTCTGGGCCAGGGGCGCGGGAGCCAGGGCGGCCGCCGTGCCGAGGATCAGCGCGATGAGCATGCCGACGACCCGGAGGCGGTAGGGGGCCAGGAGGACGAGCAGCCCGCGCAGCTTGCGCCCGCGCCCGGAGGTGCCCCGCAGGCGCCGGCGCAGGTCGTCGCGGCGGGAGAGCACGACCGGGTCCTCGGGCGGCCGGGTCACAGGCCGGCCGTCTCGCGCTCGCGGGGCTTGCGGGTGAGAAAGACCTGGTCGGGCAGCCCGTTCTCGACGATTTCCCGGTACAGCGGCGAGGCCTCCAGCAGCTCGTCGTGGCTGCCGTGCGCCTGCACCCGGCCCTCATCCAGCACCACGATCTCGTCGGCCAGCGCGATCGTCGACAGGCGGTGGGCGATGACGATCGTCGTGCGGCCGGCCATCACCTCGCGCAGCGCCTCCTTGATCGCCTGCTCGGTCGAGGCGTCGACCGACGAGGTGGCGTCGTCGAGCACGAGGATCCGCGGGTCGGCGAGGAACGCGCGAGCGATGGCGATCCGCTGGCGCTGGCCGCCGGAGAGCGTCAGCCCGCGCTCGCCGACCCGGGTGTCATAGCCGTCGGGCAGCGCCTCGATGAACGCGGCGGCCTGCGCACGCCGGGCCGCGGTGCGGATCTCCTCCTCGCTCGCGTCCGCGCGGGCGTAGGCGATGTTCTCGCTCACCGAGGCGCTGAACAGGAACGGGTCGTCGGTGACGATCGCGATCTGGCCGCGCAGAGCGGCCGGGTCCACGTCCCGCACGTCGACGCCGTCGACTCGCACCGTGCCCTCCGAGACGTCGTACAGCCGTGCGATGAGCTGCACGAGCGCCGTCTTGCCCGAGCCGGTGGCACCGACGACGGCCAGCGTGCGCCCGCCGGCGACGGTCAGGTCCACCTCCTGCAGCGCCGGCGTGACCGTCCCCTCGTACTGCAGGGTGACGCGGTCAAAGCGCACCTCACCCTGGCCGTCGGGCAGCGCCACGGGAGCGGCCGGCGCCGTGATCCGGGGGTAGCGGTCCAGGACCTCGAACAGGCGCGCGCCCGAGGCCGTCGCCCGCTGTGAGAGGCCCAGCGCCACCCCGAGCTGGCGCATCGGACCCAGCAGCATGAGCAGATAGGTGTAGAAGGCGGTGAACTGCCCGGTGCTCAGCGACCCGTCGATGACGCGGCGCCCGCCGACGAAGAGGATGGCGGCCAGGCCCAGCTGCGGCAGGAAGCCGATGAACGGGTTGTAGAAGGCGCGCAGGCGCGTGGAGACCATCGCCTGGTCGAAGACCCGGCCCACGCTCCCGGCGAACCGCGTGCGCTGACGGTCCTCGGCGGCAAAGGCCTTGACGACGCGCACCCCGCTGATGTTCTCCTGTACGTCGGCGGTCAGCTCGGCCAGGCGCTGCTGGACCTCCTGGATCGCGGGGCGCGAGACCAGGCCGAACCGCGTGGCGATGATCACGACGAAGGGGACAGGCGCCAGCGCCATCGCCGCGAGGGTGGGGTCGGTGAGGAACATCGCCGCCGAGGCCAGCAGGATCGTCAGCGCGGACTGCACGAGGAAGATGAGCCCGTAGCCCAGGAAGAACCGCACGGCGGCCAGATCGATTGTCGCTCGCGACATCAGCTGACCCGTCTGCTGGCGGTCGAAGAACGACAGCTCCTGGTCCAGCAGGTGGCCGAAGAGCCGCCTGCGCAGGTCGTACTCCACGCCGAGCGACACCCGGCCGGCGACCAGCCGGCGGGCGACGGTGAGGCCCAGGCGCAGCACGCCGGCCCCGGCGACGGCGAGCCCGAGGGTGATGAGTGCGCCCTTGTCGCCGTCGCGGATCCGGTCGATCGCCCGGCCCGTCAGGTACGGGATGGCGACGGTCATGAGTATCGCCGCGGCGGCCAGGACCAGCGAGCCCACGACCGCGGGCCGGTAAGGCCGCAGGAAGGTGAGCAGTCGCCAGAACGTCCTCATCGTGAGCGACCAGTCTAGTTGCTCCGGCAACCATCACCAGGCTGTCATCCTGCCCGGATGCCCGGGACCCCGATCGGTGCGTGTGCGACCTGCGCGCACCAGAAGGTCATCCGCAGCGGGCGCGGTTCGGAGTTCTCGATGTGCCTGCGACACCGGGACGACCCGGCCTTCCCGAAGTACCCGCGGGTGCCGGTGCAGCGGTGTGCCGGGTACGAGCGGCGTCCGCCGCCCGCGGACGGCGTCAGTGGCGGGGGACGCCCATGACCAGGTGTGGTGCCAGGGCCTCGCCGAGCACGGCCGTGACCGACGGGGCGGTCACCGAATCGTCGTTCCAGATCAACGTCCCCGAGCAGCGGGGGCAGCAGCCGACCGCGCGCAGGCCCTCGGACATGGTGCGGCTGTGCCAGGTGCGGGTGCAGTCCTCACAGCGGACGAGCGGCGGGCTCATGTTCCGTCTCTCGGTGCGCCGACCGATGGGCTTGATGGGCTTTTCGTCCAGTTCCGTGCGAGCAACCGACGAAGCGGTGGGTCAGACGGCACAACCTCAGCGGCCATCGTCCTTCGCGGCGTCGTCCCGGTCGTTGCCGGCCCGGGTCGCGGCGACTCCCAGGCCGACGAGCAGCCCGACGGCGATCGCGAGGACGATGGGGCCGAGGATGCCTCCGCTCCCGGCCACGGCGGTGATGACGCTCACGCCCAGGCCGACGGCGAGCGCCAGCACGAGCACGAGCGGATTCCTGCGGTAGAAGTCGAGGATGGAGCGCATCGCGCCGATTATTCTCCAGCGCGATGACGGACCTTCTCGTCGTGGCCACCAGCGAAGGGCTCGACGCGCGTGACCTCGTGCGTGCGCTGGAGCGCCGCCTCGGCGCGCAGGCGTCGGTCGCCGCGGCCGGCGGGCTGCTCGGCGGCCAACGGGACGCGCGCGAGGCCGCCCGGGCGCGCGGCGCGAACGTGGTCATCGTGGCGCCCGCCGGGCCCGACCTGGCCAACCACGCGCTGCTCAGCGTCGAGGCCGCGCGGGCCGGCGGCCTCGCGGTCCCCGCGGTCATCGTGGCCGGCCCCGGGGTGCAGGAGCAGCGACGCCTGGTCGCCGAGCGCGGGGTGGTGGACGTCGTCGACCTCCCCGATCTGCAGGCGCCTTCCGCCGTCGTGGACGGCTGGCCGCTGCGCGACTGGCTCACCGCCGAGCCCGTGTCGGCCACATCGGGGGTCGCACTCGCCCCCTACGCGGCGTGGGAGGCACGTGGGGTCCCCGACCAGCGCACCGCCGGTCGCGAGGCCATCGGTCCCGTCCTGCTGGAGATCGTCGCCACCGAGGGACCGGTGCTCGCCTCCCGGGCCTACCGCCTGTACAACCGCGCGGCCGGGGGGAAAGCCCTGACCACCATCGCCCGCGCGCCGCTGTCGGGGTCGGCCTACCGGTTGCGCCAGGCCGGCGCGATCGAGCTCGAGGACGCGTTGAGCGCCACCGGCGAGGAGGACGAGCTGCTCCGGCCCGCCGCCAGCCCGACCGTCCGGGTCCGCGAGCTCGGTCCCCGGACGCTGGACGAGGTGCCGCGGGACGAGCTCGTGGGCCTCATGCGGCGCCTGCTCGCGTCCGGGCACGATGCCGCCGACCTGCCCCGCGTGACGCTGGACGCGTACGGGCTGACCCGTATGACCGCCAAGGCGCAGGCGGCGCTCATAGCGTCCGCCGAGCAGGCCGCGACTCCCGGCTGACCGCGCACCGCTCGCTCCGACCGCGGTGCCGATGGCCCGGCACCGCCGGATGCGTCAGAATGTCCCGACCGGGCAGGCCGTGTCGGTGATCCGATCTCGCCTTGCGAACGCCTGATACCGGTGAGCGTGCGCAACCTCTACGTTGGTCGTGCAGTTTCCCACCCGATGCCCGGACGACCCGCCCACCCGATTGCGCTGCGGCGCCCCACCGCAGTGGGCGCCGTCAGCACGCGCGCGGCCCCGGTCGTGCTCGCCCCGACCGGGGCCGCGTCGTCCGCCCACGAATCCCGATCCGCCCCGCGCGAGGGCATCCGACCGGAGATCCAGGGGCTCCGCGCGATCTCGGTCCTCCTCGTCGTCGCCTACCACCTGTGGCCGTCGGCGGTGCCCGGCGGCTACGTCGGCGTGGACGTGTTCTTCGCGATCTCCGGCTTTCTCATCACCGCCCACCTGCTGCGCGAGGCCGACCGCGACGGCCGCGTCTCCCTTGTCGGCTTCTGGGCGCGGCGGGCACGGCGGCTGCTGCCCGCCTCGGTGACTGTCCTGCTGTTCTGCGCCGTCGCCACGCTCGTCGCGGTCCCGCAGCTGTACTGGCAGTCGTTCCTCGGCGACATCGTCGCCAGCGCGGGGTACGTGCAGAACTGGCACCTGGCGGCCAGCAGCGTGGACTACCTGGCGTCGGCCGAGCAGCCGTCGCCCGTGCAGCACTTCTGGTCCTTGGCCGCCGAGGAGCAGTTCTACCTGGCGTGGCCGGCCCTCATCCTGCTCGCGCTGGCGCTCGTGCGCAGCGGCGCTCGCGCGCCGCGGAGGCGGGCGATCCTCGGCGTGCTCGGCCTCGTCACCGCGGGGAGCCTGGCCTTCTCGGTGCTGTACACGGCGTCGGACCCGACCCGGGCCTACTTCGTGACCCCGACGCGCGCGTGGGAGTTCGGGGCCGGCGGCCTGCTGGCTCTGCTCGCCGCCGGGAGCGCGTCCTCGTCGGCGTCCATCGCCGCCGGCCGGGCGCGGGCGGCGCTGTCGGGCGCCGGGCTGGCCGCGATCCTCGTCGCCGCGTTCGCGTACACCGACGCCACCGCGTTCCCGGGCATCGCCGCCGCCCTGCCCATCGTCGGCGCGCTCGCGGTCATGGGCGCCGGAATGTCGTCCAGCCGCCTCAGCCCGACGCGGCTGCTGGCGCGTCGGCCGGTCCAGTTCGTCGGGGACATCTCCTACGGCATCTACCTGTGGCACTGGCCGCTGCTCGTCCTCGCGCCGTACCTGCTCGGTCACGGGGTGGGGACCGGCACCCGGCTGGCCGTCCTCGGCGGGTCGGTGCTCCTGGCCTGGGGCACGAAGCTGCTCGTCGAGGATCCCGTCCGGGCCAGCCGCTGGCTGGCCGGCCAGCGCCCGCGCGTCACCTTCGCGGCGGCCGCCGCCGGGACCGTGCTCGTGTTCGCGGTCGCGATCGGGGGCACGCGTGCGGTCGAGCGGCAGATCCGCGACGCGGACGCCGTCCTCACGCGTGCCCTGGCCAAGCGCCCGCCGTGCTTCGGGGCGGCCTCCCACGACCCGAACCGGCGCTGCGTCAACCCGGCGCTGGCCAAGTCCGTCGTGCCGCTGCCGGTGGCCGCACCGGACGAGGAGAACCCGTCGTGCACGAGCAAGTCGCGGACCGACGGCGTCACCGTCTGCGGCTTCGGCGTCGCTCCCGCCTCGGCGAAGCGGACGTTCGCCCTGATCGGCGACAGCCACGCGACCCACTGGCGGGCCGGGATGGAGGTCGTGGCCGCGCGCAAGCGCTGGCACGGCCTGTCGATCACCCGCACCGGCTGTCCGTTCTCCGGGGCGACCTACGACCTGCCCGAACCGGCCCGCTCGCGGTGCGTGGCGTGGAACCGGCAGGTCCCCCGTGAGCTGGCCAAGCACCCGGAGGTCGACACCGTCTTCGTGTCGAGCATCACCGGTGGCGACGTCATCGTCTCTCGCGGCATGACCGAGGAGGAGGCAAAGGTCGCCGGCTACCTGCGGGCCTGGCGCGGCCTGCCCAAGACGGTCAAGCGGGTCGTCGTGCTGCGCGACACCCCGAAGTCCTCCGGCGGCACCCTGGAGTGCATCGATGCGGCGACCCAGGCCGGTGAGGCCCCCGGGCCGGCCTGTCGGATCCCGGCCGACAAGGCCCTGGACCCCGATCCCGCCGCGACCGCGGCGCGTGAGTTGCCGCGCGCCCGCGCCCAGGTCATCGACATGACCAAGTACATGTGCGACAAGCGCGAATGCGACGCCGTCATCGGCGGGGTGCTCGTCCACAAGGACCTGCATCACCTCACCCGCGAGTTCTCGACCACGCTCGGGCCGTTCCTCGTACGCAAGATCAACTCGCTGGAAGTCAACTGGCGCTGACCCCGGGCGCTCATCGCGTCCGGCCGCGGGCATTGATGTCGGTGTCGGTCGGTGTCGGTCGGTGTCGGTGTGACGGGTCGGCGGTGCGCCGCTCCGGGTGATCTTCGTGTGCGCCCGCAGGCCGCGCACGCGGGCGGCGACCCGCGGCCCGGCGGCGCCATCGAGAAGGCAGCCGGTGAGAACCCCGACGGGCTGGACGGCACCGAGCGCTGGAACTGTCTGACCGTGCGGCACGCATACACCGGTCGGGTACGCGAACGAACGGAGGGCGCTCGCGCGGGAGCCCGGCTGCATGATCACGGTGGCGCACGTCCGCCGCCTTCACGCCCTCAAACGTGCGGCGCCGGCGCGAAAGCGTGCACCGGGTCAGAGCCGGGGCTTGTGCCGACCGGATAGCTGGGGGGGGACTCGAACCCCCGACCTCACGATTATGAGTCGTGCGCTCTAACCAGCTGAGCTACCCAGCCGCGGATCGGGCAGGATAGACCACGATGGTCCGACGGACCTCAGGAACAAGGAAGATGCCGATGAGCGATCGAATCAGAGAGGGAGAACCAGGCGGCCGAGAGCGGTCCGGGCTGCCGCTTCTGGGCGCCGTCGCGCAGGCGCCGTCGGTCGGCGGGGCCCTGAGCGCGGCGCGTGAGCTGCTGGGCATGGGCCTGGCCTTCGTGACGCGGCACACGGACACCGAGCAGGAGCTCCTGCAGGTCGACGGGGACGCGGAGTCCTTCGGGGTCGACGCCGGCACCCGGGTCCCACTGGAGCAGACCTACTGCAACGCGATCCTCGAGGGGCGCCTGCCCGCGCTCATGACGGACGTGCAGGCCTTCCCCGAGGCGGCGGCGATGCCCGTCACCGTCGCGGCCTCCGTCGGCGCCTACGTCTCGGTGCCGGTGCGCAACGCCGCCGGCGAGATCACTGGGACCCTGTGCTGCGCCGACCACGAGGCGCAGTCGTCGCTGGGTGAGCGCGACGTGCTCTTTCTCAACGTGCTCGCGCGGATGATCGGCGAGCAGCTCGAGCGTGACGACCTGGCCGCCGAGCGCCACCGCCTGGACGCAGAGTCCGCGGGCGTCCGCGCGCTCCTGGCCGCGATCGAGGCCCGCGACCACTACACCGCCACGCACTCGCACTCGGTCGTCGAGCTTGCCAGTCAGGTGGCTCGCGCGCTGGGCTGCACGGACGACGAGGTCCACCGCGTGGTGACGGTCGCGCTGCTGCACGACATCGGCAAGCTCACCATCCCCGACGCGATCCTCAAGCACCCCGGACCGCTGGGGGACGCCGAGTGGGCGATCATGCGCACCCACGCCGCCGCCGGCGCGAACATCGTCGGCGACATCCCTGAGCTGGAGGCCCTCGCGCCGGCGATCCGGGCCGAGCACGAGCGCTGGGACGGCCAGGGCTACCCGGACGGCCTGGCCGGCGACCAGATCCCGCTCGCCAGCGCCATCACCTTCGTCTGCGACGCCTACCACGCGATGACCAGCGATCGGCCCTATCGGACCGCCCTCGGGGAGGACGCCGCGCGCGCCGAGCTCCGCGCTCACGCGGGTACCCAGTTCTCGCCGCACGTCGCCGAGGCGCTGCTGCGCGTGCTGGAGGGGTAGGCGCCCAGGTGACCGACGCCGACGCCGCCGGCGTCCTGCTGGCCATCCCCAACGTCTCGGAGGGGCGCGCCCGCGCGACGATCGACGCGATGAGCGCGGCCTACCGCCAGGACGAGGTCGCGCTGCTGGACGTCCACTCCGACCCCGACCACCACCGCACCGTCCACACGCTCGCCGGACGCCCCGGCACGCTTGCCGCGGGGCTGGCCGCCGGAGCGGCGTGCGCCCGCGAGCACGTGGACGTCCGCGCCCACCCGGGGCTGCATCCGCACGTCGGTGCCCTGGACGTCGTCCCCGTCGTCCACCTGGACGCCGCCCGCCGCGGCGCCGCGTGCGCGGAGGCCCTCGCCGCCGCCCACGCGATCGGCGAGCTCGGGATCCCCGTCCTGCTCTACGGGGTCCTCGCCGCCGGCCGCACCCGCGCGCAGCTGCGGCGCGGCGGGCCGTCGGCCCTCGCCGAGCGCCTGGCCGCCGGGGAGCTGACGCCCGACTTCGGGCCCGCGCGGGCGCACCCCACCGCGGGCGCCGTGCTCGTGGGCGCCCGGGCGCCCCTCGTCGCCTTCAACCTCGAGCTGGCGTCCCCGGCGACGCTGGACGACGCGCGGCGCGTCGCCGCGCGCATCCGCGAGGGCGGAGCCGATGGGCTGCCGGGCGTGCGCGCCATCGGCCTGGCGCTGGGTGCCCGCGGCGGCGTGGCCCAGGTCAGCACGAACGTCGAGGACCATGTGGCCGTCCCGCTCGCCCGCGTCGTCGCCGCCGTCGGCCGATACGCCCCGGTGGCCGAGGCCGAGCTCGTCGGCCTCGCCCCGGCCGCCGCGCTGCACGGATTCCCGGCCGATCTGCCGCTCCGCGGCCGCCGGACCGTCGAGGAGGCGCTGGAGGCCGTAGGCTTCTAGGCGGACCATGGCCCAGACCAAACGCAAGCGCAAGAGCAAGCACCGGGGCAACGCGGCGGGGATGATCGAGTCGCGCGGCCGGACCGGACGTCCGCTGACCGAGGCCGACAAGCGCGACGACGCCAAGGCCAAGGCGCAGAAGGCCAAGCTGGACCGCCTGAACGCCCCGCCGACCTGGCGCGGCTCGGCCAACCGCGCCGTGCTGGCCACCGGCATCTTCTTCGTCGCCCTGCTCTTGCTGTTCAAGCAGCCGATCGGCCCCGCCCTCGGCCTGGCCGGCTTCGTGTTTCTCATCTACATTCCGCTCGGCTACTACACCGACCGGTACATCTTCCGCTGGCGCCAGAAAAAACCGGCTCGCCCGTCCCCACCGTCCAAGGGCGGCAAGCGCTGATGCGGGTCGGGATGTACACGGTCGGGCCGCTGCAGGAGAACTGCTTCCTCGTGGCCGCGGACACCGGCGACCGGGCGGTCATCGTCGACCCGGGGGAGGAGGCCGACCGCCTCCTGGCCGAGATCGCCGCGCTCGGGGTGACGCTCGACGCGATCCTCCTCACGCACACGCACTTCGACCACGTGGGGGCGGTCGGCCCGATCGCCCGGGCGACCGGCGCCCCCGTGTACTGCCCGACGCTGGAGCGGCAGGTGCTCGCGAACATCATGGACTACATGCCGTCAGAGGGCTTTGGCACGATCGAGAGCTACGACGCGGACGAGCTCGTCGAAGGCGGCGAGCGACTGCAGCTGGCCGGCCTGGACATCGACGTGCTGTTCACGCCCGGGCACAGCCCCGGCCACGTCACCTTCGCCGCGCGCGAGACCGGCAGCGACCCGGCCGCCCCGCCGGCCCTGCTCAGCGGGGACGTCCTCTTCCAGCAGTCGGTCGGGCGCACGGACCTGCCCGGGGGCGACCACGCCACGCTGCTGGCCTCGATCCAGACCCTGCTGGACGCGTTCCCCGACGAGACCGTCGTGCATCCGGGCCACATGGGCCTGACCACGCTCGGGGCCGAGCGGGCGCACAACCCGTTTCTCGCCGACCTGCCCGCCTAGTGGCGCGCCGGGTGCTCCACTAGTGCCGGCCGCGAAGCTGCAGGCGCCGCGCGGAACCCAGGACGTGCTGCCCGAGGCCTGGCCCGAGCGCCTGGGCCTGGAGCGCATCGCGCGCCGGGTCCTCCAGGACGCCGGCTACCGGCGGATGCAGACCCCGACCTTCGAGGCGACGGACCTGTTCGCCCGCGGGGTCGGCGCGTCCACGGACATCGTCCAGAAGGAGATGTTCACCTTCGCCGACCGCGGCGACCGGTCGCTGACGCTGCGCCCCGAGGGCACCGCCCCGGTCGTCCGCGCCTACCTGCAGCACGGGATGCACAAGCTCCCGCAGCCGGTGAAGCTGTGGTACTGGGAGCCCTTCTTCCGCGACGAGCGCACGCAGGCCGGCCGCTTCAAGCAGTTCTGGCAGATCGGGGCCGAGGTGATCGGCGCGGACGGCCCCGCGGTCGACGCGGAGCTCATCTGCCTGCTGCACACGATCCTCACCGAGGTCGCCGTCGGGTCACTGGGCCTGCGGATCGGGTCGCTGGGCACCGCCGAGACCCGGACGGCCTACCGCGAGAAGCTCGTCGCGCACCTGCGCGCCAACGCGGATCGCGTCAGCGCCGAGGTCCGCGACCGCGTCGATCTGAACCCGTTGCGCGCCTTCGACGCCGACGACGCGGGGACGCGTGAGGTGATGGCCACCGCACCGCGCCTGCTGGACGAGTTGGACGCCGCCGACGCCGAGCACTTCGCCCAGGTGCGCGCCCGCCTGGACGCCGCCGGGGTGTCCTACAGGGTCGACCCGACCCTCGTGCGCGGCCTGGACTACTACACCCGCACCGTGTTCGAGTTCACCAGCGACGAGCTCGGCGCGCAGTCCGCGCTCGGCGGCGGCGGCCGCTACGACGGCCTGGCGCAGCAGCTCGGGGGCCCCGCCACACCCGGCGCCGGCTGGGCGGCAGGGATCGAGCGGATCCTGCTGGCCGCCGAGCCGTCCGCCCACCGCGTGGCCGTCTGCGACCTGTACGTCGTCGGCGACTGCGTCGCCGCCTTCGCCCTGGCCGCCGAGGGGCGCCGCGCCGGCCTGGCCGTGCAGCAGGAGCAGGCGGGACGCTCGCTGAAGGGCGCGCTCAAGCAGGCCGCCCGGGTGGAGGCCTCCAACGTGGCCGTCGTCGACGCCGAGGCCGGCCGCATCGACCTCAAGGATCCTCAGTCGGGCGACGTATGGACGCTGGAGTCGTCCTCCGCGGTCATCGCCCGCGTGTTGAAGGGACGTCACCCCGGATGAGCAGCATGCAGCAGGCCCCCGCCGCCAACGCCTACCGCGACACGTGGTGCGGCGACCTGACCGCCGAACGCAGCGGCGGGCGGGCCCGTATCAGCGGCTGGGTGCACCGGCGCCGTGACCACGGCGGGCTGATCTTCATCGACCTGCGCGACCGCTCAGGCCTCGTGCAGCTTGTCTTCCACCCGGACACGAGCGGGCCCGCGTTCGCCGCCGCCGAGGCGCTGCGGTCCGAGCACGTGGTATCCGCCTACGGCGC
Source organism: Solirubrobacterales bacterium (assembly GCA_038234375.1). Taxonomy (GTDB): domain Bacteria; phylum Actinomycetota; class Thermoleophilia; order Solirubrobacterales; family Solirubrobacteraceae; genus Paraconexibacter. The sequence continues at coordinate 484 of JBBSUL010000074.1, read as the reverse complement.
CGTCGTGGACCGTGAGCCGGGCCAGGTCAACCCGAGGATGCCGACCGGCGAGATCGAGGTCGCGGTCACCGAGATGACCGTGCTCGCCGCCTCCGAGAACCCGCCGTTCGCCGTCGACGAGGACTCCCCGGTCGACGAGACCCTGCGCCTGCGCCATCGGGCGCTGGACCTGCGGCGCGAGGGGATGCAGGAGGTCATGGCCCTGCGCCATCGTCTCGTCAAGACGATGCGCGACGTGCTGGACGAGCGCGACTTCCTGGAGATCGAGACGCCGATCCTCACGCGCTCCACCCCCGAGGGGGCCAGAGACTTCCTCGTGCCTTCGCGCCTGCAGCCGGGCGCCTGGTACGCGCTGCCCCAGTCGCCGCAGCTGTTCAAGCAGCTGCTGATGATGGCCGGCTATGAGCGCTACTTCCAGATCGCGCGCTGCTTCCGCGACGAGGACCTGCGCGGGTTCCGCCAGCCCGAGTTCACCCAGCTGGAC
>JBBSUL010000073.1:0-17790 GCA_038234375.1 Solirubrobacterales bacterium | reverse complement strand
TCCACACGCTGAACAACCGTGACTACGGCACGAACGTCGTCGGCGGCATCAACCCCAAGAAGGCCGGCGAGAACGTCGAGGGCATCCCCGTCTTTGCCAACTGGGCCGACACGGTGGCCGAGACCGGCGCCAACACGGCGATGATCTTCGTGCCACCGCCGTTCGCCGCCGCCTCCGCGCAGGAGGCCGCCGAGGCCGGCGTCGAGCTCGTGGTCATCATCACCGAGGGCATCCCCGCCCACGACGAGCTGCTGCTCTACAACACGGTCACGACCAAGCACCCGAACACGCGCGTCGTCGGCCCCAACTGCCCGGGCATCCTGTCCCCCGGCAAGGCGAACGTCGGCATCATCCCCGCGTCGTTCTTCAAGGAGGGCAACGTCGGCGTCGTGTCGCGCTCGGGCACGCTGACCTACCAGATCGGCAACGAGCTGGCCCAGGCGGGCTTTGGCAACTCGTCGATCGTCGGCATCGGCGGCGACCCGGTCCCGGGCTCGTCGTTCATCGACATCATCGCCCTGTTCGAGGCCGACGACCAGACCGAGCTGATCGTCATGTCCGGTGAGATCGGCGGCGACGCCGAGGAGCAGGCCGCCGAGTACATCAAGGACAACGTGACCAAGCCGGTCGTCGGCTACATCGCGGGCTTCACCGCGCCGCCCGGCAAGACCATGGGCCACGCCGGGGCGATCGTCTCGGGGACCGCGGGGACCGCGCAGGCCAAGGCCGAGGCGCTGGAGGCCGTCGGCGTCCGGGTCGGGCGCACCCCGACGCAGGTGGCGAAGATCGCCATGGAGATCCTCGGCAGGTAGCCGGCAGGACCGAGCGCCCCCGGTCGGGGCGCTCGCCGCCGCCCCCGGGTGGCTACGCGGGCAGCGGGTCCGCGCGCTGCGGCCAGGCGGGCCGCAGGAACGCGTCCGGGCGGGGCAACTGGCCCTCCTGCCAGATGATGGCGAAGGTCAGGTGCGGCGCCTCCAGGACGTACTCGAGGATGACCGAGCGCGGCTCCCATGCCGGCGAGAACTTCTCGTTGTGGTAGCGCAGCTGGTCGATCTGCGTCCACCGCATCGCCAGCTTGGCCAGCAGCCGGGCCACCCGCGGCCAGAACCCGTGCACGGGCTCGTAGACGTAGCGCCGGGCCGCCGCGAAGTTCAGCGACAGCTCGCGGACCCCGTCCGCCTTGGCCTCCTGCAGGGCGTGCACGATGAGGGCGTCGACGACGCCGTTCGGGGAGTCCGGGTCGCGCAGCTGCAGGGCCAGCGACCACATCGGGCGCTGCACGAGCGGCATGAAGACGAGGAAGCCCGCAACGTGCCCGTCCTGCACGTGACGGGCGAGGACGACGACCGACCGCTCCGAGCCGGGCGCGTCGTAGCTCTCGGTCGCCATGACGAAGGACTGCTCGTCCTCGGCGGGACGGGCCTTCACCTGGCAGCCGGCCAGTGCGAGGCGGTCCTCGGCGGTGAGGTCTACGACGCGCACGCGCTCCAGGCGGTAGCCCTCGCGCTGAATCCTGGCGTGGGCCTGCCGGACCTTCTTGATCGGGCGGCCCTCGAGGGTGAACGTCGTCGTGTCCACGACCGCCTCACAGCCCAGGTAGATCGACCGCATCCCGTACCGCTCGGCCATGCGATCACACAGGCCCTGGCTGGCGGCGACGATGCCGAAGCGCAGGCCGGCCCCGCGGGCCAGGCGGCGCGCCTGCTGCACGACCTCGTCGACCCCCTCCGGCGTGCCGATCGGGTCGCCGGCCACCAGCAGCGCGCGGTTCTCGACGCGGAAGGCGAGCACCGCGTCGCCCGCGGCGCTGAACAGGTGCCCCACGTCCTCGCGCAGCTTGAACGGCGCCATCGAGTCGCGCGCGTGCGCATCCAGCAGGGCCTGTGTGCGGGCCATCGCCCTGCGGGTGGGCACGGTGTGGCGGCGCAGCGTCTCGCGGTAGGGCTCGGCGACGAGGCGACGGCGGGCGCCGAGCAGGCCGACGAGGCCGAGCACGGGCAGCAGCAGCTCGCTGGGCTCGTCGCCGTAGAGCACGTCGACCCCCACAACCCCCGCGAGGACGGCGACCAGGATCAGCCAGGCGCCGTGACGGCGGCGCAGGATCCCCCAGCCCAGCGGCACGAGCGCGGCGGCGACGAGCGCCGACCACACGCGCTCGTCGATGATGGTGGACGGGTCGCTGATGTCAAAGCGCGTCGTGGGGCCGATCGCCAGGGCGAGCAGGCCGTTGACCAGCGCCGCGGCGAGGACGACGGCCGCGAGCAGTTGGTTGCCGGCGGGGAGGCGCGGGCGGGTCGACCGGGTGAAGGCGGAAGAGAGAACGTGGATGTTGTGACCCTGGGGACAGGCGGCGCGGTCGTGCGTTCGCCCCACACTGTGACGCCTCGCCTCCGCAGTTGGATCGGTCTTCTCTTAGCTCTGGCGTCGTGCCGTCACTTGCCGCCCTTGGCCTTCTTCGGCTTCGTCGGCTTGGCGTGGCCCGCCGCGTCGGCAGCCGCCGGGGGCGGGCTCGTCTCCCGCAGCGAGACGATCGCCGTCCGCGCGGCCAGCCGCGCGGTCGGCGTCGGACCGGCGATGACCGCGTAGCCGCGGCCGCCGAGGTCGAGCTGGTAGTCGACGCAGCCCCGGGTGCAGAACTCCTGGGGTGCTCCCGTGAACCGGTAGCCGACGATCGTCCCCAGGGCGCCGTCGATGCGCTTGACCTCGGTGACGTCACGGCCCTCGCGACCGAAGGCCGGGGGCATGCTGGGGGTCGCGTCGATCCACAGCTGCTCGCCCTCGGGCCCGGTGAAGCGGGTCCGGATGACGCCCCCGAGGTCCTGCTCGCCGGTGTTCGTCCAGCCGTCGACCCCCGGGACGTCGGCCGTGTAGCCGCCCGCCGGCGCAGTGTAGGAAGTGGTGGTGATGCGGCGGGCGGGCGCGGGGGCAAACGTCGACGTCGACGTCGCCGGGTCGGCGGTGGACGTGGGCTTCTTCGGCGTCGACGTGGCCGACGAGCTGCTGCTGCTGTCGGCGCGGGTGCTCCCGGACGACGCACCGTCGTCGCCGCCGCCCGTCGCCAGCGCGATCGCCGCCAGCACCCCGACGATGCCGACAAGTGCAGCGGCGATCCACGGCGCACGCGAGCGGTCATCTCCCCCGCCGGAGTCTTCGGCGGGGTCCGGAGCGGGGCCGGGCCTCGCCAGGCCCGGCGGCCGGCGGGCCTGGCGGGGCTGCACGGCGGTGGCGTCGGAACCGGTGTCCGCCTCGGGCTCGGGCTCGGTCGCCATCACGGCCGTCGGTCCCGCGTCCTCATGGTCCTCATCGTCTTCGCCGTCGGACAGGAGCACGGGGGCCATCGCGGCCGTCCGCTGGCCGCCGTGCTCGGCCTCGTCGGCGACGACCCGCGCCAGTGCCCGCGCCAGTGCACCGGCCGACGCGTGCCGGCGCTCGGGCGCCTTGGCCGTCGCCACCGCCAAGATCGCGTCCAGGCGTGCTCCGTCCCACGGCGGCGCCACGGTCACCGGCGGGAGCGGCGTGGTGGTGTGGGCGGCCGCCTTGCCCGCGAACGAGCCGGTGAACGGCAGCGTGCCGCTGAGCATCTGGTACAGGACGCACCCGAGGGCGTAGACGTCGGTGCGCGCGCTCAGCGGGCCGGCCTCGATCTGCTCGGGTGCGGCGTAGTCCACCGTCCCGATCCACTGGCCGGTCTGGGTCAGTCCGGCGTCGTCGTCCCGGGTCAGGCCGAAGTCGGTGAGGTAGGCGTGCTCCTCGTCGCCGGTGCCGGTGAGCAGCACGTTGCCGGGCTTGACGTCCCGGTGGACGAGCCCGCGCGCGTGGGCGGCGTCGAGGGCCGCGGCGATCTGCCGCCCCAGGCGGGCGACGCGGACGGGGTCCAGGGCGCCCTCGCGGCGGAGCACCGCCCCCAGGTCCTCGCCGTCGACGAGGCGCATCGCGATGTAGCGCACACCGTCCTCGGTGCCGGTCTCGTGCACGGGCACGATGTTCGGGTGCTCCAGGGCGACGGCGATCTGCATCTCCTGCGCGAAGCGCTCGCCGAGGGCGGCGTCGTCACCGACTGCGCCGGGGCGCAGCAGCTTCAGGGCGACGCGGCGGCCGAGCGTCTCGTCGAGGGCGGCGTGCACCACGCCCATGCCGCCGCGGCCGATCTCCTCCTGCAGCAGGTAACGGCCGAAGCGGCGGCCGGGGGAGGGGGCGTCCGGGGGAGGCACGTCCTGCGGGGCATACCCCTCGCGGGGCCGTTCAACCACCTCGGGCGCGGGTCGGGGCGCCTACGCGGTCAGGGCGCGGGCGATGACCATCTGAAGGACCTCGTCGGTGCCCTCGCCGATGGTGAGGACCTTGGCGTCGCGGTACATGCGGCAGACCGGGTACTCCTCGATGTAGCCGTAGCCGCCGTGGATCTGGACGGCCTCCTCGGCGCAACGGACGGCCAGGCGTCCGGTCTTCAGCTTGGCCTGGGCGGCGGTGAGGCTGAAGTCGCGGCCCTCGTCCTTCTCCCAGGCGGCCTTGTAGGTCAGCAGCCGCGCCGCCTCGATCTCCGTGGACATGTCGGCCAGCTTGTTCTGGATCGCCTGGAACGTCGCGATCGACCGCCCGAAGGCCTGGCGCTCGGACGCGTAGGCCAGGGCCTCGTCGAGGGCGCCCTGCGCGAGCCCCAGGCCCATCGCGGCCACCCCGATGCGCCCGACGTCCAGCACCGCGAGGAACTGCTTGAAGCCCTGACCGCGCGGACCGAGCAGATTCTCCTCGGGCACCTGGCACTCGGTGAACGTCAGCGGACGGGTGTCCGAGGCGTTCCAGCCCATCTTTCGGTACGGCGTCCCCTGCTCGTACCCGGCGGTCCCGTTCTCGACGATCAGGTTCGAGACCTCCTTGCGACCGCTGTCGTCGGTGCCGGTGACCGCGGTGATCGCGACATGGCCGGAGATGTCGGTCCCCGCGTTGGTGATGAACTGCTTGGCGCCGTCGATCGTCCAGCTGCCGCCGTCCAGCGTCGCGCGCGTCCTCACGTTGCCGGCGTCGCTGCCGGCCTCCGGCTCGGTGAGCCCGAAGGCCCCGAGTCGGCGGCCCGCGCACAGGTCCGGCAGCAGGCGGGCCTTCTGGTCCTCGGAGCCGAACAGGTACACGGGCTGGGTCCCCAAAGACGTGTGCGCGCACATCGTGATCGCCACCGACGAGTCCACGCGCGTGAGCTCCTCCACCGCGATCGCGTACTGCAGCGACGTGCCGCCCGCGCCGCCGACCTCCTCGGGGAACGGGATGCCCATCCACCCCAGCTTCCCCATCTTCTCGACGATCTCGTAGGGGAAGGACTTGGTCTCGTCCAGGTGCTCGGCGACCGGGGCCACCTCGTTGCGCGCGAAGTCACGGACGGACTCCTGCAGGGCCTTGGTCTCGTCGGGCAGGTCGAAGAACATGGGTGCGACTGTACCCGCCGCGGGGGGGTGGCGGCGTCCGCCGAGGCGCTTGCGTGAGCACTTCTCCCGCACGCCGCCGACGGGTGCTCCGGGACCACGTGGCATCATCGGCCCATGCCCGACATCGCCCTGGAGCAGACCGACGGACGGACCGCGCGCGACCTCGTCCACGTGCGCATGTCCAGCACGCCCGCGTCGGCGTCAGTCGGTGACGTGCGGGCATTCTTCGGCGTCAGCGCGAACCGGCGCCTGGCCGTGCTCGCCGACGACGACAGCCGCTTTGCCGGTGTCCTCACGCCCGCCGACGTGGCGGCCGGGGACCCCGCCGACCCGGCTCGCGGGCTCGCCCGTCCCGGGCCCACGGTCGCGGCCGACGCTCCGGCCTCCACCGCGCGCGACGCCGCGCTGGCCACCGACACCCGCCGCGTTCCCGTGGTCGAGGCCGACGGCACGCTGGTCGGCGTCGTCGCCGTCGACGAGCAGGAACGGTACTTCTGCGGCACCGCTGAGTGACACCTGACGCAGGCGTATGACTTACGAGCTGTCACCGGGCGACGACGCGGGAGGGTCCCAGCCTTCTTGCCCGCTGACCGGTCACCCCGTCGAGGTCACGAGCACGGTCCCCGCGATGAGCAGCCCGATGCCGAGGACCCGCGAGGGGGTGATCGGGGTGCCGGGCAGGTCGAGGACCCCGAGGCGGTCCAGGACGACGGCACCGGTGAGCTGGGTGGTCACGAGCGCCGCGGCCACCCCACCGGCCCCCAGCGTGCGCACGGCCACGAGCGAGACGAACACGACGCTCGCACCGGCCAGGCCACCGAGCGCATGGACCGGGCGCACCTGCCCCAGCCCATCGCGCAACTGACCGACGTCGCCGACGGTCAACAGGAGCACGGTGACGATGAGCAGCGACCCGGCGAGGCTGACGAACGCGGCGCCGAGATCGCCGACGTCACCCCGCAGGCTCCCGTTGACGGCGGGCTGGGCGGCGACGAGCAGCCCGACGAGCAGGGTGGCGACCAGGGCGACGGGGCGGTCCATGGCGCCACCCTTTCACGAAGCTCGCGGCGCTCGGACCCAGCCCGCGGCCTGCGCGGCGTAGAGCACGGCGGCCACGGAGGTCGCGAGGTTGAGGCTCGACACCCCCGGCCGCATCGGCAGCGCCACCCGGCGCTCGGCGCGGGCCAGCAGCCCCGCGCTGAGCCCGTCGCGCTCGGTCCCGAAGGCGAGGACGGCCCCGACCGGGATCGGCGCCACGCCCGGTGCTCCGAGCACCTCTCCCTCAAGGTCCAGAGCCACGAGCGGCCGGTCGGACGCCGGCAGCGCGCGCACCCGGCGCACCGGCAGCGCGAACTGCAGCCCGGCGGCGCCCCGGACCGCGTCGGCGTGCCACGGGTCCTGGTCCCCGAGGCTCAGCAGCCCCGCCGCCCCCGCCGCCGCGGCGACCCGAACCGACGCGCCGAGGTTGCCGAGGTGGCGCGGATGCTCCAGCAGGACGACCGGGGCCCGGGCGCCGCCCGCCAGCAGGGTCGCCGCGTCGACCTGCGCCGGCCGCCGGGCGATGGCGACGACCTGCCCGCGGGGGACGACGCGCACCAGCGCGCCGGCGTCGACCGTGTCGACCACCGGCAACACGAGGTCCGGCGCCAGCCGGAGCGCCAGCGCCTCGAGGGCACCGGCGTCCGCGGTCCAGGCGCCCAGGATCTCTCCGCCGAAGCGCACGGCGTGCTTGAGCGCGTGAAAACCCTCGAGCACCACCAGGGCGCCATCCCGGCGGGCGGCGGCGACGTCGCACAGCGACAACCCTTCGGACGCCGACGACGACACCCCGGCAGCCTACGCCGTCGTCCGGGCCCGGCCATCCTCCGACCGGCCGGTCGGCTCGCGGCACAGGTCCGGCCGCCCGGGGTGGTCGATCGCGCGGCGCAGGAGGACGAAGGCCACGGCCCCTCCGAGCAGCGGCAGCCAGAAGAGGATGACGCGGTAGGCCAGCACGGCCGCGGTGACGCCGGCCGCCGGAGCGCCGTAGACGACGAACGCGCCGATGAGCCCGCCGTCGATCCCGCCCACCCCACCCGGGATGGGCAGCAACCCGCCGAGCTGCCCGATGAGGTACCCCATGAGCACAACGGTCAGCGCGACGTCCACGTCGAAGGCCCGCAGCGTCGCCCACAGCACCGCGTTGTCGAACACCCAGTACCCGACCGCCCCGGCGATGAGCGACAGCTCGCGCCGCCGCACGACCTGCACCGCGGCGCCGACCCCACTGACCAGCGTCCGGCGCACCGTCGACCATCCCCGCGCGACCCGGCCCGCGTCGGGCGCGACCTCGGGGCCCGCGCCCAGGCGCGGCACGCCGAGCACCGTGGTGATCAGGGCCACGGACATCGCGGCCGGCAGGAGCGTGAGGAGCACCGACTCGTGCGGACCCACCCCGAGGAACATGACCGTCCCGACGACCGCCACCGCGACGAAGTTCACCGAGCTCTTGATGAGGAAGAAGGCGACGGACCGCTCGGCGATGCGCTCGACGGACATGCCGTCCCGCCTGAGCACCCAGGCACCGAGCGCCAGGCCCCCGACGCCGCTGGCCGGCACCAGGGACCCCATCCCGAGCTCGGCCCAACTGATCTGCAGCGCGCTGCGGAAGCTCATCAACCGGCAGAAGACCGGCCGGAACATGAGCACGTAGGACATGGCGGACGCGCCCTCCAGGAGCACCGCCACGGCGAGCCACCCCCAGGCGGCGTTGCCGAGCTCGTCGCGGACCTCGCCGAGGCCGGGGGCCAGGGCGGCGACGAGACCGACCACGACCAGCAGCGCGGCGATCTGCAGCGCACGGCGGCCGAGCCGGCGCAGGTCCAGCTCGGCGGGGAGGTCGGTGGAGTCGCGCGTCGAGGCCATGAGGAGCGCCACCGATCCGCGGCGACCCCCTCAGTTTAGGAAAGCCTTAGCGACGCGTCCCGTCCTTGTCGATGGCAACGCCCCTACCGGCGCGGAAAGGGTTGCCATTCCGGTTTCCCGAGAGCGGGGAGCTAGGGTCTTCAAATGGCCAAGCGCAGTGCCTCCCGGGTGGTGTATCCGACGAGCGACGGTGACCTGCGCCAGGCGCGGCCCGCCCGTCCTGACCGCCCGGGCGACGGGCGCCCCTGCACCCGCGTGAAGGTCGGGCGCCAGACCGCCGGACGGCGCGGCAAGACGGTCACGACGGTGTCGGGCGTCCCGCTGGACGACGCCGGCCTGCGGGAGCTCGCCGGACGGCTGAAGAAGCGCTGCGGGGTCGGCGGATCGGCCAAGGACGGCGTCGTCGAGCTGCAGGGCGACCACCGCGACCTCGTGCTCGAGCTGCTGCTGGCCGGCGGCTACGACGCCGTGCTCGCGGGCGGCTGACCGACCGGTCCGACGCCCGCCGAGCCGCGGGACCGGCGTCGGCCGGCCCCCGACGGCGATATCGTCGGTGGCATGGTCCGTCCCCGTGCCCGCCTGCTCACCGCGCTCATCACCGCCTGCGCGGCTATCGCGCCCGTGACCGCGTCCGCGTCCGAAGCCGATCTGCCGGTCCCCTACAACGGCGCGGCACTGCTCACCGGCGGCTTCGCCCCGGACGAGGTGCCCGGCGCCAACGACTTCGGCTGCAAGCCGTCCGCCGCGCACCCGAACCCGGTCGTCCTCGTCCACGGGCTCTCGGCCACGCTCGGCACGAACTGGCAGACCATGTCGCCGCTGCTGAAGAACAACGGGTTCTGCGTCTTCGGTCTGAGCTACGGCCGCCAGCCGGGCCTTGACTTCGTCGGCGGGCTGACGCCCATGCAGGAAAGCTCGCAGGAGCTCGCGGCCTTCGTCGACCGCGTGCTCGCGGCGACCGGGGCCAAGCAGGTCGACCTGCTCGGGCACTCCGAGGGGACGGTCATGCCGCGCTGGTACCTGTCGTTCCTCGGCGGCGCTCCGAAGGTCGACAAGTACGTGCAGATGACCCCGCTGTGGGACGGCACCGAGCTCGGTGGCATCGGCGCGCTGACCTCGGTCGCCCAGACCCTCGGCCTGGGGGATGCGACCAATCAGACGTTCGCGGGCATCGGGTGCGGCTCGTGCCCGCAGTTCGCCCGCGGCTCGGACTACCTGAACAAGGTCAACGCGGCCGGGCCCGCGATCCCGTCCGTGACCTACACCGAGATCGCCACGCAGTACGACGAGCTCGTCCTGCCCTACACGAGCGGCTTCCTCGACGCCCCGAACGTCACGAACATCAAGCTGCAGGACGTCTGCCCGACCGACTACTCCGAGCACCTGGCCGTCGCCTATTCGCCCACGGTCGCCCAGCTCGTGCTCAACGCGCTGGCCCCCGGCCAGGCCCGGCCGGCGCAGTGCACGACGACGACCCCGCTGGGGACGCCGAGCCCGCCGGACGTCGGCCTCGGACCGGTGCCCGCGGCGGCGGGCACCCCGGCCACCACGACCGCGGCGCGCCACCCGGCGAAGATCCTCGTGCGGCGCCTCGGGATCTCCGGCGGCCGCCTGGACATGCTCGCCTCGATCACCGGCCGCGCGACCGGGACGATCCGCGGAACCGTCGAGGCCGACGGCCGCACCTCGCCGTTCACCATCGACATCGCCCGCGACGGCAAGCGGCGCGCCGGGCGCTTCACCCAGATCAAGCTCGACCGCCGCATCCCGGGGCTGTCGTCCGGGGCCCGAACGGGCATCGTCACCCTGGCCTACGCGGGCAACTCGCGGGTGCGTCCGGACGCGGTCCGGCTGCGCGCGGCCGACGGCCGAGCGCTGCTGCGCCGCAGCGCCAGCACCATCACCTCCGCCGGGGACCTCGTCGTCAGCGGCACCGCGAGCCGGAACGCCGTCGGCGTCGTCCGGGTCCGCATGGGCTACACCGAGGCGAACGGGACCGTCCGCTTCCGCACGACGAACGCCACCATCCGCCGCGGCGCGGCCCGCAGCACCTGGTCGGTCCGCACCCGCCTGCCGGCGCGGGCCCGCCAGGTCGGCGGCCAGTTGTCGATCCAGTACACCGGCTACCTGCCCCGCCGTATCCGCGGCGAGCAGCTGGCCAAGCAGGTCCGTCCCTGAACCGGGCGCGGGTGCGTCAGTCGCCCGCCGGGGTGACGACGGGCCGGGCGCCCTCGTCGGTCCGGACCGGCGGCCGTGTGCCCACGGCGAGCTCGCCAACCGCCTGCGCGGCGGGGATCACGCTGTGCAGGTCGCGCACGCACTCCCCGGCGTAGAGCGGTGTCAGGTCGACCAGGTGCTCGGGCATGCCCTCCAGGACGGGGCCCACGGTGTACAGCGGAACGCTCCGCTGCTGGACCTTCGGGAGGTGGTCCAGCATGGCCAGCGGCAGGCGGCGGCCGATCGGGGCAGTGAGCCGGTTGAACGCGAGGGCCGGGGCCGGGCCGCGGACGTCACGCGCACACCAGCGATCGGTCACGGCGTTGGGGACGACGCGGTGACGCTCGGGCCAGCCGAAGCCGAACAGCAGCGTGTCGATCGTCTTCGGGGCGCCCAGCACACGCTGCTTGTAGACGCGATGCACCTTGCACTCCTCCGTCAGCAGGAAGCGGCTGCCGGCCATCACCCCGGCGGCACCCATATCCATCGCCCTGCGCACCGCGTCGGCATCGCCCATGCCGCCCGCGGCGAAGACGGGGCGTCCGTCGGCCGCGTCGAGGACGCGCGGGAGGAACGCGTCCAGGGCCTCGCGCGCCAGCAGGTGCCCGCCGGCCTGCAGACCCTGCGCGATGATGACGTCGGCGCCGTCGGCCAGCGCCCGCCGTGCCTCCTCGACGGTGCCGACCTGGTGGGCCACGACGACACCCGCGCCGTGGAGCCGCTCCACGAGCGCGCGATCGAAGCCGAAGAACATCACCGCCGCCGCGGCGCCCGCGTCAACGATGGCATCGACATGCGCGCGCCGCACGAAGGGCATCAGCAGGTTGACCGCGATCGGCCGGCCCGGGGCCAGCGCCCGGGCCCGCCGGACCTCGGCGCCGAAGCGCTTCGGATCGAGGATCCCGATCGTCCCGAGCGCCCCCGCACGCGACACCGCTGCCGCAAGGTCGGCGTCCGCCATCCCGCCACCCATGCCCACTTGGGCGATCGGGTGCTCGAGTCCGAGTCGATCCAGAAGATCCATGTGACCCTGCCTTTCGGTGCCACCGTCGTGGCGTTGCGTTTCCTGCACGCTACCCGCACCGCCCGGACCACGTCTTGGCTCCGGGTCACGAGACCGCGTGGCCGCGTTGGATGACCGTGGCAGGCGCCGGGGCGACCGGTCGACGCATGAGCGAGTGAGGCCGGCCGGGTTGCAAACGACGCGGGCGACGGGTAGACCATCGGTCACAGGGCGTGGAGACGAGCCCTGCACCATCCACCAGAGGAGGAGCTATGGCTGACAGTGTCTATCGCGTGACCGAGGTCATCGGGATCAGCAGCGAGTCGTGGGACGCGGCCGCCCGCAGCGCCGTGGAGACCGCCGCGCGGACCGTTCGGGACCTGCGGGTGGCCGAGGTCGTCCGGCAGGACCTGACGATCGAGAGCGGCAAGGTCACAGGGTTCCGGGTTCGCCTGGCGATCTCGTTCAAGTACGAGAGCGGCGAGTAGCGATCCGCAGCGGATCGGGCGGCCGTCGTCGGCGTGTTCTCACGCCGGCGGTGGGCGCCTGTCGCACGGCGCTACCGCGGCTTGAAGATCCGCCACATGGTCAGCGGGCGCTCGCGGGCCGAGCGGGCCAGGCCGCGGACGACCTCGCCGACGAAGCCGTCCACCGGGACGCGGCGGGCCAGACCCTGGCGGAACGCCCGTGAGACGCCCATCGACACCAGCCCCTGGCTGACCTCGACGAGGTCGGCCCGGCGCAGCAGCTCCACCTCGTTGCCGTGCGTCCACTGCGGGCGCAGCTCGTGGTGGCGCTCGACGGCCTCCGCGGCCATCGTGACCCGGCCGGCGTCCCAGCCGGCGTCGGCCAGCAGCGTCTCGGCCAGGCGCCGGCTGTCGGTGACGTACGCCGCCCCGGACGCCGCGCCCGGGTACAGGCCCAGGTCGTGGAGGAACGCCGCGCAGACCACGAGCTCGGAGTCCAGCGCATAGCCGCCCTTGCGGGCGAGCTCCTCGGTGAGCAGGGCAACGCGCGCGCTATGGCGCTCCATCGGGCCCTCCGTCTCCCCCGTCAGCTCGCGCAGCTTCGCCAGGCAGCTGCGGGCGGCGTCGGTGGTGCACAGCTCGTCGGCGACCGTGGGCATGAACTCGATCCTACGCCCGGACGCGGGCACCGGCGCTGCGGACCGGCGATGATGGCTCGGTGCCCGGCGCCGACCCCACCCTGACCGCATCGTCGCTGCAGGCGGCGACCGAGCGCCTGCTCCACGACGAGCTGCTGCCGCACGTGGCCGACTGGGACCGCGAGGACGTGCTCCCCGACGCCACGCTGGAGCGGATTGTCGACCTGGGCATCACCGGTGCGCTCGTGCCGACCGCCCACGACGGTGCCGGGCTGCGGATCGCCGACATGGTCCCGGTATGGCGCACGCTCAGCCAGGCGTGGATCTCGATCACCGGTGCGGTCAACCCGACGGCGCTGGCCACCACCCTGCTCGTCCGTCACGGCACAGCCGACCAGCAGGCGCGCTGGCTGCCCCAGAGCGCCACCAGCGGCCTGCTGGCCTCGTTCTCGATCACCGAGCCGCAGGCCGGCAGCGACCTGCACCGTCTGGAGACGACGGTCCGCGCCCATCCGGACGGGGGCCTCGTCGTCGACGGCGAGAAGCGCTGGGTGGCCGGCGGGCGCTCCAGCGGCGTCGTCTTCCTCATGGCCCTGGACCGGGACGCGGAGAAGCCCTCGTGCGCGATCCTGCCGACCGGCGGCCGCGGCACGTCCTCGTGGCGCGTGGATGACCTGGACAAGCTCGGCTACCGCGGCGTGGAGTCGGTGGCCTACGTGTTCGACGACCACCACGAGGCCGGCGCCGAGCTCCTCGGCGGCACCGACGGCGCCGGGCAGGGCCCGCGGCAGATGCTCGACGCCCTCGACGTCGGCCGGGTCAACGTGGCCTGCCGGGCGCTGGGCATCGTCGACCGGGCGCTGGCCTGCGCGGTCGACGAGGCGCAGACCCGCACCGTCGGCGACGGCCTGCTGGCCGAGCACACCCACGCCCAGCTGCGCCTGGGCGAGCTGCTCGCGCGCCTGGTCGCGGTCGAGGCGCTCGTGCTGCGGGCCGCCGAGGCCGTCGACGCCCAACGGGAGGACGCGGGCGCCCTGGCCACCGCCGCTAAGGTCGTCGCCTCCGACACCGCGGTGTGGGCCGTCGACCGCGCCGCCCGGCTGGCGGCCAGCCGCTCCTACGGCGCCGACGACGAGCTCGCCCGCCTGCGTCGCGACGCGCCGCAGACGCAGATCGGCGAGGGGGCCAACGACGCCCTGCTGCTGGCGCTGTCCAAGCGCCTCGTCGGGTGACCGGGCGCGCGGACGGGCGCAGTAGGTTGCGGGGATGCTGCTCGCCTGGCTGACCCTGGCGCTGGCCATCGCCCTGGAGGTCACGGCGACGCTCTCGCTCCGCGCCGCCGCCGACGGACGGACGGGGCTCATCGCGCTGGTCGTCGTCGGCTACGTCGGCTCGTTCGTCTGCCTCTACGTGGTCCTCAAGCGCATCGACGTGTCGGTGGCCTACGCGGTGTGGGCCGGAGCGGGCACGGCGGTGGTCGCCGGCATCGGCATGCTCGCTCTGGGCGAGGCGGCCTCGGTGCTGCGCCTGGGGTCGATCGCGCTCATCATCCTCGGCGTCATCGGCCTGAACCTCACCGGCGCTCTCTGAGCACGCGGACGGGCGGCGCGGCCCGGCGACCCCGGGGCCGTGCGCGCGTAGAGTCCCGGGCGCGATGCGTGCCCTCGGAACCATCGCCGGCCTGTGCGGCGCCCTCGCCCTGCTGGTGTCCGGCTGCGGCGGGACCGACGAGCCCCCGTCCGTGCCGACGCAGACGACGGCACCGGCCCCTTCGACGTCCACGGTGATCGTCCCGGAGGCGTCGTCGTCCTCGACGCCCGCCTCCCCCGCCCCGCGCCAGCCGCCGCGCCGGCCCAAGGCGGGCTCGCGGACCGGGTACCTGCAGCGCCTGGACGCCCTGGCCGGGCGGGCACAGGCGGCGCTCGGCGAGGCGTCGCGGGCGCGGGACAGCGGGACCCTCACAGCCATCGACGAGGACGTCATGCAGGCGACGGCGACGTGGCGCACCGGGGGCGCGGCCGCCAGCCCGGCGGCGGGCGCGCTGGCCGCGGCGATGGCCACGGCCGTCAGCAACCTCGAGAGCCCGCTCCTGACCGACGAGTCCCGCCGTCAGCTTGACGGCGCGCGGCGGGCCGTGCAGGCCGAGCTGGCCGCCGCGGGCTGACGGCCCCGCGACCCGTCAGCGCCGGAACCGGCCGGACGACGGCCGGCGCGCCAACCCGCCCGCCCCGGTACGCTGCGCGCCATGAAGCCGGGCCGGAGAGCGACCGCTGCCGCGGGCACCGCGTGCGCCGTCGCCGTCGCCGTCGCGCTCAGCGGCGGTGGCGACAGCACGTCCGACGCCCCCGGGACCAAGCAGGCGCGCGCGGGCGCCAAGGGCCTGGCGACGATCCCCAGTGCCCGGGTCAGCGTGCGCGACGACGCGGAGATCGGCTCGAGCTTCGCCACATCTCCGGACGTCACGCTCACCGAGAAGGCGCCCTCTCCCGCGGACGCCAAGGCCAAGACCGCCAGGCAGAAGATCGCCGCCGGCGGCGAGACCGAGGACAACTTCGTCTCCCCCGGCGCGCCGACCGACAACGAGATCGCGGCCGAGCTCAAGCAGATGGAGGCCGCGCAGCGCACGGCGGGCTCGGGCAGCGGTGGGGGCGGCGGCAGCGGCGGCCTGACGCTCCAGTCCGACGGCACGGTCAAGGTGGCTCCCGGCGTCCCCACCGCGATCGCCCGCCTCGTGGCCGGCGCCAACGCGATCGCCAAGTTCCCCTACGTCTACGGCGGCGGTCACGGCTCGTTCGTGGACACCGCCTACGACTGCTCGGGCTCGCTGAGCTACGCGTTGGCCGCCGGCGGGTTCCTCGACACCACCAAGACCTCGGGCGACCTGGCCCGCGGCGGCGAGCCCGGCCCCGGCAAGTGGATCACCATCTACGCCAACGCCGGCCACACGTTCATGGTCGTCGACGGGATCCGCTACGACACCAGCGGCCGCGGCGGACCGCTCGGCACCCGGTGGAACGCCTCACCGCGCTCGACCGCGGGCTTCAAGGTCCGCCACCCCAAGGGCTACTGACCGCCCCGCGCCGACCACGCGTCGGCGAAGCGCTGCCCGGCGTCGGCGGCCGTCTCGATGACCGAGCGGGCGCGCAGGACGGTCCGCACCCGCCGGGGCACGACGTCGGCATCTACGTGCACGACGCGGTCGTCGCCGTCCAGCCACACCAGGTTCAGCGCGAAGCGCATCCCGAAGGTGTGGACCGACCGGCACGGGCTGAGCCACAGGGCCCGGCCGGGCGGCAGGGCGTCCAGTCCGGCCAGCCCGGCCCGCCGCACCGACCAGCTGTCGGCGCGGTAGACGTAGAGGGCGCCGGGCAGCGCGATCACGGGCAGCTGGGCCAGGCGGACGCCGGCCGGACTCGCCGAATGCCGCCATCGCTGACCCTGCTGTCGCCCTTCCCGATCGCCCATCACGCCACGCTGACATCCAGGCCGGCGAGGCGGGCCGCACGCGCGCGAATCGTCACGCCCACGGCACACCCGTGACAGAACCCGTCATCACCGCGGCGCGATCCTGATCAGAGCGGCACGACCTCGAAGCCCGCGTCTATCTTCGCGATGTCGTCGGGGTCGCTCGTGACGACACGGTCGCCGCGGACCCGGTCGACAAGCACCACCGAGGCGGCGACGGCGTCGCTGGTCTGAGACAGCAGGCAGAGGCGCCCTACCGCCTTCGCACCCGCACTCATGAGCGGACCACCTCGACCGCCGAGGACCCTAAGAGCGCGGCGAGGCGCGCCTACCGCGCACCGTCGCGCCAGACTTGGGCGAGCACGCCGCGGCGACCCGACCGCCGGACGCCGTCACACGGATTGTCGTTGAGGCTGACGGCGACGACCACCCCACGCCCACCGGGCGTGGCCCACCAGGGGACCGTGGCCGCCTGCGGTCGCCGAACACCGGTCCTGCCCTGCCCCACCCGGGCACGATGCGTGTTCGGGCGGCGGCGTGCGGTCGAACACGCATCGTGCCCGGCCCTGGGTGGGCACGATGAGTGTTCGACCCGGTGACCTGTCCTGACGCCGCCGGCGTCGCGGGCCGGGCATCCCTCCGACCCCACGGACAACCGGCGTCACGCCCCGCCGCGGCCCGGGCCGGGCGGATCATGCCGTTGAGGGTGCTCGGTGGGCGCTGGCGCACCTTTGCGGGCCTGGCGTCGGCAAACGTGCGGCACTGACCCTTGAGACCGGTGCTCCTGGCGCCGCGGTGCACCTTTCCCGGCCTGAGGTCGTCAAACGTACGGTGCCGATGCGCCCACGTGAGCGCGAAGGTCGCTGCGTCCGGGTGGCCGGTCGGCAGGCGGCCGCCCGACCCCGCGCAGCCGATGCCGCGACCCGGGCTGAACCGGTACGCCCGCAGCGTTGCGACCGAAACGCAGCGGACACACCCTAAGCCAGCCGGCCGTGCCCAAGACGGCCCTGGCCAGACCCGGTCCCTAGCTTAGCTAGCCCCCAGCGCGACCGACAACCGGCGTCAGACCTCGACGGTGTCCGCGCGCAGAGCCTCGGCCAGCGCGCCCGGGAGGATGCGGTAGGAGTGGAACTCCATGGAGTAGGAGCCGCGCCCCTGGGTGGAGGAGCGGATGTCGTTGGCGTAGCCGAACATCTCGCTCAGCGGCACCTCGGACATGACCGAGATGATCCCGCCCGGGCGGGACTCGCGCTCGCCGACGAGGCCGCGACGGCGGGCGATGTCGCCCATGACCCAGCCCAGGCCGTCCTCGGGCACCGTGACCTCGACGGCCATGATCGGCTCCAGGATGACGGGCTTGGCGCGCCTGCACGCCTCCTTGAAGCCGAGGTTGCCGGCCATCTGGAAGGCGATCTCCGAGGAATCGGTGTCGTGCGACTTGCCGTCGGTGAGCGTCACCTTGACGTCCTCCATCGGGTAGCCGGCGACGACGCCCGCGGCCATGCCCAGCTCGCAGCCCTTGCCGACGGCCGGGATGTACTCCGTGGGCACGTTGCCGCCCCTGACCTTGGACTCGAACTCAAAGCCCTTGCCGGGGTTGGGCTCGATGTCGAGGTAGACGACGCCGTACTGGCCCGAGCCGCCGGTCTGCTTGACGAACTTGCCCTCGATCTTCG
>JBBSUL010000072.1:0-17832 GCA_038234375.1 Solirubrobacterales bacterium | reverse complement strand
CCTCCGGATTGCAGGACCTAGAACACCCCGCAGCCTAGGTCGCGGCCCGTGCGCGTCACCTGATCACCGCTTCACCGTGCAAACCCCCCGCTCAAGCACCCAAACGCGTCTCGGGCCACCTACATCGAGGGCCGGAGCCCCCAGATTCAGGTGTGTGCGCCGGGCGAGATTCCGGTCGGTGGCGGGGCCAGTTCGCGGATCAAGACCGATGCGCGTGACGCGGTCAAGCTGGCGCGGTTGCTGCAGGCCGGACAGCTGACGATGGTCTGCGTGCCCACCGTGGAGCAGGAACAGGTCCGGGATCTGGTCCGCGCACGGGAGGATGTGCGTGCGGATCTGATGCGTGGCCGTCACCGGCTGGGCAAGCTGTTGTTGCGTCGGGAGATCTACTTCCCTGGCAAGGCGCACGCGTGGACGGTCGAGCACCGTAACTGGCTGGCCTCGCTGCGCTTTGAGGATGTGTGCACCGAGGCGGTCTTCCAGGACTACCTGCACGCCCACGACAGCCTGTTGGCCCGTCGTGACCGGCTTGATGGGCACATCGAAGAGGTCTCCCGGGCGTGCAGCCTGGCCGGGGAGGTCGCCCGGCTGCGCTGTTTGCGCGGGATCGACACGCTCTCGGCGATGGGCCTGGCCGCCGAGACCCGCGGCCTGCAGCGGTTTGACAAGCCGATGCACGTCTCAGCGTTCCTGGGGATCGTGCCATCGGAGAACACCACCGGTGAGCGGCGCCGTGTCGGGTCGATCACCAAGGCCGGCTCTCAGCGCGGGCGCCGGCTGCTGGTCGAAGCGGCCTGGCACTACCGCAAGCCGCCGCGCATGAGCGCCACGCTGCGCCGCCGCCAGCAGGACGCCGGCCCGGTCACCGTGGACTGCGCGTGGCGCGCCCAGCGTCGCCTGCATCAGCGCTGGCGCGAGCTGCACCAGATCCGCGGCAAGCGCGCCACCGTCACCAACATCGCCGTTGCCCGCGAGCTGGCCCACTTCTGCTGGGAGATCACCCGCACCTGAACCTCGACGACAATCCGGCCGGGCTGTCGGGGCTGGCCGCCCCGTCGCGCTCCATGGCTGACGAGACACCTGTGAGCACCCCACCCAAGGGGCGCGCTCGATCATCAGACAGTCAGCCAGCGACGCACAACGGTCCAGCGGTACCCAGCCCGCGAATATCAGGCAGATCAGTCGTCGCGCAGCGGCGGCCCGCCCCGAGAACCCGGCCCACACACCACCCCCTAAACCCGACCGCCAGACGTTCGCGATCACACACTCCCACTTGACAGGACGACCCCCATATCAGGTGTCAGCGGGCGCGACACCAGCGGCCCACCGCGAGCGTCGGCGTGCAACGCCCGGGGCGGCCCCGCTGCGTCCTGGCTTGCGGGACTGAGCGGACACACCCTTGAGCCGCGGCCAACACACGGGATCGGAGCGACCAACGCTCACGCATCGACGGCCGTGGTGGTGCGGGCCGGGTCCCGTTCGCATGCGGCCTGCCGCCGACGGCTGACGCCCCGGGTGACCCCCAACCCGGCCAGGGCGATGGGCAGCATGGCGGCGGCGCGGTCGCGCGGCGCATCGACGGTGACGGTGGCGAGGACCAGCGCGGCGGTCTCGGCCGCCGCCCACGTTCGCGCGTGATGCTCGGTCTGCCAGTAGGAGACCGGCGAGCGCCACCGCCAGCCGGACACCGGCCAGGCCGGTGGCCAGGCGTCGTCGTGATGGGTCACGAAGTCGATCGCCAGGTGGGAGAGCCAGCCGTCGGCGTACGCGCGAGCCCGTCCGGGGCGGCGGGCGACCGTCCGCAGCGCGAGCGCCGGGAGCACGCTGTGCAGGGCCAGGTGGACCTCGCGCCACGGGCTGCGGTGGTAGACGCGGTCAAACAGGTCTCCGCGGGCACGGCCGCGCGCACCCGGCAGGAACACACCGACAAGCGCGATCGCGGGTACGTCGGGGCTGATCGCGCCGGCCGTCCGCCAGGCGCGCACCCCGGGGGCAGCGGGCAGCCGCAGGGCCCAGAAGGCGTGCGATGTCGTCAGCACCGTGCCAAAGGTACCGGCGGGGGGCGAACCCGGCCGGCCTCCGGGGGCTGATGGCCCGGGGCGGCGGCCAGGGCGGGTCTCACGATTGTGGCTGGCTGGCCGCGTGAGCCTCGTCCGAGCTCGGGTCCTCGGCGGGGTCCTCGGCGTCCGGTTCCGGATCCGGCGCCAGGCCGCGCCGGCGCGTGATCCGCTGGGCGATCGGGGCTCCGCCCGCGAGCACGACGAACAGGCCGACCGCCGAGATGAACTCCGGGGATCGCGGCCGGCTCAGCGAGCCCCCCAGCGCGGTGTAGGCGTAGGTGCCGGGGATGATGCCGATGAACGTCCCCAGGACGTAGCTGCGCAGCCGGACGGCCGTCACGCCCGCGACGTAGTTGAGCACGTTGAACGGGATCAGCGGGATGAGGCGCACGTAGAGGACGGCGAGGAACCCGTTGCGCCCGATCCACGTGTCCAGGGCGCCGAGGCGCCGGCCGGCGATCTTCTCGACCTGCTCGCGGCCGACGCTGCGCCCGATGAGAAACGAGATCCACGCGGCGATCGTGGCGCTGACGACGGTCAGGGCGGTCGCCGCGGCGATGCCGAACACCGCGCCGCCGGCGGCGGTCAGCAGCGCACCCGGGACGAGCAGGACGGTGAGGCCGATGTAGATCGCGGCGTACACCAGCGGGGCGGCGACCCCGGCCGAGTTGACCGTGTCCTCGATGCCCTGCTTGCTGGGCGTGCCCACGGTGATCGCCAGCACGGCGGCCACGACGAGGACGACCGCGAGGATCGACAGCCGGGTCTTCGGCGAGGCCAGGACCCCGACGACGCGTTCGCCGACTGACGGGGGGCTCATGTTTCCCGCCGGTCAGGCCGGTCGACATGCATCGCCTGCCGTGGCCGGCGACGGCCCGTCGAAGGGCGGCGCGACCAGGATGGCGCGCCGCCGCTTTCACAACTGCCTGAGGGGGTCCCGCTCCGAACCCTCGGACCGGTGGGTCGCCGGACCAAGGGGGGACGGGACCTTACGCCGGCGCCGGCAGGGCGGCGGGAGCGTGCGCGTCCTCGTGGCGCTCGTCGCGGCGCGGGCGCGGCGCGGGCGCCTCGCCGGCCGGCAGCACCGGCGGGCGGCCGCCCCAGCGGCGGACCATCATGCTCGCCGCGGCGAGGACCAGCAGGCCGAGCATGGCGGCCGGCACGAGGCTCGTCAGGCCACCGCCCAGCAGCTCCTGAGCCGCCGGGGGGCCGCCGGCGATGCCTCCGCACCACATGGTGCGCTCACGGCGCTGCAGGCGCCGCATGGTCTCGATGGGGTCCCTCGTTGATGTGTGCAGTCTCATCGTGTCTCCCTTCGGTGTGGTTGGTGCGAAAACGTCGTGGTAGCCGTTCGGGTGCTCTCAGCTGGCCGTTCCGGGCTCGAAACGCCCGGTGGCGACGCGTGAGCGGCTCTCGGACTCCGCCATCGACTCGCGGTAGTACAGGACGACCTGCACGATTCCCGCGGCGGTGGCGATCCCCGCGGCGGCGAGGCCCACCCAGAACGCCGGCAGGGTGGTCACCGTGCCGACGTCCACGTTGCTCGCACCGCCGGCCGAGCTGAACGGAGACTGCAGGGTGCGGTACAGCTCACGCGCGAAGACGACGAACGCGAGCAGCGCGACACCGGCGCCCATGGCGGCCGGCGACAGGGGCGCGCGACGGCGGGCGGCCGCGACGACGAGGGCGACCCCGATGGCCATGAGCGCGAGCACGAGGCTGCTCGTGTGCGGCAGCGAGAGCCAGCCGCCCCAGGTCGAGCTGCCCTTGGCGCCGAAGAAGCCCTCGACCTTGTACGCCTTGAACGCGGTGAACGGCGCGACGAAGGCGACGACGAGACCGATCGCGCTGACGCCGAGCCAGGGCGTGATCCCTGCCTGCTGCGGCGCGATCGTCGGGACGACCTGGGTCCGGCGCGCCGCCGCGCTGAACGCGTGGCCGAGCCCGCCGAGCAGCGCCATCGCGCAGCCGGCCAGGGCGATCCACATGCCGGCGAGGATGGTCACGTCGGAGGTGGAGGTCGTGCCACAGTTGTAGCTCAGGCACCCGAACGGCGGCACGAACAAGCGGTAGACGAGCTGGACGGTGGCCAGCAGCCCCACGACGCCGACGGCGATGCCAAGCGTGCGGCCGCGGAGCGGGCTGCGTCCGCGGGCCGCAAAAATCACCGCGGCGATGGTGACGACGGCCGAGGCAAGGATCAGGTCCGACAGGTGCGGGACACCGAGCCAGGCGTCCTTCGTCATAGCCATCTTCGTGCCGGGGTTGACGACGTAGAAGTTCGAGCCAAGGGCAACGAACTGAAGTACGGCGCCGCCAAGCGCCGCCCATAGCCAGACCGAGATGTAACGCATGAAGCCTCCGAGTCCCTAACGGGTTGACGAGTTTCCAACGAGCGTTGGAGATTTTGAACCTAACACTGTATGTCGACAATACGTAAGTGTCGTACACATGTACCGATACGCGGACGCAAGCATGCTGACATCGCGCCGGGCCTCCGTAGAGTGGAATCGACCTGTGAGACGCACCGACGACCCCCGGCCCGCCGCGGCCACGCCGGACGGCCACGCCGAGACCGACCGCACCCGCGAGCTCGGCGGCATGGCGAACGTCGCCGCGCTGACCTTCCTGGTCGCGCGCGCGGTGCCCCTGGGCTGGACGGTGGGCGTCGCGGCCGGCGTCCCGCTCGCCCGTGCCGCGCAGTGCCACGGCGCGCGCGCGGGGTACGCGACCGCGACCGCGAGCCTGGTCGAGACGACCGCGATCATGGGCCCCGCGCGCATGGGCATCCCCGTCCCGCACGCCATCAGCGCGCCGCTGGTGGGCGTGCTGGACTCGCGCGGGCGGGCGTTTCTCGTCCTTGCTGCCGCGGCGGCGGCCGTGCGCACCGCCTTCTATGCGGCCACGAGCACCTTCTCGATCGTCGTGCTCATCGGGCTGGACGCCTACCTCGGGACCTACGACCGCGCACGCGACGCGGTCTCCTTCCTGCCCGCGGGAACCGCAGCGGCGCTGCTGCTGACCTTCGCCTCGCTCGTGGCGTGGTCGGGGGCGGCGGGCCTGATCCAGGCGTGGGTCATCCGGCGCGGCCTGTCACGGTGGGAGGACGAGGCCGTGGCGGCGGCCGCGGGGTCGCCGACCGCCCCGGCTGCGGCACCGGCACCCCGGCCGCACGCCGGGGCAATGGTCCTCGGCGCCGTCGTCGGCTTCGTCGCTGCCCTGGCCAGTACCGACGTGCGCGCGCTCGCGGCCATCGCGATCGTCCTCGGCGTGGCCTGGGCGCTCGGCCCCGCCGACGGCCGGTCGGTCCTGCGCGGGGTCGCGATCGCCGCGCCGCTGGCGCTCTCGACGCTCGGCTTCGGCCTGGTCGGCGGGATCGGATCGGACGCGGCGCTGCGCCGCAGCGCGCGCGTGGCCCTGCTCGTCCTCATCGCCGTCTGGGTGCGCAGCGCGGCCGGCAGCGAGGGCCTGCGCCGGGTCTCGCTGCTGGCGGTGGCGCGACTGCGGCGCGTGCGGATGCTCGCCGAGACCGCGGCCGTCCTGGGGGCGGCCACCCCGGTCGACGACCTGCCGGCCTCCGGGCGCCGGCTCGTGGGCCGTCTGCGCGCCGTGCGGCGCCGGCCGGTGCCCGTCGTGGACGCGGCGCTGGGGTGGGTGGCCGAGGAGTCGGTCCGCCTGGGCGCCGCGGTGCCCGCACCGTCCCCGACGGCACCGCCTCCCGACGCCGGCTGACGGCGTGCCCTACGCCGCCGCTCCGGCGTCCGCCGTGCGCGGCGGCAGCGATGGCTCCACGCGCAGCACCCGGGCGGCGCCCACCGGCAGGACCCAGTTCCAGCGCCCGAACAGCGAGACGACCGCCGGGACGAGCAGCGCCCGGATGATCGTGGCGTCGATGAGGATGCCCGCGGCCAGGCCCGTCGCGAGGACCTTGATATCGGTCTCCGGCCCCGACGCCATCGACACGAAGGCGAGGAACAGGATGAGCGCCGCGCTCGTGACCAGGCGCCCGGTGCGGCCGATCCCCCGGACCACGGCGAGATCGGTGTCACCGGTCGCGTCGTACTCCTCCCGCATGCGGGCGAGGATGAACACCTCGTAGTCCATCGACAGGCCGAACAGGAACGCGAACACCATGAGCGGGATCCACGCGGTGATCGAGCCGGTGGCCGCGATGCCGAAGATCTCGTCCGAGCCGTGGCCGGACTGCCACACGAGCTGCAGCACGCCCCAGGCGGCCCCGACGCTGATGACGTTGAGGACGACCGCCTTGGCGGGGAGCAGCAGCGAGCGGAACGCCCGCGCGAGCAGGATGAAGGTGATGATGGCGATCAGCGCGATCATGACCGGGAACGAGCCGTAGACCGCGTCGATGAAGTCCGCGTTCTGGGCGACCTCGCCGCCGAGACGCGACCGGGCATCCGCCGCGCGGGCCGCGCTGCGGATCGGGTCGACGAGCTCACGCGGCGCTCTTGGAGCCGTCCTGGGTCGGGAACGCGGCCACCACGGCGGTGCCGTCCGCTCGCCAGGCGGACGGCGCGACCGCACCATGGATGCCGTCGATGGCGCCGACCGCCGCGGCCACCTTCGGCGCGCCCGCCTGGGATGCGAGGATCTCGTGAGGGAGCAGCGCGCCCGCCCCGATGCCCGAGCGCTCCAGCGCCATGAGCCCCTGCTTGGCGTTTCCGGCTTGGCCAGCGCGTTCGGATCGGACACGCCGGGCTGCAGCTGCGACGCCGCGGCGACGAGCAGCGCAAGCACGGCGAGCGCCAGACCCGCGGCGGCCCAGCGTCGCTTGAGGACCCCCTCCGCCCAGCGGGTCCACGCCGCCGACGCCTTGTCGTCGGTGCGCCGGTGGGGCCAGTCCAGGCGCGGGCCGAAGCTGTGCAGCACGACCGGCAGCAGCGACAGCGACACGGCGACGCTGAGCAGGGGAATGACCATCCCGCCGATCCCGACGCTGCGCAGGAAGGGCAGCGGCAGCACGATCAGCGCCAGCAGCCCGACGGCGACGGTCGTGCCCGAGAACACCACGGCGCGCCCGGCCGTGCCCATGGCCTTGATGATCGCCTCGTCCCCGGTGGCGCCGTGGGCGAGCTCCTCCCGCCAGCGCACGACGACGAGCAGCGAGTAGTCGATCGCCACCCCGAGGCCGATGAGGGCGATGAGGAACTGCACGATCGGCGAGATGCCGGTGATCGCCGTCAGGCCGTAGACGGTGAGAAAGGACGTCATGATCGCCGGGATCGCCATCAGGATCGGGACCAGGGCGAGGAATGATCCGGACACGAACGCCAGCACGACCAGGGCCCCGATGCCTCCGGCCGTAGCTTCCACGAGGACGCCGGGGCCGTTGCTGTCGCCGCTCTGTGCGGTCAGGGCGTCGAACCCGGCCAACCGGACCGGTGCCCCGGCCACCGTCGCGCCCGCCAACGCCGCGCGCGCTCGTTTCTCGGCCATCGGGTTGTTGCCGAACGGCTGGTCGGGGTCAGGGGTCGGGTAGGCGACGGCGAACGCGGTGCCGCCGTCGGCGGACACGAACGCCTTGTCCCCGGTCGACCCGTAGCCGGCGACCCGGCTGCCGGGCAGCGCGCGGCCGAGTGTCCGTTCGACCGCCTCCAGGTCCTTGCGGACCGCCGGATCCGACACGGTCCGTCCGGCCGGGAGGGTGACGACGGGCACCAACGGCGCGGCGTTGCCGCCGGTGCCCCGGTAGGTCTGGGCGATCTGCTTGTTCGTCTCCCAGCCCTCCTTGCCGGGGACCGAGAACTTCTGGTCCATGGCCTTGGTGGCGGCGCCCGCCGTCGCCATCCCGATGATCGTGAGCACGATCCAGAAGCCGGCGACCAGCCGGCGGTGCGCAAGGACCCAGCGGGTGAAGGCGGGAGTTCTCCGGCTTCCTCCTGAACTGGGTCGGCGCTCGCTCCCGCGAGGACTTCTTCGCCGCCATGGAGGACCTCGACCTCCGGCCGCCCCAGTTCCTGGCGATGGTGGTGATCGACTCGGCGCCCGGGCTCGCCCAGCAGGAGCTCGTCGACGCCACGCACATCGACCCGTCGACGATGGTCGCGATGCTCGACGGCCTCGAGCACGCCGGCCTGGCCGAGCGCCGTCCCCATCCGACCGACCGCCGCAAGCGGGCCGTCCACCTCACGCCGGCGGGCCGCGAGCGCCTGACCGCCGCGCGCAGCGTGGCCGACCGGATCGCGCACGAGACGTTCGGGGCCCTGCACCCCGGCGAGCGCACCGAGCTGAACCGGCTGCTGCGCAAGCTCGCCGGGCTCCCGCCTGCCCCCGCGGGCTGACGGACACGACGCCCGACGACGGGCGTACCCGCCGGTGCTGCTCAGGCCCGGGCCTCCTCGGGGGCGTCGACGTCCATGGGCAGCGCGGTGGCCAGCAGTGGCAGCGCGACGACGAAGCGCGCGCCGACGCCGTCCAGCGGCGGCGCCATCGCCACGGTGCCGCCGTGGCCCTCGGCGACTGCCTTGACGATCGCCAGGCCCAGGCCCGAGGAGCCGCCACCGTCGCCGGCCCCGCGGACGAAGCGCTCGAAGACCCGGTCGCGAAGGTCCTCGGGGACCCCGGGCCCGTCGTCCTCGACCGCGAGGATCACCTGGTCGGCCGTGCGCTCGACGCTGACCTCGACGCGGGTGCCGGCCGGGGTGAAGCGCAGGGCGTTCTCCATCAGGTTCAGCGCCATGCGGTGCAGGTCGTCCTGGGTGCCGTGGATCGGGGCGCTGGAGTCGAGCTCCAGCGCGAAGGCGTGCTCGCCGGCGATCGACTGCAGCTCCCCGGCCGCGTCCCGCGCGACCGCGGCGACGTCGACGGTGCCACGGGTGGCCTCGCGTCCGGAGTCCGCGCGCGCCAGGAGCAGCAGGTCGGCGACCAGGCGCCGCATGCGCTGCGAGGACCGCAGGGCGCTGCGGGCGGCGTCCTGGGACTCGCCCTCCAGTACCTCGCTGAGCAGCTCCAGGTTGGCCAGGACGCTGGTCAGCGGCGTGCGCAGCTCGTGGCTGGCGTCCGCGACGAACCGCCGCTGCCGCATGAGCATCGTGTTCGTCTCCGACCGCGAGGCCTCCAGGGCGACGAGCATGTCGTCCAGCGTGTGCGCGAGCTCGGCGACCTCGTCGTCGGCGTCAGGAATCGGCACCCGGCTGTTGGGGTCGCGGGTGCGGGCGATCTCCCGGGTCGCCGTGGTCAGGTCGGCGATCGGCTTCATGGCCCGCCGCGCGAGCATCACGCCGCCGCCGAAGGCCACCGCCGTCCCGCTGAGGACGCCGAACAGCAGCAGGAACCGCACGCGGCCCACCGTGGCCTGCACGTCGGACAGCCGCCGGGCGTACTGCAGGTACACCTCGCCGGCGCGTCGGCCGTCGGCGTCGAGCAGGACGACGCGCTTGGTCGCCACCCGGCGCCCGCTGAACGTGCTCAGCCCCTCGGTCGAGGGCCGGCCGAGGTACGGGGCGCCCCGGGAGCGCTTCAGGGTGTTGAACGAGCCGTCCAGCACGCGGATGCTCGCGTTCTCCGGGGCGGCGACGATGTCCAGGTCGGGGTTGACGGTGATCCCCCGGCGGGAGCGTCCGACGGTGATCTCCAGGCGGCTGGAGAGGTTGTCGGCGGTGACCTGCAACTGGTTGGAGAAGTCGCTGCGGATCCGCCGGACCGTGAGCTCGCCGACCACGGTGGCGAAGACCGAGAGGATCAGGAACGTCAGCAGGGCCGAGATCCCCGCCAGGCGCCACCGGATCGGATAGCGCTCAAGCACGCAGCACGTACCCCGCCCCGCGGATGGTGTGCAGCAGCCGCTCCTCGCCGCCGGCCTCCAGCTTGCGCCGCAGGTTGCTCACGAAGACCTCGATCGTGTTCGTCGTCGCGAACGGGTCATAGCCCCAGACCTCCTCGAGCAGGCGCTGGCGGGGGACGACGATGCGCTCGTTGCGCATCAGGTACTCCAGGAGCTCGAACTCGCGCTGGGTCAGCTCGATGTCGCGGCCGTCGCGGCGCACCTCGTGGGTGTCCGGGTTCAGCGACAGGTCGGCCACCACGACCGACGCGCTCCCGCGCGGAGGGCGGCGGCGCAGCAGCGAACGCATCCGGGCCAGCAGCTCCTGGCGCTCGAACGGCTTGACCAGGTAGTCGTCGGCCCCCGAGTCCAGGCCCTCCACGCGCGCCTCCAGGGCGTCACGGGCGGTGAGCATGAGGATCGGGACGTCGTCGCTCTCCCGCAGACGCCGCGCGACCTCGATCCCGTCGATCTTCGGGAGCCCGAGGTCGAGGATGACCAGGTCGGGGACGAAGGACCCGGCGACGTCGAGCGCCGCCTGCCCGTCGCCGGCGATCTTCACCTCGTAGCCCTCCAGGCGCAGCGAGCGCTGCAGCACCTGGGCGATGTCGTCGTCGTCCTCGACGACCAGGACGCGGGCAGCACGATCGGTGTCCGGCATGGACGACATCGTATGTGGACCGGATGAAGCAGGCTTCAAGCGGGCGTTTCGGTGGATGGGTGAACCGTCACCGGCGCCAGCCCCCGGGGCAGGGTCGCGGGCCTCCGCGTCGAAGGTGCGCGGAAGCCCATGCCGCCTGCTCGCAAGTCCTCCTCCGCCCGTGCGCCCGTGCGCGCCCATCGCTCCACCGCGACGTGGGCACCACGCCTGCCGGTGCTCGAGCGCCACCAGCTCGACCTCGTCGGGCTCGCGATGGTGGCCCTCGGGGTCTTCCTGGCCTTCCCGCTGTACCTGGGGTGGGATGGCGGGGCGCTCGGCGCAGGGGTCGTCGACGGCATGGGCTGGCTGGTGGGCGAGCTGCGGTACGCCGTTCCGGTCGCGCTCGTCGCCGCCGGTGGCCTCATCGTCCTGCAGCCGGTGCTGCCGACCCTGCGTCCGTTCCGGGCCGGTGCCGCGTGCCTGACGGTCGCCCTGCTGCTCGGGCTGAGCGCCGGGACGCTGGGGCTCGGTCCCGGTGGTGCGCACGGCGCCTTCTGGGAGTCGGGGACCTTCCAGGCGCGCGGCGGGATCACGGGGGAGGCCCTGCACTGGGTCTGCTCGACCCTCCTGGGCACCATCGGCACCCACATCGTCGCCGTCTTCCTGCTCATGGCCGGCGTGCTGCTGCTGACCGGCGCGACGATCGCCGGCGTCCTCACCGCGACCGCGACGGTGGCCGCGGACGCCACCGGCGTGCTGCGAACGGGTGGCGCGCGGCGGGGCGCGCCGGACGAGGACGGCGCTGACGACGTCGACGACGGACCGTGGGACGGCGACCAGCCGGACCACGACGACGCGGGGGAAGGCCCCTCGCGCTCGACGGTCGTGCACCGACGGGGGATGACGCCCCCAGACGCCGACGACGTCGACGTCGACGTGTTCATCCGCCCGCGCGAGCCGGCCGTCGAGCTCGACGGCGCCCTGCGCTACCCCGACCTGTTCGGCGGTCCCGTCCCCGTGTCCCCGCCGACCGCACCGGCACCCGCCCGCACGGTCGGCCTCGAGGATGTCCCTGAGCCCGCCGACCCGCAGCCGCTCGAGGAAGAGACCGAGCCCTCCGCCATCCCCGTGGGGGAGCAGGCGCGCCTGGAGCTGGAGGACGGGGTGGAGTGGACGCGTCCGGGGACGGCGCTGCTGACCCGGTCGGCCGCGGCCGACCAGCGTCCGGACCTGCGCGGCCAGGAGGACACCGCCGTACGTCTCATCGAGGCACTCGCGCACTTCAAGGTCGACGCCAAGGTCATCGGCGCGGTGGCCGGCCCGCACATCACCCGCTACGAGCTCAAGCTCGCCCCCGGCATCAAGATGTCCAAGGTCGCCCAGATGAAGGACGACCTGGCCTACGCCCTCGCGGCGACCGAGATCCGCATCCTCGCGCCGATCCCGGGCAAGACCGCCGTCGGCGTCGAGGTCCCCAACCTCAACCGCCAGATGGTCACCCTCGGCGACGTGTACGGCCCGCCGCCGCAGGGCTCCAGCCCGTTGACGGTGTGGCTGGGCAAGGACGTCAGCGGCGCCGCCATCCACGCCGACCTGGCCAAGATGCCCCACCTGCTCGTCGCGGGCACCACCGGGGCGGGCAAGTCGGCGTGCATCAACGGGATGCTCAGCTCGATCCTCCTGCGCGCCACGCCCGAGGAGGTGCGGCTCGTGCTCGTCGACCCAAAGCAGGTCGAGCTCAACCATTACGAGGCCGTCCCGCACCTGCTGACGCCGGTCATCACCTCCCCGCGCGCGGCGGCCAACGCGCTGCAGAACCTCGTCCGGGAGATGGAGTGGCGTTACGGGATCATGTCGATGGCCCGCACGCGATCGCTGCCGGAGCTGAACAAGCACCGTCGCGAGCACGAGCAGGAGGCGTTGCCCTACATCCTCTGCGTCATCGACGAGCTCGCCGACCTCATGATGGTCGCGCCCGGCGACGTGGAGGACTCGATCATCCGCATCGCCCAGAAGGCCCGGGCGGTCGGCATCCACCTCGTCCTGGCCACCCAGTCCCCGCGGGTGGACGTCATCACCGGCATGATCAAGGCCAACGTCCCGTCGCGGATCGCCTTCAGCGTCTCCTCGCAGACGGACTCGCGGGTCATCCTGGACCAGAACGGCGCCGAGTCGCTGCTCGGGATGGGGGACATGCTGTTCAGCGCCGTCGGCTCCTCGAAGCTGCACCGCATCCAGGGCGCCTACATCGACGAGGCCCAGGTGGCGAAGATCACCTCGTTCTGGGCCCAGCAGGGCGAGCCGGAGATCCGGGAGGACCTGCTGGAGGAGGTCGTCTGCGAGGACGCGGAGAAGAAGGTCGACGACGACGGCTTCGACCCCGACGAGGACCCGCTGCTCTCCGACGCGATCGCGCTCGTCGTCGAGATGGGCACCGCCTCGACGTCGATGCTCCAGCGCCGCCTGCGCCTGGGCTACACGCGCGCCGGGCGCCTGATCGACATGCTCGAGCGCCGCGGGGTCATCTCCGGCTACGAGGGCTCCAAGCCTCGCACCGTGCTCGTCTCCGAGGTCGACCTGCCGCGCGTCCTGGCCTCGCTGGTCGGGCGCGGTGACGGGGAGGGCGTCCGGCCGGACGAGGATGCGACCGCCGGCGGCCCGCCCGACACGGTCCTCCCCGTCCTCCCCGACCCCGTGGAGGCGCTGGACACGTGAGGCGCGACGCGGGCGTCCTCCGGGCTCTCACGCCGTCGAGGACATCCCGGGCCCTGACGGCGCCCCGGTAGCCTCCACCCCGGATGCCGGAGATCGGACCCACCCTGCGCGAGGCGCGCATGCGCGCGCGGATCGACATCTCGGAGATCGAGTCCGAGACGAAGATCCGCGCCAAGTACCTGCGTGCGCTGGAGAACGAGGAGTGGGGCCTCCTGCCCGGGCCCACCTACGTCAAGACGTTCCTGCGGACCTACGCCGAGGCCCTGGACCTGGACGCCAAGCTGCTGGTGGAGGAGTACAAGCTCCGCCACGAGTCGCTGTCCGACCACGAGCTGGCCCCGATCGGGCCGCCGCGCTCGTCCGCCCGCACCGGGGGCGGACGGCCGTCCGGCCCGCGGTCGATCCCCCGGTCCTACCTGCTGGCCGGCCTGGGCCTGGCGCTGGCCGTCGTCATCTTCGTGCTCAGCCGCCTGGGCGGCAGCGACGACCAACCGGCCTCGACGGCGGCCGGCTCGTCCACCGCGACGTCGGCGACCGCGCAGCCCACGCCGCGGCCGACCACGGCCTCCACCGCCGCGCCCGCGCCGGAGCCGAAGAAGAAGCCGTCCACGGTCGTGAAGCTGAAGATCGTCCCCACCGGCGAGGTGTACGCGTGCCTGCGTGCCAAGGGCCAGCGCCGTGCGCTGATCAACGGCGCCACCCTGACCGCCGACTCGAAGGTCAGCACCTTCCGCTCCAGCCGCTTCCGCCTGGTGCTGGGCAACGCCAACGCCGAGCTGCGCGTGGATGGCAAGAAGCGGCGCGTGCCGTCGGACGCCAGCAGCGCGGCGGGGGTCTTCGTCCAGATCACCAAGAACGGGCTCAGCGCGCTGCCCCGGTCCAAGCGCCCGGACTGCTCGTAGGGCCGCCGGATGAGCTGCCGCGCCGGGATCATCGTCACGGGCACCGAAGTACTGACCGGGCGGGTGATCGACCGCAACGGCCCGTGGGTGGTCGAGCGCCTGCGTGAGCTCGGCATCGACGCGGCGCACATCGCCGTCGTGGGCGACCGCCCCCAGGACATCTCCGGCGCGCTGCGGTTCTTCGCGGCGGAGGGGATGGACCTGGTGGTCACCAGCGGCGGTCTGGGGCCGACCGCCGACGACCTGACCGCGACCGTCGTCGGCGAGTTCCAGGGGCGCGCGATGACGCTGGACGCCGGCCTGGAGGAGCGGATCGCCGAGATCCTGCGCCCGTTCGCCGAGCGCTGGCCGGACCTGGACCCCGAAGCGCTGCGGGAGGCGAATCGCAAGCAGGCGGTCGTGCCCGAGGGGGCGACGATCCTCGAGCCGGTGGGGACCGCACCCGGGCTCGTGGTCCCGCCGATCGGTGACGGACCGACGATCGTCGTGCTGCCCGGTCCGCCGCGCGAGCTGCAGCCCATGTGGGAGGTCGCGGTGGCCACCGACGCGTTCGCCGCGGCCACCGGAGGCCGGACGCGGTACGTCCAGCACATGCTGCGGCTGTTCGGGACGCCCGAGTCGGAGATCGCCGAGACGCTGAGGCGGGCGCAGGAGGCCGGGATTGCCGTCGGCGCGCTGGAGGTCACCACGTGCCAGCGCCGGGGCGAGCTGGAGATCGTCACGCGCTACGAGGAGCAGGACGCCGACACGTACACCGCGCTCGTGTCGGCGATCCGCGAGCGTCACGCGGACACGCTGTTCAGCGACGACGGCTCCAGCGTCGACGAGCAGGTCGCCGCGCTCCTGCGTCAGCAGGGCCGGCGCATCGCCGCCGCCGAGTCGTGCACCGGCGGGCTGATCGCCGGCCGCCTGACCGACCTGGCCGGCAGTTCCGAGTACGTCGTGGGCGGCGTCGTGTCCTACGCCGACGCGGCCAAGACCGAGCTGCTCGGGGTCGATCCAGCGCTGATCGCCGCGCACGGGGCGGTGTCCGAGCCGGTCGCCGAGGCCATGGCCACCGGGGCGGTGGCCCGCCTGGGCGCGCACCTCGCGATCGGGGTGACGGGGATCGCCGGCCCGGGTGGAGGGACGGAGGACAAACCGGTGGGAACCGTCGTGTTCGCCGTGGCCACCTGCGACGATGGACCGGTGCTGACGCTCACCCAGGTGCTGCCCGGACGGCGGACGGACGTGCGCGACTGGTCCACGACGGTCGCCCTGCACCTGGTGCGCCGCGTGCTGCGCGGGGAGCACGGACCGACGCCGGGTGCACCCCCGTCGCGATGACCGCCCCCGTCGCCCGGCGTGCGAGGTCGTGCGGGCTGATGGCCGTGCTCGTGTCCACCATCGGTCTGGCGGCGGCGCCGGGGGTCGCGTCCGCCCGCGTCTCGGCCGAGCGCGTGACGCTCACCGACCCCTCCGTCCAGGTGCCGCAACTGCGCGCCCTCGGGCTGGACGTCACCGAGGACGTGACGGCGACGGCGGCCACCGTGCTCGCCGATTCGGACGCCGACCGCCGGGCCCTGCGCGCCACCGGCCTGCCGGTGGCGACCGTGGTGGACGACTACGGCGCGCGGCTGCGCACGGAGGCCGCCGGCGGGACGGCGCGGCCACGCGCCCTCGGGGCCACGACCCGGTCGGGACTGCCGAGCACGCGCACGAGCTACCGGACACCGGCCGAGACGCAGGGCGACCTGGACGGCCTCGTGGCCGGCCACCCCGGCCTGGTGCGCCGGGTCGTGCTGCCGCGCCGGTCGATCGAGGGGCGCGCGATCACCGGCGTGGAGATCGCCCAGAACGTGGGCCGGGTCGACGACGGGCGGCCCGTCTACGTCGTCCTCGGCGAGCACCACGCTCGCGAATGGGCCTCGGCCGAGGTCGCCGTCGAGCTCGCGTTGGACCTCGTCGCGCGTGAGGCCGATCCGCGGGTGGCCGCCCTGCTGGCCAACCTGCGCATCGTCGTCGTCCCCGTCGTCAACCCCGACGCCTTCGCCTACTCGCGCGGAACCACCGCCGGCGGCCAGCTGAACCCGGCCGCCGCGCTCAAGCGTCGCAACTGCCGGGCCGTGGCGGGGGACAGCGGCGCTGGCTGCGCACGGCATCGAGGGGTGGACCTCAACCGCAACTACGGGGAGTTCTGGGGCGGGGCGGGAGCCTCGACGTCCCCGGACGACGACACCTACCGCGGGAGCGGCCCGTGGTCCGAGCCCGAGGCCGCTGCGGTCCACGAGCTCACACAGGACCTGCCGGTCACCGGGGTTCAGTCCCTGCACAACGTCGCCGGGCTCGTCCTGCGCCCGCCGGGGTTCCGCGCGCTGGGGCCGGCCCCCGACGAGCCCGGCCTGAAGGCCCTCGGTGACGCGATGGCCGCCGCCACCGGATACGACAGCCAGTTCGGCTACCAGCTGTACGACGTCAACGGCGCGACCGAGGACTGGAACTACGCCGCCCAGGGCGCCTACGGGTACACGATCGAGCTGGCCGGAGCGCGCCCGGGCGACCCCGACTTCCAGGGCACCTACCAGACCCACGTGATCGACCAGTACCTCGGCCGGGCGGGCACGAGCGCCGCGGGCAAGGGGGTCCGCGAGGCGCTGCTGCTGGCCGCCGAGGAGGCCGCCGACGCGCGCGACCACATGGTGCTGCGCGGCCGGGCGCCGGCCGGCGCGACGCTGACGCTGGACAGGCGCTTCGACACGGTGACCGCGCCGCGGTGCACCGACAGCTTCGCCGCGGACGCCTGCGGCCCGACGGCGCCGGCGCTGGCGGTCCCCGACCACGTGTCGGCGACGCTCACGGTCGGCGACGGTGGGTCGTTCACCTGGCACGCCGGGCCGTCGACGCGGCCGTTCGTGCGCAAGTCCGGCGGGCGCGAGACGTGGACCCTGAGCTGCCGGCGTCCCGGCCGGTCGACGCCGACGGTGACCAAGCAGGTGTTCGCCGACCGGGGGCAGACCCTGGACGTGGACCCGTGCGACGTCTTGTCGCTGCCCCGCCGGCGCTCGGCGTCCAGCGCCGTGGCGGCCAGCCGCGTGTCCGTTCGCGGGGTGAGCGACACGCGGGCCCGCGTGCGCCGGGACCGGCGCGTGCGCCTCGCGGTGCGGTGCCCGGTCGGCTGCCAGGTCGCCGCCAACGTGAAGGCCGGATCCTCGACCGTGGCCCAGCGGGTCAAGGCCACGCTGCGGTCCGGTCACCGCACGACCGTCAACGTCCCGCTGACCGCGACGGGCCGCCGGGTGTTCGGGCGTTCGGGCCCGCGGAAGCTGCGCGCGACGGTCGTCGTGCGCGACACCGCGGGCAGCGCGACGACGGTGGTGCGGACGGTCACGCTGAAGCGCTGAAGCGCGTTCCGCGGCGGACCCGGCGCAGTCCTGGCACGCCGGCGGCACAGGGTGGGCCTTTCGCCGGCACGGGACGGCGGCCTAGCGTTCGGTTCCGTCCGCTGCGACGGGCACCATGTCGACACCACCTGATGAGAAAGGCAGTTCCCACATGGCCGTAACCTCGGACGAGAAGGCCGCCAAGGCCCGTGATACCGCGCTCCAGGGCGCACTGCAGCAGATCGAGCGCCAGTTCGGCAAGGGCTCGGTCATGCGCATGGGGGACCCCGAGGCCCAGGTCCGGGTGCAGGCGATCCCCACCGGTTCGCTGTCGCTGGACCTCGCGCTGGGCATCGGCGGGGTGCCCCGCGGG